>NZ_MSHA01000061.1:0-14927 GCF_001940965.1 Bacteroides sp. Phil13 | reverse complement strand
GATAGTAGCTTTACAAGTGCTAAGTATTTGTCTAACTTCACCTGAAGGTAATTTGATAACACAATATTTACCTTCTCTTGAAGTCAACTGAGCAAAATTACCAGCTGAACGAACCAAAGCTGCACCTTGACCCGGACGTAATTCAATGTTATGAATTACAGTACCAACCGGAATATTCTGAAGAGGAAGTGCATTACCGATTTCCGGAGCAGCACTCTCACCTGACATTAAAGTCGCACCTACTTGCAATCCATTGGGAGCAATTATATATCTTTTTTCTCCATCTGCATAAAACAACAAAGCGATACGAGCCGAACGATTCGGATCATATTCAATTGTTTTAACCACTGCAGGTACACCGTCCTTATTTCTCTTGAAATCTACAATTCTAATAATCTTCTTATGACCACCACCAATGTAGCGCATAGTCATCTTACCTTCGCTGTTGCGACCACCTGAAGATTTCTTGCCAAAAACAAGAGATTTTTCTGGTACCCGCGCAGTAATTTCCTCAAAGGTACCAATAATTTTATGTCTTTGCCCCGGTGTTGTGGGCTTAAATTTACGTACTGCCATTTCTTTTAAATATTGCTATAAAAATCAATAGTATCTCCTTCTTTCAACGTAACGATTGCTTTTTTATATGCATTCGTACGACCATTGATGATACCTGCTTTTGTATAACGGCTTTTGTTTTTACCGGCATACTTAACTGTATTTACATCAACTACCGTAACGTTATATAAGGCTTCAACTTCACTCTTAATTTCCAATTTGTTAGCATCAGGACGTACAATAAAGCCGAAACGATTGTTCGCCTTATCTGTAATCGCTGTCATTTTCTCTGTTACTAACGGTTTAATAATAATTCCCATTATTTAAGCCTCCTTTTTACATTAAGATATTGTCAATAGCCGAAAGAGCGCTTTCAGTAAACACAACAACCCCAGCATTCAATACTCTGTAAGTATTTAATCCTGAGAGAGTCTGTACATTTGCACTTTCCACGTTACGAGCCGACAAATATACATTTTTATTTGCTTCCGGTAAAATTACCAGCAGCTTTTTGTCAGAAACTTTAAGGTTTTTTGTCATTGCAACAAAATCTTTCGTTTTCGGAGCTTCAAAATTGAAGTCTTCTACAATAACAACCGCATTGTTCTGTGCCTTATATGCTAAAGCTGACTTACGAGCTAATGTCTTTACTTTTTTATTCAACTTGAAGTAGTAATCTCTCGGTTTAGGACCGAAAACACGAGCTCCACCGACAAGTACCGGTGAGTTCATGTCACCACGGCGTGCACCACCGCCGCCTTTTTGACGACCGATCTTACGAGTAGAACCACTAATCTCGCTTCTTTCTTTTGATTTATGTGTACCCTGACGCTGATTAGCCATAAATTGCTTTACGTCCAAATAGATAGCGTGGTCGTTGGGCTCAATTCCGAAGATAGATTCGTTTAACGTAATCTTTCTCCCAGTGTCTTCACCTTTAATGTTATATACGTTAACTTCCATTATTTCTCAATTATTACGATTGAACCTTTGCAACCGGGAACAGACCCCTTAATCAAAAGAAGGTTGTGATCCGGAAGAACCTTTAATACCTGTAAGTTTTGAACAGTCACTCTGTCGCCGCCAAGTTGACCACCCATACGCATCCCTTTGAATACTTTTGCAGGGTATGAACAAGCACCGATAGAACCCGGCTTACGAGCACGATTGTGCTGACCGTGAGTAGTCTGACCTACACCACCAAAACCATGTCTTTTAACTACACCTTGGAAACCCTTACCTTTAGAAGTTCCGATAACATCAACAAAAGTTGCGTCATTAAACAATTCTACGGTAACAGTATCACCCAGATTTAACTCTGTTTCAAATTCTTTGAACTCAGCCAAGTGTTTCTTGGGAGTTACTCCAGCCTTCTTAAAGTGACCCATCAACGGTTTAGTTGTATGCTTCTCCTTTTTATCCTGGAAGCCCAACTGAACAGCTGCATAGCCATCTTTTTCGACACTCTTAACTTGAGTAACAACACAAGGACCTGCTTCGATAACAGTGCATGGTACGTTCTTACCCTCGGCACTGAAAACGGATGTCATTCCGATTTTTTTTCCTAATAATCCTGGCATTTCACTTAAAATTTAAATACTAAACTTTGATTTCTACTTCCACACCACTCGGTAACTCCAACTTCATCAGAGCGTCTACAGTCTTAGCAGTTGAGCTATAGATGTCGATCAGTCTCTTATAAGAAGAGAGTTCAAACTGTTCACGCGACTTCTTGTTTACGAAAGTCGAACGGTTCACGGTAAAGATACGCTTGTGCGTAGGGAGAGGAATCGGACCGCTAACGATGGCGCCCGTTGCCTTCACCGTTCTTACAATCTTCTCAGCTGACTTGTCAACCAAGTTGTGGTCGTAAGATTTCAATTTAATTCTAATTTTTTGACTCATTAGTTTGATTAATTATTAAAGTTATAATAAGATAAAATTCCGTAGGCTAAGAGTCATTCGCTAGCCTACGGATTCTAAGTATTTTAGAGTAAATCAGCACGTCCCTTTACTTCTTCCAATACTGCCTTAGCAATAGAGTTAGAAACTTGAGCATGATGAGAATAAACCATTGATGAAGTAGCACGACCAGAAGTTATAGTACGCAAAGCCGTTACATAACCAAACATTTCTGCCAACGGAACCATAGCTTTTACAATACGAGCACCTGAACGACTTGATTCCATGCCTTCTACCTGACCACGGCGCTTATTCAAGTCACCGATCACATCACCCATATTTTCTTCCGGAGTTACAACTTCCAGTTTCATGATAGGCTCCATAAGTACAGGACCTGCCTTAGCACAAGCACTCTTATATGCTTGGATAGCACAGATCTCAAACGACAATTGATCAGAGTCAACCGGGTGGAAAGAACCATCAAGCAATGTCACCTTCAGTGAATCCAAAGGATAACCAGCTAGTACACCATTCTTCATTGCAGTAGTGAATCCCTTTTGTACAGATGGAATGAATTCTTTAGGAATATTACCACCTTTCACTTCATCAATAAACTGCAAGCCTCCTTGAGTAAAGTCTTCATCAACCGGACCGATATTTACTATAATATCAGCAAATTTACCACGACCACCAGACTGCTTCTTATAAACTTCACGCAAGTTAACTGTCTTCGTAATAGCTTCCTTGTAGTTAACCTGAGGCTTACCTTGGTTACATTCTACCTTAAACTCACGTTTCAGACGGTCAATAATAATATCCAAGTGAAGCTCACCCATACCAGAAATAACCGTCTGGCCAGTCTGCTCATCAGTTTTCACAGTAAACGTCGGATCTTCTTCAGCCAATTTAGCCAAACCGTTAGACAGCTTGTCCATATCCTTCTGAGTCTTTGGTTCTACCGCAATACCAATAACCGGTTCCGGGAAATCCATAGATTCCAATACAATCGGTGCATCTTCATCACACAAGGTATCACCAGTATGAATATCTTTGAAACCAACACCTGCACCAATATCACCAGCACCAATAACTTCAACCGGATTCTGCTTGTTTGAGTGCATCTGGAACAAACGAGATACACGTTCTTTCTTACCAGAACGAGAGTTGTAAATATAAGAGCCTGCTTCTATTTTACCCGAATAAACACGGAAGAAAGTCAAACGACCTACATAAGGGTCAGTTGCAATCTTAAATGCTAAAGCAGAAGTTTTTTCGTCATCACTAGGCTTACGATCTTCTTCAGCCCCTGTGTCAGGATTTGTACCAACTACATTTTCTGTATCCAATGGAGACGGCAAGAATGCACAAACATAGTCAAGCAAAGTCTGTACGCCCTTGTTCTTAAATGAAGAGCCACACAACATCGGAACAACTGCCATCTGCACTGTAGCATTGCGAAGAGCTCTCAATACTTCTTCTTCTGTAATAGTAGAAGGATCATCAAAATATTTCTCCATCAAAGCATCGTCAAACTCCGCCACTTTCTCAAGCATTTTGTCTCTCCACTCGTTAGCTTCGCCTACCAGATTAGCAGGAATTTCTTCCACTGTATAGTCAGCGCCCATTGTTTCATCATGCCAATAAATAGCTTTCATCTTAATAAGATCCACCAGACCTTTAAAAGATTCCTCAGCGCCAATAGGAATAACTATCGGACACGGATTAGCTCCCAAAACAGCCTTCATCTGGCGCACAACCTCAAAGAAGTCAGCACCCGAACGGTCCATTTTGTTCACATAAGCAATACGTGGCACATTATATTTATCAGCCTGGCGCCATACAGTCTCAGACTGCGGTTCAACTCCACCTACTGCACAGTATGCAGCAACAGCACCATCCAAGATACGCAAAGAGCGCTCTACTTCAGCAGTAAAGTCAACGTGTCCCGGAGTATCAATCAAGTTGATTTTATAAGTATCACCTGCATATTTCCAACGAGTTGTAGTAGCAGCAGAGGTGATAGTAATACCACGTTCTTGCTCCTGTGCCATCCAGTCCATTGTAGCAGCACCATCATGTACTTCTCCAATTTTGTGAGTCAAACCCGTATAGAACAGGATACGTTCAGAGGTAGTTGTTTTTCCGGCATCGATGTGAGCCATGATACCAATATTACGCGTCAAATGTAAATCTTGCTTAGCCATTTTTTAATTCCTTTTACTTTAAGTTTTTAATCTATCGGTTATTCTTATAGTATTAGAATCTAAAATGAGCAAATGCACGGTTAGCTTCAGCCATTCTATGCATATCTTCTTTACGTTTGTAAGCACCACCTTGTTCATTATACGCATCCATGATCTCAGCAGCTAACTTATCAGCCATTGATTTACCACCACGCTTGCGAGCAAAAATAATCAGGTTTTTCATTGATACTGACTCCTTACGATCCGGACGTATTTCAGTCGGGACCTGAAATGTAGCACCACCTACACGACGAGATTTAACCTCAACTTGCGGAGTTACATTATCCAAAGCCTTTTTCCAAATTTCAAGGGCAGACTTTTCTTCGTTAGGAAGTTTTGCTTTTACTGTTTCCAAAGCGGCGTAGAAGATTTCATAAGAGGTATTCTTCTTTCCGTCATACATCAGATGGTTTACGAATTTTGAAACCTTTTGATCATTAAACACGGGATCCGGCAGGATAACGCGTTTTTTTGGTTTTGCTTTTCTCATTTGTTTGAAAGAATAATGTTTTTCGTTCTTGGTTGTTTACTTCTTGACTTCTTCAACTCCCCCTCCGGAGAATTTACTCAACCTTTAGCATTTCCAATAAACTAAAACGTAAGTTATTACTTTTAATTTAACTGTTTACAGTGTAGGGCTATCTATTATTTTTTCTTAGCCGGTGTAGCTTGCTGTCCTGGTTTCGGACGCTTAGTTCCGTATTTAGAACGTCTTTGAGTACGACCTGCAACACCTGCAGTATCCAATGTACCACGAACAATGTGATAACGTACACCCGGAAGGTCCTTAACACGACCACCACGTACTAATACAATAGAGTGTTCCTGCAAGTTGTGTCCTTCTCCCGGAATGTAAGAGTTCACCTCTTTACCATTGGTCAAACGTACACGTGCAACTTTACGCATTGCAGAATTCGGCTTTTTCGGAGTGGTTGTATACACTCTCACGCAAACGCCACGTCTTTGAGGACATGAATCAAGAGCCGGTGATTTACTTTTCTCCACCAACACCTCGCGTCCTTTTCTTACTAATTGCTGAATTGTAGGCATTTTAATTGTTTTTAATTATATATTATTGTTATATTAATTTCGTAGCTATACACTTTTGGGCTGCAAAAATACGAATAATATTTGAATAATCAATGCACTACAAGTTTTTTTTTAATTTCAAGCTTCCCCTTTGACATTCGTCATAGGCGGAATTGGTTGTTCATCCAACAACCTGATAGTACCAAATGTACGCTCATATTTACCAATATTTTCTTCCAAAGCACGCAATAGTCTCTTAGCATGCTCCGGTGCCAACACAATACGGGATTTTACACCAGCTTTAGGCATTCCCGGCATCACCCGTACAAAATCAACAATAAACTCAGAGCTGGAGTGTGTAATCACAGCTAAATTGGCATATATCCCCTGCGCAATATCTTCTTTCAGTTCAATTTGTAATTGATTATTCATTTCCTGATTTTCCATTTTCACTTTACGTTTAGAATTTAAATATTCAAAGGTAAGAATTATATTTTATTCCAAAAACAAAAGAGGAGACATCCTTTTAAAGACATCTCCTCTTTCCTATTTAATAATCAATTGACTGTATTTATTACATATTATTCTTCAACATCCATTGAGTTATAATCAAGAACCGTTTTCTTATTTGCAAGAATACGATCATATTCCTCTTTAGAGCCAACAATTATCTTTTCATATTCACGTTGACCAGTACCGGCAGGTATCAAGTGACCGCAGATAACGTTCTCTTTCATACCTTCCAACTTATCAATCTTACCATTAATAGCAGCTTCGTTCAAAACCTTTGTAGTTTCCTGGAATGAAGCAGCTGACATGAAGCTTGAAGTTTGCAAAGCAGCACGAGTTATACCCTGAAGAATCTGAGTAGAAGTTGCAGGAACAGCATCACGCACTTCAACTGGTTTCAAGTCACGGCGTTTTAGCATACTGTTTTCATCACGTAATTTGCGAGCAGTAACAATCTGTCCCGGCTGCAAATTCTGAGAATCACCAGCATCAACAACCACCTTCTTACCCCAAATACGATCATTTTCTTCCATGAACTCCAACTTATCCACGACCTGTTGTTCCAGGAAGCGAGTATCGCCCGGTTCATCGATTTCAACTTTACGCATCATCTGGCGAACTATAATTTCAAAGTGCTTATCATTAATCTTCACACCCTGCAGACGATATACATCCTGTACCTCATTTACGATATATTCCTGCACAGCCGTAGGACCTTTAATAGCAAGAATATCAGCAGGAGTTGTAGCACCGTCAGACAATGGAGTTCCAGCGCGTACATAGTCGTTCTCTTGTACCAGAATCTGTTTTGACAACGGTACCAGATACTTCTTAACTTCACCAGTCTTAGAAGTTACAACTATTTCACGATTACCACGTTTAACCTTACCCATTGTAACCTCACCATCGATTTCAGAAACAACAGCAGGATTAGACGGATTACGAGCTTCAAACAACTCTGTTACACGTGGAAGACCACCCGTGATATCACCAGCCTTACCAACTGCACGAGGTATTTTCACGATAACTTCACCGGCTTTTACCTTTTGCTTGTTTTCGACAACAACGTGACCACCCACAGGGAGGTTATATGTACGAATCAAGTCACCATCTTCTGTCATAATGTGAGCTGTCGGAACTTTCGTCTTATCCTTAGACTCGATGATGATAATTTCGCGCAGACCGGTAGACTCATCAGATTCTACCTTATAGGTAACATTCTCAATAACACCTTCAAACTCAATCCTACCTGTAGCTTCTGTTATAATAACAGCGTTGAACGGATCCCAGCGGGCAATCATCTTACCTTTTTCTACGACCTCACCATCAGCTGCATAAAGAGTAGAACCATAAGGTACATTATGAGTAGAAAGAACAATACCAGTATTCACATCCACAAAGCGTACTTCAGCCAAACGACCTACTACAACCTTTGCCGGTTCGCCTGCTTCATCTACCACATCTACAGTACGAAGTTCTTCAAATTCCAGACGTGCCGGATTCTTAGCTGTGATACTTGCATTGGCTGCAATATTGGCAGCCGTACCACCGGCGTGGAAAGTACGCAACGTCAACTGCGTACCCGGCTCACCGATAGACTGTGCAGCAATTACACCAACAGCCTCACCTCTCTGAACCATCTGGCTCGTTGCAAGATTACGCCCATAACATTTTGCACAAACACCCTTCTTCGATTCACAAGTCAATACAGAACGTATTTCAACACTTTCAATCGGAGAATCCTGAATCTTCTTAGCAACTTCTTCGGTTATTTCTTCACCACCTGCAACCAGCAATTCACCTGTTGTAGGATGAACAATATCATGTACAGATACACGGCCAAGGATACGCTCATACAATGTAGCAATGATTTCATCATTATTCTTCAAGTCTGTACAAACCAATCCACGGAGCGTACCGCAGTCTTCTTCATTAATAATCACATCATGAGATACGTCAACCAGACGACGAGTCAAATATCCGGCATCAGCCGTTTTCAACGCCGTATCTGCCAAACCTTTACGGGCACCGTGGGTAGAGATAAAGTACTCCAACACCGAAAGGCCTTCCTTAAAGTTTGAAAGAATCGGGTTTTCAATAATCTGACCACCCTCTGCACCTGCCTTCTGCGGTTTTGCCATCAAACCACGCATACCAGACAACTGACGAATCTGTTCTTTAGAACCACGGGCACCAGAATCCAACATCATATATACAGCATTGAACCCTTGATCATCACTCGAAATGGTCTTCATCAATATATTAGACAACTCTGAATTAACATGAGTCCAAATATCGATCACCTGATTGTAACGTTCATTATTGGTAATGAAACCCATGTTATAGTTGTTGATAACCTGCTCAACTTCATCATATCCTTTCTGTACCAATGCCTCTTTTTGTTCCGGAATGATAATATCACCCAAGTTGAATGACAAACCACCCTTAAAGGCCATTTGATAACCTAAATTCTTAATACCATCGAGGAAGTCGGCAGCTTTAGCCACACCACATACCTTAATTACATCACTAATAATATCACGAAGTGATTTCTTAGAAATAATGGTATTGATATAACCAGCTTCAGGGGGAACAATTTCGTTAACAATTACACGACCTACAGAAGTGTCATGCATCATTACGTCAACAACGTTTCCATTCTCGTCCACATCCTTCACAACAACGCTGATCGGAGCATGAATATCAACTTTACCCTCATTGTAAGCAATCAAGGCTTCTTCCGGACCATAGAATATCAAGCCTTCGCCTTTTGCACCCTTACGTAATTTAGTAATGTAGTACAAACCAAGCACCATATCCTGAGAAGGCACAGTAATAGGAGCACCATTCGCCGGGTTCAAAATATTATGAGATTGAAGCATCAACATCTGAGCCTCCAGAACAGCTTCATTGCTCAACGGCAAGTGAACAGCCATCTGGTCACCGTCAAAGTCGGCATTGAAAGCCGTACATGCCAACGGGTGCAACTGAATAGCTTTTCCTTCAATCATCTTAGGCTGGAACGCCTGAATACCCAAACGGTGCAATGTCGGTGCACGGTTCAACAGTACCGGATGACCTTTCATTACATGTTCCAGAATATCCCAGATAACAGCTTCTTTACGATCTACAATCTTCTTGGCACTCTTCACGGTCTTCACAATACCACGTTCAATCAACTTACGTATAATGAACGGTTTGTACAGTTCAGCTGCCATTAATTTAGGAATACCGCATTCACCCATTCTTAATTCCGGACCTACAACGATTACCGAACGTGCAGAATAGTCAACACGTTTACCCAACAGGTTCTGACGGAAACGACCTTGCTTACCTTTCAAACTATCAGAAAGAGATTTCAAAGGACGGTTAGCATCCGTTTTTACTGCACTGGATTTACGTGAGTTATCGAACAAAGAATCAACAGCTTCCTGCAACATACGTTTTTCATTACGCAAAATTACTTCAGGAGCTTTGATCTCAATAAGTCTCTTCAGACGATTATTACGAATAATTACACGACGATAAAGGTCATTCAAATCAGAAGTAGCGAAACGACCACCATCTAACGGAACCAATGGACGAAGTTCGGGTGGGATAACCGGTACAATACGTACGATCATCCATTCCGGCTTATTACGTCCACGAGATGCACGGAATGATTCAACAACCTGAAGACGCTTCAAAGCCTCATTCTTACGTTGTTGAGAAGCGTCGTTACCAGCACGGTGACGCAATTCATAAGACAATGCATCCAAATCCAGACGGGCCAGCAAGTCATAAATGGCTTCAGCACCCATCTTAGCTATGAATTTATTAGGATCTGAATCTTCCAGGAATTGATTGTCTTTCGGCAACTTCTCCATCAAATCCAGATATTCTTCTTCCGAGAGCAAATCATATTCAGCAATCTCACCTGACATCACACCAGCCTGGATTACCACATAACGCTCATAATAAATAATAGAATCAAGTTTCTTTGTAGGAAGACCCAACAAATAACCAATCTTGTTAGGAAGTGAGCGGAAATACCAGATATGAGCTACCGGCACAACCAACTGAATGTGTCCCATACGCTCACGACGTACTTTTTTCTCTGTCACTTCCACACCACAACGGTCGCAGACAATACCTTTGTAACGGATACGTTTGTACTTACCGCAATGACATTCATAATCCTTGATAGGACCAAAAATGCGCTCACAGAACAAACCGTCACGTTCAGGCTTATACGTACGATAGTTGATAGTTTCAGGCTTTAAAACTTCACCACTCGAATTCTCAAGGATTTCTTCCGGAGAAGCCAAACCAATAGAGATCTTCGAGAAATTACTCTTTATCTTGTTATCTTTTCTAAAAGCCATACTTTATTATATATAATTGAAAATTGACAATTGAATATTGACAATTAATAGTTGAGAGCAGATAGATTATCACCCCCAACTATTAATTATAGATTTATTCCAGATTGATGCTAAGGCCCAGACCTCTCAACTCATGCAACAATACATTGAGTGATTCAGGAATACCAGGTTGCGGCATCGGTTCACCCTTCACAATTGCTTCATAAGCTTTAGAACGGCCAACAACGTCATCGGATTTGATAGTCAAGATTTCCTGCAGGATGTGCGCAGCACCAAATGCCTCAAGCGCCCAAACTTCCATTTCTCCGAAACGCTGACCACCGAACTGTGCCTTACCACCCAACGGCTGTTGAGTAATCAGAGAGTACGGACCGATAGAACGTGCGTGCATCTTATCTTCAACCATGTGACCCAACTTCAACATATAGGTAACACCAACCGTAGCATGCTGGTCAAACGGCTCACCCGTACCACCATCATACAATTTAGTCTTACCATAACGTGGCAAACCAGCCTTGTCAGTCCACTCATTCAAGTCATCCAATGTAGCACCATCAAAAATAGGAGTTGCAAACTTAACACCCAAATTCTTACCGGCACGACCTAATACAGCCTCAAATATCTGACCAATGTTCATACGAGAAGGTACACCCAACGGATTCAATACAATATCTACCGGAGTACCATCAGCGAGGAACGGCATATCTTCCTGACGAACAACGCGGGAAACAATACCCTTGTTACCGTGACGACCTGCCATCTTATCACCTACACCGATCTTACGTTTCTTAGCAATATAGACTTTCGCCATCTGAATGATACCAGCAGGAAGTTCATCACCAATAGTGATAGCAAACTTCTTACGTTTCAGTTCGGCATCCAGTTCCTTATATTTCTTGATGAAGTTCATCACCAAATCACGAATCATACCGTTGATACGGTCGTCATTCGTCCAGTTACTCAACTGAATTGAAGTAAAGTCCAGATCACCGAAATCAGAAGGAGAAAATTTTGCACCTTTTGAGATAATATCAGCACCCATATAATCTTTCACACCCTCCGACACATAATTTTCTGTCAACTTCAATAGTTTTCTAATCAAGACACCTCTTAAATCAGCAACTTTTGCATCGAATTCATCATCAATCTTCGGCAACAAGGCCTTATCTGCCAATTTGGAGCTACGGCTCTTGATTACACGTGAGAACAAACGCTTGTCGATAACAACACCCTTCAAAGAAGGAGAAGCTTTCAAAGAAGCATCTTTCACATCACCTGCCTTATCACCGAAAATAGCACGAAGCAATTTTTCTTCCGGCGACGGATCAGACTCACCTTTCGGTGTTATCTTACCAATCAAAATATCACCCGGTTGGATGCGAGCACCTACACGTACGATACCATTTTCATCCAAATCTTTAGTAGCTTCTTCACTCACATTCGGAATATCGGAAGTCAATTCTTCCATACCACGTTTCGTTTCACGAACCTCCAGTGAATATTCTTCCACATGAATTGAAGTCAATATATCTTCACGAACCACACGTTCGTTCAATACGATAGCATCCTCATAGTTATAACCCTTCCACGGCATGTAAGCTACCAAAAGGTTCTTACCCAAAGCCAACTCACCATTTTCCGTAGAATAACCTTCTGTCAGAATCTGCCCCTTCGTTACACGCTGGCCAATTTCACAAATAGGACGAAGGTCAATCGTCATATTCTGGTTTGTACGACGCCATTTCGGAATACGGTATTCTTTCAAAGCCGGTTCAAAACTTACAAATTCCTCGTCTTCCGTACGATCGTACAAAATACGGATAGTGGTAGCATCCACAAAGTCAATCACACCATCACCTTCAGCAGTAATCTGCGTCCGAGAATCGCGTACCAACTGACGTTCGATACCTGTACCTACAATAGGAGCTTCACTCTTCAACAAAGGAACTGCCTGGCGCATCATGTTCGAACCCATCAATGCACGGTTAGCATCATCATGTTCCAAGAAAGGAATCAAAGATGCAGCAATAGAAGCAATCTGCTGAGGAGATACGTCCATCAGTTCTACTTCATCCGGAGTTACAACCGGATAGTCAGCATCCTGACGAGCCTTTACTTTATCACGAATGAAAGTACCATCATCATTCAACGGAGCATTACCCTGAGCAATAATTTTAGCTTCTTCTTCTTCCGCAGTCAAGTATGCCAAACCTGCATCAGAAAGGTCTACTTTACCATTTTCAACCTTACGATACGGAGTTTCAATAAAACCAAGCACATTAATCTTAGCGAACACACACAAAGAAGAGATCAAACCAATGTTCGGTCCTTCCGGTGTTTCAATCGGACAAAGACGACCGTAGTGAGTATAGTGAACGTCACGTACCTCAAATCCGGCACGCTCACGCGACAAACCACCAGGACCGAGGGCAGACATACGACGCTTATGCGTAATTTCAGCCAGCGGATTCGTCTGGTCCATAAACTGGGACAAAGCATTCGTTCCGAAGAATGAGTTGATTACGGAAGAAATAGTCTTGGCGTTAATCAAGTCAATCGGAGTAAACACTTCATTATCGCGCACATTCATACGCTCACGGATCGTACGTGACATACGAGCCAAACCTATTGCAAACTGGTTAGACAATTGCTCACCTACAGTACGCACACGACGGTTACTCAAGTGGTCAATATCATCCACATCAGCTTTTGAGTTAATCAACTCAATCAGATACTTGATAATCTCAATGATATCTTCCTTGGTCAGAACGCGCACGTCCATATCAGTCGTCAGGTTCAACTTCTTGTTGATTCTGTAACGGCCTACATCACCCAAGTCATATCTCTTTTCAGAGAAGAACAGATTGTTGATAACTTCACGTGCACTGGCATCATCGGCTGGGTCTGCATTACGCAACTGACGATAGATATACAGTACTGCTTCTTTTTCTGAGTTACTCGGGTCTTTCTGAAGCGTATTATATATGATAGAGTAGTCAGATTGATTCGGTTCTTCCTTGTGCACAAGAATGTTTTGAACGCCTGACTCTAAAATAATATCAACATGTTCCGGTTCGATAACTGTTTCACGGTCTATAACAACCTCATTACGCTCAATAGAAACAACTTCACCG
This sequence comes from Bacteroides sp. Phil13, assembly GCF_001940965.1. Classification (NCBI taxonomy): domain Bacteria; kingdom Pseudomonadati; phylum Bacteroidota; class Bacteroidia; order Bacteroidales; family Bacteroidaceae; genus Bacteroides; species Bacteroides sp. Phil13. The sequence goes on along the minus strand of NZ_MSHA01000061.1, from coordinate 1,190 downwards.
GTATCTTCGTCTACAAAATCCTCAATCCATGTTTTCAATACACGAGCCGCTAACTTACGTCCCAGCACTCTTTTGAGATTCGTCTTATTGACTTTAATGTCTTCGGCCAAATTGAAAATTTCAAGAATATCCTTATCATTCTCAAAACCGATAGCTCTCAGCAAAGTAGTAACGGGTAACTTCTTCTTACGGTCAATGTACGCATACATGACATTGTTAATATCAGTAGCAAACTCAATCCATGAACCTTTAAACGGAATGATACGGGCAGAATAAAGTTTGGTACCATTAGCATGTACGCTCTGACCGAAGAATACGCCTGGAGAACGGTGAAGCTGAGATACAACCACACGTTCCGCACCGTTTATGACGAAAGTCGCCTTATCCGTCATATAAGGAATAGGACCAAGGAATACGTCCTGAATAACGGTATCAAAATCCTCATGATCGGGATCTGTACAGTATAATTTCAATTTTGCTTTCAAAGGCACACTATAAGTAAGCCCTCGCTCTATACAATCATCGATTGTATAACGCGGCGGATCAATATAGTAGTCCAAAAACTCAAGAACAAAATTGTTTCTTGTATCAGCAATGGGGAAGTTTTCAGCAAATACTTTATACAGTCCCTCGTTCTTACGCTTTTCGGGTGGGGTATCCAGTTGTAAAAAGTCTTTGAATGACTTCAATTGTACTTCCAAAAAATCCGGATATTCAAGTGGATTTTTAGTCGAAGCAAAATTAATTCTTTGGTTTACAGTATTTGAAGACATCTGTTAATGGATTTGTAGAACTTAATTTTAAATATATACACAAAAAGGTTAAGAACCCTCTTCAGAAGGGTTCTTAACCGAATTACCTGATTTACAGGCTAATGTTATTTAAGTTCAACTTCAGCTCCAGCTTCTTCCAATGTTTTCTTCAATGATTCTGCTTCGTCTTTAGCCAAACCTTCTTTAACTACGCTAGGAGCACCGTCTACCATGTCCTTAGCTTCTTTCAAGCCAAGACCACAAGCTTCCTTCACGGCCTTAACAACCTGAAGTTTAGCTGCACCAGCGCTCTTCAATACTACATCAAAAGAAGTCTTTTCTTCAGCGGCAGCAGCACCACCAGCTGCAGGACCAGCAGCAACAGCTACAGCTGCAGCAGCAGGTTCAATACCATATTCTTCTTTAAGGATAGTTGCA
>NZ_MSHA01000060.1:0-5754 GCF_001940965.1 Bacteroides sp. Phil13 | reverse complement strand
TCCAAATGTTTCGGAAGTTTTTTTTCAAATTTCTTTTCGACTGCCGTATTCTTGGTTGAAATTAGGGCAAAAGGAAAGAAAAACGTTAGGGTTCTTACACCGTTTCTGTCAGAATGTCAATTGCAAGGCTTACCGTCTCTTGGAAAGCGGGTGCAAAAGTAGCGCATATTACAATTCAATCCAAATATATCTACCGTTTTTTCACAGGTTTTTTGAAACTATTTTCTAACTGCTTGACTGATAAGGATGTTGTAGAACATATTTTAGAAAGGAGGTGTGGACGGGCACGGAAGGGTACACATTATATATATACATACGCGCGAGGCAGGAGAAAAGGATACGAAGGAGATTCAAACATTGTTGCAGCCAGAGACTCTACAAAGCTAATTCGGTACAAACTCGGTGTTAACTCGGTACAAATTCGGTTGAAGAGATGATTTTTATAGTTTAAACCGAATTTGATACGGAGAAAAAAGATATTTAGCAAGGAGAAAACTGGAAGGAAGAGAAAAAAAGAAAAGAAGAAAGATAGAAGAGGAAGATATGAAAAGAGGAAGAAAACAGCAGAAAGCAAAAAGGAACTAAGAAGAAAAGAGGGATTCTACCGATTATTTGTGCTTACTTATAAAAAGCAAACAGTAGAATGATTGTGCTTCTTCCAAAACCTCCCTAAGAATCCTTTCATTTCCTGCAAACAACATAAATGTTCGCAAGATATACGTATAATTTGCTCTACTTCCAATTCCAAACGACATAAAGACAACAATATTTTTCAAGAGACAGTGTGACAAAATGAAAAACTTTACGACAGATAGGGTAAATATCAATTCAATTATTTATCTTTGTTAGCTTTTATAAGTTAGCATACAAAAAACAATAACTACAATGAAAGATTTTTTTAAATTTACGCTTGCCACCATCACAGGTATTATCGTGTCATGCGTTGTGTTGTTCTTCGTCAGCATCTTAATACTGTTTAGTATGCTGTCTTCGTCGGAGTCTGAAACACAAGTGCGCAAAAACTCTGTGATGATGCTCGACATGAGAGGTATGCTCTCTGAACGCAGTCAGGACAATCCGTTTGACATGTTCCTGAGTGAAGATGAAACCATTTATGGCTTAGATGACATTTTATCGTCCATTCAAAAGGCTAAGGAAAACGAAAACATAAAGGGTATTTATCTGCAGGCCGGTTCAATGGGTGCAGGTTTTGCTTCTATAGAAGAAATACGCAAAGCATTGGCTGACTTCAAAAACAGCGGCAAATTTATAGTAGCTTACGGTGACCAATATTCACAGCATCTGTATTACTTGGCAAGTGTAGCCGACAAGATAATGCTGAATCCACAAGGTTCAATCGGCTGGTACGGTCTGGCTTCTACTCCGATTTTCTACAAGGACTTGCTGTCTAAAATTGGCGTGGAAATGCAGGTATTCAAAGTAGGTACTTATAAATCGGCTGTAGAACCATTTATCTCCACTGAAATGAGTCCGGCCAACCGCGAACAGGTAGCTGTATTCCTGGATGGCATTTGGGGACAAATGTTGAGTGACATCTCCGAATCAAGAAGTGTAAGCGAAGAAAAGTTGAATGAAGTTGCTGACAAGATGCTGATGTTCTATCCTGCAGAAGACTGCGTGGAATATGGACTAGCAGATACCTTGATATATAAGAATGATGTACGCAACTATCTGAAAACTCTGATAGGCATAGATAAAAAGGACCATATGCCGGTACTGACTTTGAAAGATATGATAAATGTAAAAAAGAATGTTCCCAAAGATAAAAGCGGAAATATTGTTGCTGTATATTATGCTTACGGAGACATCTACAGTGGAAGTTCCCGTACAGACAACGAAAGCAACATCTATTCAGATGAGGTGATCCGCGACTTGCGCAAACTGAAAGAAGACGAAGACGTGAAAGCGGTAGTACTGCGCGTGAATTCTCCGGGTGGTAGTGCTTTCGGTTCAGAACAAATATGGTACGCAGTAACCGAGTTGAAGAAAGAAAAACCGGTGATTGTATCTATGGGTGACTATGCTGCATCAGGTGGTTATTATATTTCTTGTAATGCAGACAGCATCGTAGCTGACCCGACCACGCTGACCGGTTCCATCGGTATCTTCGGCATGTTTCCCAATGTGAAAGGGCTGACAGACAAAATCGGTCTTTCATTCGACGTTGTGAAAACAAATACATATTCTGACTTCGGAATGATGGGACGTGCACTGAATGATGGTGAAAAGGCCTTGATGCAAAATATGGTGAACGAGGGTTATGAACTGTTCGTGAAACGTTGCGCAGAAGGTCGCGGCATGACTACAGACGAAATCAAGAAGATTGCCGAAGGTCGTGTGTGGACAGGTGCCAAAGCCAAAGAACTGGGCTTGGTAGACGAACTGGGCGGGCTGGACAAAGCATTGGAAATGGCTATTGGAAAAGCCGGACTGGATGCTTACACCGTAATGTCTTACCCCGGCAAGAAGAGTTTCTTCGAAACGCTGATGGATACGAATCCGGGTGGATATATCCAATCTCGTATGCTGAAAGGCAAAGTAGGTGAACTTTACAATCAGTTCGATTGGCTGAATAACTTTGAGAACTACGATAAGATTCAAGCACGTGTTCCGTTCGAGTTGAACATCAATTAAAGAAAGGAGTGGATGGAAGAACCGCTGGTTAAGATACACTATTGGCTATACCCCGTCTCGTGGATTTACGGGATGGGAGTATATCTGAGAAATAAACTCTTTGATTGGGGATATTACCAGTCAAAGAGTTTTGACGTACCTGTAGTATGCGTTGGAAACCTCGCTGTAGGCGGAACAGGCAAGACGCCACACACGGAGTATCTTATCAAACTGTTGCAACAGACAGGAGCGAACGTTGCCATGCTGAGCCGCGGTTATAAACGGAAAAGCAAGGGATATGTGCTGGCTACGGAGAAAACAGACGTAAAGCGCATCGGTGACGAACCATATCAGATAAAAACCAAATTCCCGGGTATCCGGGTGGCTGTAGACGAGAATCGTTGTCATGGTATCGAACAACTGATGAAGTTGGACAATCCCAAAGTGGATGTGGTGTTACTGGACGATGCTTACCAGCACCGGCATGTAAAAGCCGGACTGAATATACTGCTGACTGATTTTCACAGGTTGTTCTCAGATGACACCCTGCTTCCGGCAGGGCGATTGCGTGAACCGGAAGATGGCAAAAACCGGGCGCATATCGTGATCGTAACCAAATGTCCGGAAGATATCAAACCAATAGATTTCAATATCATCACGAAAAGGCTAAAACTGTACCCATACCAACAACTTTATTTCTCCTCATTCCGATATGGAGCACTGACACCGCTTTTCGGCAAGAAGCGGAGAACACTCACATCGCTAGAAAAAGACGAACGGGTGTTGCTGGTTACAGGAATCGCTTCGCCCGCACCCTTGGTAGAAAAACTGGAAGCGTATACGCCGCATGTGAACATATGCCAGTTTGACGATCACCATGATTTCAGTAACAAGGATCTGCAAATGATCAAAGAACGCTTTGAGCGTCTGGAAGGAGATAAGAAGCTGATAATCACAACAGAAAAGGATGCGACAAGGTTGCAACATCATCCGGCATTGGCCGAAGCATTGAAACCGTATCTATACGTTTTGCCTATTGAGATAGAATTTTTACAAAATCAACAACATATATTTAACCAGAATATTATTGGCTATGTTAGAGCTCATTCAAGAAACAGCAGCTTACCTAAAAGGTAAAATGCACACACAACCAGAGACAGCAATTATCCTCGGAACCGGTTTAGGCAGTCTCGCCACCGAAATCACTGAGAAGTATGAAATAAAATATGAGGAAATCCCGAACTTCCCCGTATCGACGGTAGAAGGACACAGCGGAAAACTTATATTCGGAAAGTTAGGCAACAAAGATATCATGGCAATGCAGGGACGCTTCCATTACTACGAGGGTTACTCGATGAAAGAAGTAACATTCCCCGTACGTGTGATGCGTGAACTGGGAATCAAAACCCTGTTCGTTTCAAATGCCAGCGGTGGTACGAATCCTGATTTTGAAATCGGCGACCTGATGATTATTACGGATCATATCAATTACTTCCCAGAACATCCGTTGCGTGGCAAGAACATTCCGTATGGCCCGCGTTTCCCGGATATGAGTGAGGCGTATGACAAAGAGCTGATCCGTAAGGCGAATGCTATTGCAGCAGAAAAAGGAATTAAAGTGCAACATGGCGTATATGTCGGTACACAAGGCCCGACATTTGAAACTCCTTCCGAATATAAATTATTCCATATCTTCGGTGCGGATGCAGTAGGTATGTCTACAGTGCCGGAAGTGATTGTTGCCAATCATTGTGGCATCAAAGTGTTCGGTATCTCCGTGATTACCGACCTCGGTGTGGAAGGTAAGATTGTGGAAGTAACGCACGAGGAAGTACAGAAAGCTGCCGATGCTGCACAACCAAAGATGACGGAAATTATGAGAGAATTGATAAACAGAGCGTAATCATGAGAACAGAAATATCAAGCCTCGGTGAGTTCGGTCTTATCCGCCGCCTTACCGAAGGCATTGAACTGAAGAATGAATCAAGCAAGTACGGTGTAGGCGACGATGCCGCCGTACTCTCCTATCCTACCGAAAAGCAGGTTTTGATTACTACCGACTTGCTGATGGAAGGTGTGCATTTCGATTTGATTTATGTCCCACTGAAACATTTAGGCTATAAGGCGGCTGTCGTGAACTTCTCCGACATCTATGCCATGAACGGTACCCCGAAGCAGATAACCGTTTCCCTGGCTCTTTCCAAACGCTTCTCCGTAGAAGATATGGAGGAGCTATATGCAGGTATCCGCCTGGCATGTGAGGAGTACAATGTGGATATCGTAGGTGGTGACACTTCTTCCTCGCTTACAGGACTGGCAATCAGCATCACTTGTATTGGTGAGGCAGATAAGGATAAGGTTATCTACCGGAATGGTGCCAAAGAGACTGATCTAGTTTGTGTGACCGGTGACTTGGGTGCGGCATATATGGGTTTACAGCTATTGGAACGAGAGAAGGTGGCATTAAAAGGGAAGACTGATGTGCAGCCTGATTTCTCCGGAAAAGAATATCTTCTGGAACGTCAGCTAAAACCGGAGGCACGTCGCGATATCATCAAGAAATTAGCGGAAGAAGGGATTCAGCCCACTTCCATGATGGATATCTCGGACGGTTTATCTTCTGAATTGCTGCATATCTGTACGCAAAGTAAAGTAGGTTGCCGTGTTTACGAAGAGCATATTCCTATTGACTACCAGACAGCTGTCATGGCAGAGGAGTTCAACATGAACCTGACTACATGTGCACTGAACGGTGGCGAGGATTATGAATTGCTATTCACCGTCCCCATCTCTGACCACGAAAGGATTTCTGAAATGGAGGGTGTGAAACTGATCGGTCATATCACGAAACCGGAACTGGGTTGTGCTTTGATTACCCGCGACGGCCAGGAATTTGAGTTAAAAGCCCAAGGTTGGAATCCGCTGAAAGACGAAACGACCGAAAATGCAGAAGAATAAAAGGGAGAAGAATAAAAAAACACTTTTTTTATTAAATTATAAACGCTGATACTTAGCCACATAGGCAATTATCAGCGTTTTTTATCCCCAAAGCCCTTGCACAGTCCAAAAGTTTCACTACCTTTGCAACCGCAAAAGAGAAACAATGGTGCCATAGCTCAG
>NZ_MSHA01000059.1:0-5424 GCF_001940965.1 Bacteroides sp. Phil13 | reverse complement strand
TCCTAAATAATTTATATAATTTCATCGTGCAATATATATAAAATGAGCATGAATATGAAATTCTGCTCTTTATAGAGAAGGGAAAATGGCATTTAGAGTTAGGTGGATTTCAGCCCATTTAAGCAATCTTGCATTTTAAGCCTACAAGGTTTCATCCCCAAGAAGAAAAGCGAAAATACGAATGCGAGAAAAGCAAGGGAAATGTCTAAACAAAAAAGGAACGCTCCCATTGTTAGTGGAAGCGTTACCTTTTTAAAATTAAAATATTATAGCTGAACCTCAATGTTAAGTTTACCACCAAGTCCACGCTCTACAATATCAAACAATGTTTTGAGAGTAATATTCTCTCCATCATTTTCGACTTTTGATATGAATGTTCGTTTCTTGTCAATACGACTTGCAAGTTCCGCCTGTGTCAAATCCAACTTCTCTCTGGCACTTCGTATTTTGAAACCGATGCGCAAAGCCACAAGTTCTCGTTCGAGCCGATCCCGTTCCGGCATCCCGACTTCACCGTAATATTCATCTTTAATCTGATCTAATGTCTTTGTATTCATTTGAATGTCTCCTTTCCTTTTTCTTCGTAATAATCAGTCATCAGGCGTTCAGCTCTTTTTATTTCTTCGGAGGGTGTCTTTTGGGTCTTTTTTTGAAAGCCACTTAATAGAACTACCAACTTGTTACCATCGAAGAAACAAAAGATACGAAATATATTATTGCCAAGCTGTACGCGAACCTCAAATAACCCATTAGTCCCCTCAATGTATTTTAGGTATGTCAAGGGTATTCGGTCTATCTGCTCGATAATATCTAATACTTTGATGATTTTATCACGAACCTTTTGCGGTTGTTGCTTGAAAAACTCATCAAAATAGCCTTTATATGTTACTACTTCTCTAACTTTCATAGAGCAAAGGTAATTTATAAGTTACATGTATGCAAGGAAAACAAGATACTTTTTTCAATATTGCATTGTGTTTAACATTCACGCAAAATAGGTAAATTGACAGTAAGGCAAGATTCCTTCCTCCAGTCACAGCAATACATCTGTGTCTTTTCTGCTTCATCTGGTTTTATTACATGGCTTTTAAGTTCTCTCACGTCATGTTGTATCTTTATAGAAAAGTCCTAAAAATGGTTTGCTTGGGGAAAAGAAAAAAGAGGCGATATTCATAAAATACCACCTCTTCCTATATTAAGTTATTCTGAACATATTATGGACAATCTCCGTCGAAGGGCTATCAGAACATTTTTTCGTGCAAAGTCATTTATATTTCTAAAAGTAGTTTTTTGCTTCAACTTATTAAACCCTAAAATAGGGATCAGTTTTGCGATACATTCATCTGCAAATGAATTGGAAACAACATTCACTCCTTCAAAGTCTAAAATCACACACTCAGAGGATTCGATAGTTGCTATCAAGTCCTGACGAACCTTTTCACCCAAAACCCGGGCTCCAAGGTTTTCACCGAATGATCTAAATTTGAATACTGTCGTTTTCATATTGCAAAGATAGTATTTATTTGATATGTAATCTACTACTTTATCTGGGTCTATACAGATGTCAGAGCGTAATTTAAGAATGATGACAGTACCCTGCTAATAAGGGCTATCTTCCACTTTCTTGCCTTCTTGTCCCCAATATAAATTCTTTCCGTCCGAGTATATGACAAGTTCGCTTTCACAATCCTTTCTCTTTATCTCCTCCGCAAAATCGACATTCAATTATAAAGTATATTTTCCGAAGGTTTGATTTCAAAACGATCTAAATAGCAGGAATTATGATAGTAAAGATATACTATACGCTTGAAATAAAAAACGAGTGTTCCTATATTCTATTCCATTATAAACGAATATATATCCACTTCCGATTATCTATATAAAAAAGAGTGAGACTGTCTCCCACTGGGTACAGCCTCACACAACAACATTTTACTTTTCACGATGGTGAAAAAAGGACTATTCTTCACAGAGTAGTTATGTTGTTTATAAGAAGAGGGTGTGTTTTGAACACCCTCTTCCACTCTTAAAGAATCAGTATGTTATTAATACTTTGTTCCATCCGTTACAATACCCGGAGTCGGCAATGTTGCCGGACGTTCCTTGTCTGCCGGATAAACCTGTACTGTAACATTGTGTTCAGTATAATCCGTAGGAGCCCAACCATAGTAAGCTTTAATGGTAACAACGATTGGTTGTGCACTGATAACTGCATCACCGGAGTTAACCCAAGTAAGGATACCAGGACCTTCACTCTCTACCTTACCATTCTGCAAAGACAGACCATCAACACGTACATTGGTCAATACACCGTCGTCAGCCAATACTTTATTCTTGGCGATGTCAACAACGTAAGTGATCTTCAATCCGTGCAAAGTACGCAGACCTACACCAACTTTATCCTTGTTTGAACCTTGTTCCCACCAGCCTTGTTGCTGAGTCGGTTCCCAAATGATACCGTTAGTTGTAGACTTGTGAGTATCATATATTCTAAACAGTCTGTACAACGGAACTTGATAACCGTATTCAGTCGTTGACGGAGCTTTGTCAATCAGATACCACTTGTCGTTAGTGTAATCAGCAAATGCAACCGGATTAACGAACTTAACATCAAAGATTGCGCTATTCGTAGCATTGTTTACACAGCCTGCTTTGTGTGCTTTCGCTGTACCACAAACAGGAGTAGTTGCATCATGGTTCGGGCAGTCAAGAATACCATTGAAGATAGAGTAAGCTCTAACCTTAATGTTCTTGTTTACCATCTTAGCATACTTGAAGTTACCATATTTACCGGCTGTAGCATCCCATGTATCATCCAATTTTATCTGATGCTTAACAGCACCTGTACCATCAGTTACTTCTGCGATTGTTACGCGCCAAGCACCATCAGCATAGAAGTTTGCCTTATTGTATTGACCTTCTGTACTATTATCTGTGATAATTTCGAAATGCAACGTAGAAGTAGCTTTCGGACAAGAAGAACCAGTGTACTTAGTGAAGCCATTTTCAAGGTAACCTTCCATTACAAGCGGGTTGTCATAGTCACTATTGTTCGTTGCATGACCGTAAACCAGCATGTTTTCAGTGCCGTTCCACATATTAGGATTGTAAGTCAATGAAGTTTCAGGATAATCAATCCTAAATTCATCTGTAATGACAACCTGTTTGTAAGCAGCTTCAGTAGACTTAGTTTCGTATGTGATTTCTACGGTATATAAACCCGGTAATGCATAAGGTTTAATATACAGTGGCAATCTGTTGTTTTGGTATGTACCATCTTCATACCATTCTACGTTTTGAATATTCATATAAACAGCATTAGCATGATCTGCATCAAGAATTTTGCCATCTTTCTTAATAACGAGTGTTCCTCGTTGATAATTCCACCAGTCAGTAGCTAAACGAATATAAGTATTAACAAACTGTTCCTTACTCATGTTCAAAGCATTGAATACCTTATCCATATCAATATATCCACCCAAAGTATTTTCCCCATCAAATGGCTGACACGGTAGTATCTGATCTTTTAAATGATCCAGTGCTATTGGTAACTTATCTTGCTGGATATTACGAACAACTTTCAATTTCAGCAACTTAGTCATAACCAATAATTTGTTATCACCTTCACCTGCATATAATGAAACCTTGATCATCGGTTCACGACCAATAGAAGCTGTATTTTCCTTATGGAATGAAATTTTGCTTCCGTCCAATACGAGATACTTCATCACTTCTTCTTTGTCGTATATTTCCGCACCTTCACTCTGGTCTACCTGAGCTTTTGTATAAGGTTCGATAGCATATTCCAAAGAAAGCTTGTCAAATCCAAGTTCTGTCAAAGTAGCTTGCCACTCAGAATTCTTGCCATCAAGTTCATTGATGCCTTTACCTTTATCATATCCAGTATTAGTATGAATACGGATAGCATATTCTTCAAGATATTCGCTCAAATCTGTAATACCATCGAAAGGAACGTTGATATTCACAGCAAGATCCGCCTTATAAGTATTCTTCTTATCTGCACTCCAAGCAAGCTGATACATACGGTGTAAGTCGCGGTTTAATGTCACGGCTTTGTCCAAATTGATATCTTTATTTAGACCAATCATAACATCTTCCTGTTCAACTACCATACGCTTCATTGTGATGTACTCAGAAGTAACAACACCGTCAGCAGCTGCACTTTCCTTGCTATTCTTTACCTGAAGAGCCAATTCATCAACTTGGTTTCCGAACTTATCTTTTTGCTCAATACCCTTACCACCATTCTTCACCAATGGATCATCAAAGAGGTTGCCATAGTGCATCATCTGCAAACCTTTGATAGGAACAGACAAGGTACCATCATTCAGCCCCCATGTGCCAATAGTTAACTCTTGAGCAATAGCTCTGGTTGTATAGGCCTTTCCATGATCGAATCCTAGAACAGTAAATGCATCTTTTGATATAGTGGCAGGATTAACCTTATAGTTCATGTTCAACCAACCTTCATACATCGTAATGTATTTAGCATCTTCCTTTGTATCTTTCTTGCTTGAATTATGCTCATAAATAGGACTGTTTTCCCAAGAAGCGTAGTCATAACCAATAACAGGGAAGAATGCAACTTTACCCAAATCTTCATTGATATTAGTTGTCATGTAGCTCAAGGAGCTCAAGAAACTATTGCTTCTTGCCAGTACAACTTTACCGCCATCTACACCACTCACATTGAACAATGTAATAGTATTGTCATCAGCAACAGCAGTTATAGTACCTGCAGGTAACCAAGTATTGCTTGTAGCCTCTCTTGTTTCGGTACCATCGGCTGCTACTGTAACCTTTACCCAAACCCCTTTTTCATCGCCTGATGTTCCTGGAACATAGTAAATGGTAGAAGCGCTAGTTCCGGCAGAACCTGATGCTCCTCTAGATGGTTTGCCAGTGTCAACATTGTCGATGAACCAGTTGCCATTTTCACCAATAGTGACAACAGAGCCAGGTTTTCCATCCTCTCCCTTATTACCATTAGTACCATTAGTCAATTCAAATTTGTTGCCATTACTCAGAGTAACAGTAACCCCTTTGTCTGTTTTATCAACGCCTGTAATAACAGAACCGCTATTGATCAAAGCATTGATTTGGTCAATTGCAGTCTTGTTGGCATCAATCTGCCCCTGCAAGTCCTTGATGTCGTCATCGTAGTCCTTACAAGACGTGAACGTTCCTGTAGAACCTATCATCAAAGCTCCAAACAGGATTGCACTTAGAAATTTTTTGTTCATAATAAAAAAACTTTAAATTTATAAAAATAAAGAATAATAAAAATTCATTTGTAAAACCTCACTTATTTAAAACCGTTACTTCATAGGTAATAAAATCTCGTTAAATCCGTTAACATTCAAGGAATAATGGCCATAAAAAGGCTATTTGGTGGGAGATGAG
>NZ_MSHA01000058.1:2501-59390 GCF_001940965.1 Bacteroides sp. Phil13 | reverse complement strand
ATTTTTTCGCATGTTTTTTGAAACAATTTTGTAACTCGTTGATTGATAAGGATGTTGTAGAACATATTTTTGAAAGAAAGTGTGGGCGGGCACGGAAGGATATACATTATATATATACGTGCACGCGAGAAGGGAGAAAAGGTACTCAGTCATTGTTTTACCTACCATATCCCCTTAAAGGACACTCCACCCCTTCCAATTCCTCCGTTATCGGGGGAGAACAATTCCAACGATGAAGAAGAATTAAGATAGCATTGTTATAGGAGATATAAATTAAAGAGAGAACTATAAAAAAGAATACGGAGCTCATCACGGGCTCCGTATTCAAGAGATGAAAAGGATTAAAAAAAATGAAATCCACTGGTTAGGTGAGGTATTTATTCTTTTTAAAAAGAAACAGATAACGTAAAAAAGACCTAATTCCCATTTTAGCGTTTAATAGACCTTCATAATCCATGATTATTTGGCGATGTAAGGATATAACCTTGTTTGCAAGCTCTGTTATTTTAGTAAAATCATCATTTAACTCTTTCTCCCACTGAACATGCGAATAAATCTCTTCTCTCAAGTCGTCATTGATTTTTGCCAATCGGGCATTTTCCTGATAAAGCCAGTCTAAATGGCCTTTAGGAACTCGCTCAATGGTTTCATCATCAGGACAAGACTTAATGGAATTCGATTCAAGAACTTTATCAAGTTCATCAGTATCCACCATCGGATTGGGGTCATCACAAGGATCTCTTTTAAAAAAAGAAGAGTACGTCACATAATCGAGTCTAATCCATTCACGGATTTGTTCTTCAGGTATGCCGTATTTTTCGGCTGTCGATTGCATAGAAAGCCAATTAGCCATATAGTGTTTGATTATAAGTTTAAAATCAACCCTATACGGCTAATGTATATTAGAGGTACGGGGCCCTACCAATCCCAACAGTCAGGTATGTGGCGCACCCTTGACACAGGACGAGTAAGCCCGTACCAAAGACTGATACAGGCTACGCTCATCCGGGTACCAATTAAATTGCCACATTTAGACCGTTCCGGAAGAGGACATGACTATATATTAAGATATCATCATGTCAATTAGTTCAGTCACAAAGATATGTCTTTTTTTCACATTCAACAACAAAAACTATTATTTGTTTCGAATTAAACAGAAAAAAACATGCCCCAGAATGCTAAGTATCTGTCTAACTACTCCTTAAACTCACTGTTCTTTTAAATGTCTTTATTATAAACATTTTCACCCCTCCACACTCGTGAAACGCCCTATTTATCAAGGTTAGCGGGTGGAAGGGTATTTTCAGGCAAGGCAACTACCGAATAGTAATTCCCGTAACGACTCCGCGAGCGGGGAAACCCTAAAGGAGCTAACTGTTGAGCAAACGCATTCGGATTAACTCCACGCATAGCTGCCGGATTCTGCTTTTTCAGAACTTTGAAAATATCAGCAGCAGAAAGGCGTTGTACCATTTCATCCTTATCTTCAGTCATGGCAGGGCGAAAACAAGCATAAAGAATTTCCTCCATCATACTGCGCCGCTGAAATTTCTTATTATATTCCTTCAACTCAGACTCTTCTTCCGCTGTAAACCAATACCGGACTCCTTCCAGAAGTTCATGTTTCAACTGGGCATAGATTTGTTTATGCTCGATATGCGAGCAATCTATCTTCCCTTTCACTTCCACACAAAGAAAACGGCGGCTCCCTGTAGGGTCGGAAAGCAAATCAAAACGATTGCTCGTACCGATAAAAGAAGCAATACGTGGCAAGTTGCGATAGTTCCTTTGATAGGCTTTGCAAAGATTCAGGTTCGCCATCTGCATCAGATTCTTCAATAAGGGCATTTTAGAAGCAGGATATTTATCAAACTCATCAAGATTCAGCAATCCCATTTCCGACATTTTACGGGTAACATTTCCCTTTGAAGTCAGTTCCACTTCATCTGAATAGTAACGAGCCAGAGTTTCAGGCATCAGACTTTTACAAAAGGTAGACTTTAAACACCCTTGCTCCGCACTGATAAGAATAGGCGCCACGCTGTTGGCATGCTTTCCCGTCATTCCCAGCCATTGTGCAGTGAGGGCCAATATCCAGATATGGAAATCCTTCATCCACAACGGATTGGAAGATACACGGCGGGCAAGCGCTTCAAGACGATCCACTCCATCCCAGGCAGGAAGTTCATCCATATAAAGAAGGAAAGGATGATAAGCAGGAACACAAGTGGAATAAAGATAACGGCTGATATCCTTGTCCCAACATGCAATTCCCCGTGCATGGGCCTCAAGGCAAAAAGTATTCAGTTCCCGCTTTCCAACAGATGAGAACCCCTCTCCCACTTTACCCGCCGGACGGAATTCGGTTTCTTCCGTCAACAGATTATAACGGAAATCATAAGCGGATTGCAGGAAGCGGTTTACTCGATCCGTCAGACTGACCGGCGAGGACTTCACAAGCTCCGCAGCAGGGTTAGCTGCTAAAGGAGTCGTTTCCGGCTGATTTTCTACTACTTGCTTCATTTCTCCCCAGCCTTCCCAAAGAGAAGCAATGAATTGCATAAATTTTGTCTTCATAATTTAATTGTTAGTTTAGTGATTGCTGCCACGAAGTTAGCATCACAGATATACCTTTTGCAAGTATTTTGAGTGGTTTGTTACAAATTAATGCCGCTAACTAAATACATATAGTTTGTTGACATTATACATATAGTATTGTCATGTTTTAGATAAAGCATCTGATAGTGTTGACAGCCGTCAACCATCTTGTTTTCTATCGTCAACATATTTACCGACATCTGTCAAGAGATCTGCCAACAACTATCAACACTACCAGATGCTTTATCTAAAATTTGCTCTTCCTATATATAAATGGTACATTTGCACCATTATCTACCTATAAAACGACAAACAATGGCTATACTTTTTGAATGGTATGAGAATCCGGTACCTAACGATCAAACGGACCCAAAAACAATCCATGCACGCATCACCCTCAATGGAAAAGTAGGAACAGACGAAATCCGCCACAAAATACAGGCACGCAGTTCGCTGACAGAGACGGATGTGTCGGCAGTGCTCGATGCACTATCGCATATAATGGGAGAAGAATTGGCGGAAGGACGACAAGTACATCTGGACGGCATCGGATACTTCCATCCTACACTGAAATGCGAGGAAGGAATCACAATGGAAACGAAACGAAAAAATGAGAAAGTGAAACTGAAGGGCATCAAGTTTCGCGCCGACCAAGCGTTGAAGAACGAGATAGGCAATGTTAAACTGAAGAATTTCAAGCATAGCGGGCACTCCAGCAAGCTATCGGACGTGGAGATAGACATGCGACTGAAGGAATACTTTGCCGAACATCAACTGATGACACGCCTGGACTTCCAGCATATATGTGGTTTCATGAAATCAAAGGCAATGGAACACCTGAGACGACTGAAAGCAGAAGGAAAAATAGAAAACATCGGACGACAAATGCAACCGATATATGTACCCGTGGCAGGATACTACGGAGTAAGCAAAGACAAAATAGTAACAAGATAAAAGTAAAATAAGGAGCAAAAGCCCCCTTCCACACGCAAACCCCGATGAATAAGGGAATACAGCCGTGTGGAAGGGGGCTTTACTTTTCTCTATTTACATTCAAACAAGCCCACAAAATTCAACAAATAAATGACAGCTAAGTTCTTGCAGTACTTAGTGTTATGATTAGCGCAAAGATATAAATAAATATTAAAAAACAAACAAATCAAACGTTAAAATGCAAATGTTTATTTACTTCTGATATACGATTTATTTATTTATATTAGGTGATAATACAACTCATACCCTTCGAAGCTCTCTAATGATGTTATTCATGTTTAAGTACTGCAAGAACTCGAGAAATAAAAATACTAATTTTAAAAAGAGAGCTTATGAAAAGGAAACTACTATTTATCATGCTGGCCTATCTGTTTTTATGGACAAGTGCAACATTGGCCCAAGTCTCCAAAGTAACCGGAGTCGTGATTTCAGAAGAAGGCAATGAACCAGTGGTTGGTGCATCTATTCTGGTGAAAGGATTCTCGCAAGGAGTGATTACCAACGTAAACGGAGAGTTTACACTCACCAATGTCCCCAATGATGCCAGAACCTTAATTATCTCGTTTGTTGGCATGAAAACGCAGGAAGTTGCAATCAAGCCTCAACTCAGAATCATCATGTCAAACGATTCTCAGATGTTGGATGAAGTGATTGTAACAGTAGCTTACGGTACAGCAAAAAAATCATCGCTGACAGGAGCCATTTCATCCGTCAATCAGGATCAGATTGAAATGCGACCAACCTCCAGCGTAACTTCAGCATTGGAAGGAACGACATCGGGCGTACAGATTAATAGTACTTACGGTGCACCGGGCAGTGATCCGTCGATCCGCATTCGCGGTATCGGAACTGTAAACGGTTCGAGCACTCCGCTTTATGTGGTAGACGGTGTTCCTTTCGGAGGAAATATTTCGGATATAAACCCGGCCGATATAGAGAGCATTTCAGTTCTGAAAGATGCAGCTTCAGCCGCACTATACGGTAACCGCGCATCAAACGGTGTGATTCTGATCAGCACAAGAAAAGGGACTTCCAACAAAATCAGTTTCGACCTAAAAATCAACCAAGGAGTCTATTCACGCGGTATCAAAGAGTATAAACGTACCTCGCCTAACCAATTTATGGAAGCAAGTTGGCAAAACCTGAAGAATGCACGTATGTCTGCAGGTGATGATGCAGCCACCGCGGCCAAGTATGCGTCGGAAAATCTGATTTCGGAACAACTATATCTTAATATATATAATAAGGCGGACAATGCTTTGTTCGACGCGAATGGTAATCTGGTTTCGGATGCACAAATCCTTCCGGGATATGCCGATGACCTTGACTGGTATTCGGATGCCATCCGCAACGGATACCGGCAGGAATATTCCTTTAGCGGAAATACCGCCAACGAAAAGAGTAACTATTACTTTTCCATCGGCTATCTGGATGAGAAAGGTTATGTGACAAACTCGGATTTCAATCGTATCTCAGCCCGTACCTCCATGAGCTTCACCCCTAAAAAATGGTTCAAGGCAGGCATTAACCTATCCGGCACGCACCAAAATTCTCATGCAACCAATGGGGACAGTGACGCTGGATATACCAATGCATTTATGTATTGTCGACAGATAGCCCCCATCTATCCCGTGCATCTGCATAATGCCGATGGTTCTTATCGCCTGGATGCCCTGAACAACAAACAGTACGATCCGGGATACTATAAAGATGACGAGGGAGTAACGATCTCTACCCGTAACCAATATGTAGACCGTCATGTAATCTGGGAAAACGAATTGAGTACGGACAAAACCATACGCAACACACTGCAAGCTATCGCTTTTGCAGATGTCAAGTTCCTGAACGACTTCACATTCACAGTGAAAGGCGACCTCAACGTGCGAAACTCCGAGCAGACCTCTTACGACAATGCCACTATCGGTGACGGTAAAGGAAACAACGGACGTACCAAGCGAGTGACTTACCGCTATAAGAATTATACCTTCCAGCAGCAACTGAACTGGAATCATGTATATGGCAAACACTACATAGATGTACTGGCAGCACACGAAAACTACTCCAACAATTATGATTATGAGTATGCATTCAAGACGACCGAGACATTTGCCGGAAAGCCGAATCTATCGAACTTCACAGATATTACCAGCCTGACCGGCTACGAGACAGACTATCGTACAGAAAGCTACCTGGGACGTATCCGCTACAACTACGCCGAGAAATACAATCTGGAAGTTTCGTTCCGCCGTGACGGTTCATCCCGCTTCTCCAAACAGAACCGCTGGGGTAACTTCGGTAGCATCGGTGCAAACTGGATTATATCGGAAGAGGACTTCATGCAATCTCTCACCTGGATAAACTCTTTGAAGTTCCGCGCCAATTACGGACAAGTGGGAAATGATGCCGGAACCGGATATTATGGCTACATGGGACTTTATGCCGGTAGCCAGAATGCAAACATCGGGGCATATTATTTATCTCAGAACGAAGCTCTCGATCTGAAGTGGGAGACCGGAGAGGCTTATGGTATAGCACTTGAAGGCCGTTT
This sequence comes from Bacteroides sp. Phil13, assembly GCF_001940965.1. Taxonomy (NCBI): domain Bacteria; kingdom Pseudomonadati; phylum Bacteroidota; class Bacteroidia; order Bacteroidales; family Bacteroidaceae; genus Bacteroides; species Bacteroides sp. Phil13. The sequence continues at coordinate 53,251 of NZ_MSHA01000058.1, read as the reverse complement.
GTTCAACCGCTGGAACATCAGTCTTGAGTATTTTGACAAACGGAACAAGGATCTTTTGTTCGATGTTTATCTGCCGTTGTCAGCAGGAGCCACTTCCACCACATCCGCACAGGCCACCATTGCAAAGAATCTGGGAACCATCTCCAACAAAGGTTTCGAAATCAATACGGACATCGATATCTACAAAGATAAGAAATGGAAAGTGAACTTTGCAACGAATGCCACATTCGTCAAGAACAAGATTGTGAAGCTGCCTGAACAAAATAAGGATGGGATCATATCGGGAAACTACAAGATAGTAGAAGGTAAAAGCCGTTATGAGTTCTTCCTGCCGACTTATGTTGGTATCGATCAACTCACCGGTAACTCCCTGTACACACTCAATCTGGAAGACTATTTCATCACACTGCCCGATGGCAGCAAATTGGGAAATGCAGAAGGTACTGACATCAGCGACAATGAAAGCCTGACTTCCATCAACGGCACTTATTATACCAACAACACGACTTACGCCCTGAAAGAATTCCACGGTTCGGCACTACCCAAAGTCTACGGCAGCTTTACCGGTACGGTATCTTACAAATCACTTACTTTCTCCGCCTTGTTCACCTACTCGTTGGGAGGTCAAACCTATGATGGGGTATACCGTTCGTTAATGACTACAGGCACTTCACCCGGCAACTTCCACTCCGACATTATGAATGCCTGGAAAGCGGCTCCCGAGGGAATGTCAGAAAACTCGGCAGACCGCATCTGGATAGATGGTATTCCTCAGATAAACAGCACGATGAGTGCGAACAATAATTCCGCTTCTTCCAGATGGCTTGTCAGTTCGGACTATTTAGTAGTTAAAAACCTCACACTGAGCTACCGGCTACCGGCTTCCTTTGTGAAACGACTGGACCTGCAGGGAATAAGCGTGAGCGCAAACTGCGAGAACTTATGGACATTCACAGCCCGCCAGGGCATGAATCCCCAGCAATCATTCGGCGGTTCGCAATACAACTATCTGGTAACTCCGAGAGTATTCTCCGTTGGTATCAACATTAAACTATAATAATAAAACGCTCACTTATGAAAAAGATATTATACACATTAGGACTCACAGTTCTGTTGGCCTCGTGCGGCAGCAACTATCTGGATACTGTACCCCAATCATCTACGGGTACGGCCACTATCTTTGAAACCACTCAGAATGCCAAACTCGCAATAAATGGTATTTGTAGGTTAATGGTCAACCAATATCTCAGTTCACAAGGATTCAATGGCGAAGGAACTATCAAGACGTGGTATGGCAACTATCCGGGAAACGATTTTCAGAAATCAAACCTGACCGGATGGTCTTCCATCATCAATTCGCTTTATCACGAAAGAAATACTTCAAGTTATTGTTATTACCCCTGGTTCTACTATTATAAGCTGATAGGTAATGCCAATGCCATCATTGAAAACATAGACAATGCCAGCGGTAGCAATGAAGAAAAGCAGTTTATAAAAGCTCAGGCACTGACATTCAGAGCATACAGCTATATGATGCTGAGCCAACTCTATTGTCATCGCTGGTGCGACAGTAATAATGGTTCCAGCCGCGGACTTCCCCTGCGCATAGACCTGAGTACGGGTGAGCTGCCAACTTCTACACTGGCAGAAGTTTACGGCCGGATTTATGAAGATTTGAATGAGGCTATCTCCAATTTCACAGCATCGGAACTGGACCGCGCGAGCGGGGACAATTACAGTCCGAACCTGGATGTGGCTTATGCCACCTATGCCCGTGCGGCCCTGACTCGTGAAGACTGGGCAACCGCTGCACGCTATGCAGTATTGGCACGTGCCAATTATCCGTTGATGACAAACTCCGAATATGTGGATGGCGGTTTTAATACCCCTAACCAAGAATGGATATGGAGCAGTTACAATGCTACGGACCAGAATTTACACTATTATTCATTCTTTGCCTATCAGGGCAGCAACTCCAGCGCCAGCATTTGCAGAACTTACGCATGTTCCATCAGCAAAGAACTGTACGATCAGATTCCTGAAACCGATGTACGTAAGAACATGTTTCTGGGGCCCAAAGAAGGTGAAACATATACCACATCTACCGGACGGGCTTCGAAAGGTGCCCTGTATGATCGGGCTATGAAAGATTATGTCGACAAAATTTATAGCACCAGTTATATCTTTGCCTATATGCAGTTCAAAATATTATGTGCCGACCAACCGGGTATAGGGCAATTGAATAATTTCCGTTCGGCAGAGATGTATCTGATTGAAGCCGAAGCCAACTGCCACATAGGCGGCAAGGATGCAGAAACACAAAAATTACTGGTTGCCCTGAATAAGGATTCAGGCCGCAACCCCGCCTATATCTGTACGAAAACAGGAGATAACCTGCTACAAGAAGTGAAACTGTATCGCAGGATAGAGCTCTGGGGCGAAGGTTTCGACTGGTTCGACTACAAACGCTGGAAAGAGCCGATCGTGCGCAAGGCATATCCGGAAGGCAGTTTCCATGTACAGTTTGCTATAACCATCCAACCTTCGGACAACAATCAGTGGACTTGGGTATTCCCGGCCAAAGAAGTCGATTATAATGATGCACTTTCTTCATATATAGAATAAGCATAAACTCTCTCTGACAGTAAGCGGAAGGGAATGTGTCAAAACTGAATAAAAGAACGCAAATTACACAAATAACGCAAATTAAAAATCAGATAAGCTCTGATTATCAAAAGTATAAGAAAACATTATTTGTATAATTCGTGTAATTTGTGTTCTAATCTTTATTTTGATACACTCCTCTTCCCTATTTCTATCATTTTCGTTACCTCACGAAAATGATCATCAACATTACTTGTTCCTTTCTTGCTATTTTTATCTTTCAAATTCAAAAATACGATAACCACTGTTGTAGTAATATCTCCCGCCGCCACCGCAAGCCAGATTCCCGTCACGCCGAACCATACAGGCAGTATAAAGAAGAACAAGACCGGCAAGATACCACGCAGCAGTGTAAGCCTCATCGCCAGATTAATACGTTCAATACTGGTATAGTATCCTATTGTGATTACATTGATCCCGAAGAAAATGTAATCGACAGCAAACAGAGGCAGACCGGCAACCGCATACTGCCAGGCATGGCTCGTCCGATCCGGCAAGAATAAGGAAACGATATCGCCGGAGAAACAGACAAACACTCCGCTAATCAGCAAAGCGAACACAACAGCAGAAATGATGCATAAACGCAACGCCTTATTGGACCGCAATAACTGTCCGCAACCATAATTGTAGCTGACAATGGGTTGTGCCGACTGAACCATAGCATTGAACACAATGAAAATAATAGGAAACAGATAGCAAACAAAACAGTATTCCCATAATGATACTGACAATCGTCAGCATAACGATTGACTGCGTAACATTGATATTGGCGACCACCAATTTGCCACGAGACAGATTAATGGAAGCAAGAATTCCTCCGCCCATACCGAACATCAGTCCCAACCCGGCCGCTATCATAAAAATAGGCGCCGCAATATTCACCGCGGCAATAGCATCACTACCTATTCCGCGTCCTACGAATATCCCGTCGACAACAGTGAACAATGCGGATGATACCATACCCAGCAACGTGGGGAAAAGTTGTTTTGTAAACAACTTACTCACACTCATGTTTTTGAAATCCAAATTATCCCTTTGCATATCTCATTGTTTTTAAAAAAGCGGTGCAAAGGTAGGTTTCATTAATTTGTTGATACTTAACAAATGGTAATTAAAACATTTGCATTATCTTTGTCTTTCAATATATAAGTAGCTGAATTATGAAAACTTATCTCAACATTTTCTTCCTGTTCCTGATTCTGTGTGCCTCATGCGGCAGCCGGAAAGCAAATGACAACAAGGGAACAACACTTCAGGCAGACACCGTGAAAAAATTCACGCTTCCCATTATACCAGCCATGCTGAATACCCCCGAATTGCGTGCAGATTATCTGGTACGGCACTACTGGGACAATATGGATTTTACCGATACCACTTATATTAATCTGCCGGATGTTACGGAACAAGCATGGGTGGACTTTATAGATATTATGAAGGTAGTTCCGGACACTACTGCGATAGCTGCCATAAAGCAGATGTATAAGATGGCAGATCAAAAGAAAGTAGTATTCTTCTATTATACAGACTTAGCTGAAAAGTATTTGTATGACCCGAACTCTCCGATGCGGAATGAGGAACTTTACATTCCGGTGCTGGATGCCATGCTGGAAAGCAAGGTGTTGAATGATACGGAGAAAATACTTCCGCAAGGACGCAGGGAACTGGCAGAACAGAATCGCATCGGAAGGCCGGCAAAAGATTTCACCTATACATTGCTGTCCGGGAAAGGCGGTACGCTCTACGGAGTGAAAGCAAAATATACGCTGCTGTTTATCAACAATCCGGGATGCCATGCTTGTGAAGAAGGTATAGAAGCCTTGAAACAGGCACCCGCCATCAATAATGAGTTTGCCGCAGGAAACTTAAAGATACTGGCTGTTTATCCGGATGAAGATAAGGAAGAATGGGAAAGACACTTACCGGATTTCCCAAAAGAATGGATAAACGGGTATGATAAAAAACTCGTCATAAAGGAAAAGAATCTGTATGATCTGAAAGCAATACCTACCCTGTATCTGCTGGATAAAGACAAGAAAGTATTGTTGAAAGATGCAACGGTGGCGCAGATCGACCAGTACCTGCAATAAGTGATTAGTGGTGAGTGATCACTAAAAATATCCCCTCTCACCACTCCACATCGTGAAGGATAAAAGGGGATGAAGAAACGAGAGAAGAGAGAGTATTGATTTATTCTTTATTCCCTGCCACCACCTAAAGCCTGGTAGAGATTGATAATTCCCTGTATCTCATCGAAGCGGTCGGCTATCTGCGTCAGTTGGGCAGAGAGCAACGATTGCTGGGCGGTAAGTACTTCCAAATAGGTGGAGTTACCATGTTTCATTAACAGTTGCGTGCTGCGGACTGCGGTTTCCAATGAAGTAATCTGTCCGTCGCGCAACTCCGTTTTGCCACGAGCCACCTGCACTTGGGTAAGGGCATTGTTCACTTCACTTCCTGCATTCAGCAGAGCCTGCTGGAAAGAAAGCTTAGCTTCTTCCTGTTGGGCTTTGGCTATTTTCAACTGTGCCATGTTCAATCCTTTATTAAATAAAGGTTGTGTCAGTGAACCGACTGCGGAGAGTAACAGTTTGCCCGGATTGATAATCATGCTTCCGGCAGAGTTTGTCCAACCTGCCGTACCTCCCAAAGTAATGGAAGGATAAAAGGCCGAACGAGCCGCATTGGTACTATAAAAGGCCTGTGCCAACGAAAGTTCCGCACTCTTCACGTCGGGACGACGGGAGAGCAACTGCAAAGGAACGCCAACGGTAAGTTCTTCCGGGAAGCTTTGTCCCTGTAACTTTCCACGTTCGATAGCGTCAGGCACATCACCCAGTAAAATAGAAAGCGAATTCTCGATTTCACGGATTTGCTGTTTAAGGTCGAGCAAAGAAGCTTCTACCATATAACAGTTTGCTTCGGTCTGGGCTACTCCCGCCTCATCCGTCATACCTGCTGCTTTCATGGCACGCATTGTCTTCACGCTCTCACGCCATTTGGCGGCAGTTTCGGCAGAGACGTTGTATTGTGCATCGAGCATTAATAAGGTATAATACATATTTGCCACATTGGCTATCAACGAAGTGGTGACAGCTTGTTCGTACTCCAGGCTCTGAAGGTACAAAGCTTTCGCACGGCGTTTCGCATTGGTCAGTTTACCGAAAACATCAATTTCCCAACTGGCGGATGCTATACCGCTATATGTCCAGGAACCTTTTGATTTATCAAAGCTACTGACACCTCCCTGCGGAGTCAACATAAAAGAAGGCAGATAGGCCAGACGGGCGGATGACAGAGTGGCTTCCGCTTCTTTGATGCGCCACTGAGCGGACTGCAAGTCGGTGTTGCCTTGCAGTGCATGCTCAATGAGAGATTGTAGTTGCGGGTCGGTAAACAACTCGCGCCAGGAGAGAGAGGCGATAGAGGTGGTGTCTTCCACCTCTACATCCTGCCCGTAAAGTCCGTCGGTCTTGATTTCGGGACGTTCATATTTGGTATAGATGCCGCAACTACTCAACAGCAAGGCTGCGACAGCTAAAGTGATGATTTGTTTCTTCATTTTTCTTTTGATTGATATTCTTCTATTTCTTTCTTACTCACTTCCATCTCCTCCTCAATCTGCCAGTCTTTGGTAGGCATGGACTGAGCCGGACGAAGACGTTCCTGTAACCACTGGAAGGTGACGAACAAAGCCGGAACGATGAAAAGCAATGCCAATGTACCGATGGTCATACCACCTACTACACCCGTACCCAACGAACGGTTACCGTTAGCACCTACTCCGGTAGCTACCACCAGCGGGAACAGACCGAAGATCATGGTGAGTGCAGTCATCAGGATAGGACGAAGACGTGCTTTGGCTGCGCTGACTGCGGAAGCAATCAATCCCATGCCTGCTTTTCGGCGCTCGGCAGCATATTCCGTCAACAGAATGGCTGTCTTGGCAAGCAAACCGATCAACATAATCAAACCTGTTTGCAGATAAATGTTATTCTCCAATCCTGCTATCTTGGCAAACAAGAACGTACCCATCAGACCTACCGGAACCGCAAGAATAACTGCAAACGGAACGATGAAGCTTTCATAAAGCGCACTCAGGATAAGATAGATCATCAAAATACAGATACCGAAGATAATTACCGTCGTACCACTCTGCTGGTTCTCTTCACGTGTGATACCACCGAAGTCATAACCGTAACCTTTCGGCAAGCTGATTTCTGCTGTCTCTTTCACGGCACGAATGGCATCACCCGTACTATATCCCTCGGCAGGCATGGCATTCACAGCTATGGAATTATACATATTGAAGCGACTCAGAGTCTCGGCACCATAACTACGGGTCAGTGTAACGAACTGGCTCAGCGGAGCCATCTCACCGTTTGCCATCCGCACAAAGGTGTTGTGCAACGAAGTCTCATCCATGCGGTATTCAGGACCAGACTGTATCATAACCCTATATACCTTTGAGAAACGGTTGAAGTTAGATACATACTGTCCGCCATAGTAACCCGAAAGTGTGGAAAGCACTGCATCCGGAGTAATGCCGGCACGTTTACATTTAGCAGCATCTACCTCGACAGTCCATTGCGGATAGCGCACATCGAAAGTAGAATAAGCCATGGAGATTTCGGGACGCTGGTTCAAAGCACCCAGGTATTGTTGGGTAGTCTGGAAGAAGGTGTTCACATCCGTGCCCAACTTATCCTGTACATTCAGGTCGAGCGCATTACCCATACCATAACCCGGAATCATACCCGGAGCAATTGCAAAGATCGTGGCATCCTTGATATCTGCCGTGCGGGCATAAATCTGTCCGATGACAGCCTGCACCTGATCTTCTTTCTTCGTACGTTCATCCCAGGGTTTCAGCTTCACAACAATCATACCGAATGTATTTCCCTGTCCGGAAAGCAATCCGTAACCGGTTACTTTCTGGATATGTAACTTTTGCGGAAGAGCTTCCAAGCGTTCTTCTATACGAAGCATAACATCATCCGTAGTCTTCAATGAACTACCCGGAGCCGTACTTACGTTGACGAACAATACACCCTGGTCTTCATCAGGTACCAGACTGGTCTTCGTAGAATTCATCAGGAGTACTAACAATACAACGGAACAAACCAGCAACGACCATGACAACCAGCGACGCTTGATAAAGAATAGTACCGCATTCTTATATTTACTTACCACCACATCGAAAGCAGCATTGAACGAATTACGGAAACGGGCGGCGAAATTATTCTTCTGCGTACCATCTTCATTAATATAAGGTCTCAGCAACAGAGCGCAAAGGGCCGGACTCAGTGTCAAAGCGTTAATAGCTGAGATACCTACGGCAACCGCCATTGTCAAACCGAACTGCGTATAGAACGTACCGGACGTACCACTCATAAACGATACAGGGATGAACACCGCCATAAATACCAGTGAAGAGGTGATAACCGCATTACTGATACCTTTCATAGCGTCGATACTTGCCATATAAGAAGACTTATACCCGACATCGAACCTCGACTGTACCGCCTCGACGACGACTATGGCGTCGTCCACCACTGTACCGATCACAAGTACCAATGCAAACAGGGTAATCAGATTGATACTGAATCCGGCAACGGACATAAAAGCGAATGTACCTATCAGTGACACGATGATACCCACCAACGGAATCAATGTGGAACGGATATCCTGCAAGAATACATATACCACCAGGATAACAAGAAGGATAGCCTCGATCAAAGTCTTTACTACCTCATGGATAGAAGCGAACAGGAAGTCATTGGAACTCATCATCTGTGTCAGCTCCACACCTTTCGGCAGGTCTTTGCGTACTTCGTCCAGCAGATTGTCGATGTTCTGGTTTACTTCCGTAGCATTGGAGCCGGCCGTCTGGAACACCATACAGGAAACACCATTGTGACCGTCCATACCGCCTTTGTAGGCGTAGCTGTCCTTACCCAGTTCCACATCTGCAATGTCTTTCAACTTCAGCACTTCACCGTCTTCCGTAGAACGGATTACGATTTCACCAAATTCCTCCGGTGTAATCAGACGACCTTTATACTTCATAGTATATTGATAAGTTTCGTCCGAATTTTCACCGAACGAACCGGCAGCCGACTCAATATTCTGCTCGGCAAGTGCTGCCGTCACGTCAGACGGAATCAGTTTGTACTGTGCCATCACATCAGGCTTCATCCAGACACGCATACTGTAGTCACCACCCATAATCATCATATCGCCCACACCTGCAATACGCAGCAACTGCGGTTTCAGATTGATACTCATATAGTTGGCAAGGAAGTTTTCATCATACGAATTATCAGGACTATGCAATGAAAACATCTGTAAGATACTGGTCTGGCGCTTCATAGTGGTCACACCTACCTGAGTTACTTCTCCCGGAAGCTGTCCGGTAGCTCTGGAAACGCGATTCTGCACATTAACGGCAGCCATATCCGGGTCGGTTCCTTGTTTGAAATAGACGGTAATGGATACCGAACCGGCATTGGTAGCGGTAGACGTCATATAAGTCATGTCTTCCACACCGTTGATAGCTTCTTCCAACGGAGCGATAACACTCTTCTGCAAAGTTTCCGCACTGGCACCGTAGTACGTGGTGCTTACCATAACGGTAGGCGGAGCAATATCGGGATATTGTTCGACAGGCAGGGTAAACAACCCGATGATACCCAGAATGACAATCGTTATAGAAATGACCGCCGAAAATACCGGGCGTTCAATAAATGTTCTCAGATTCATGGATTAATCCTCCTTTGTTTGTTGATTAGCGGTTTCTTGTGTTGCAGAGGATGCTGACTTAGCTTGAATAGGTGTACCTTCGCGCAATAATCCTACACCTTCGGCCACAATTACATCACCCACATTCAAACCCTTGTCTACGATATACTCTTTTCCACCATTCACACGGGTCACCTCCACCGGAGCAGACTGTGCTTTACCATCTACTACTTTAAATACGAACACTTTATCCTGCACTTCATAAGTAGCCGCTTGCGGAACAACGATACAGTTCCGTTTTTGAACAGGAACCACTACATTGCCGGCTCCCCCACTCTGTAACAATCCTTCTTTATTCGGGAATACGGCACGCAGACTGACAGTTCCGGTAGAAGTATCGATCACCCCACTGATTGTTTCAATCTTACCTTGCGAAGGATAGGTGGATTTATCATTCAAAATCAGTTCAATAGCAGGCATTTCCTCCAATGCTTTACTCCTGGAACCGTAGCGGCGCGTCATATCCAGCAACTGGTTTTCTGTCATCGAGAAGTAAACGTACATATCGGAATTATCAGAAACCGTAGTCAACGGTTTAGGCAGGCTGGCACTAACCAAAGCGCCCACACGATAGGGCAGAGTGCCTACAACACCGTCGGCAGGACTTTTCACTTCCGTATAAGAAAGGTTATTGGCGGCACTTACACGTTGCGCTTCCGTCTGCGCCAATTGCGCTTTCGCCGTCAGCAGGTTATTATAAGATGTCTGCAAGTCGAACTCGGAAATCACGTTCTGGGCAAACAATTCTTTTTTACTGTCATACGTCAGTTGAGCCGTAGCTACACTTGCACGCGCCGCTTCCACATTGGCTTCCGCAGTCTGCAAAGCCGCACGGTAAGGTACTTGGTCAATAATAAACAAGACTTGTCCTTTGCGGACTGCCTGACCTTCTTCCACACAGAGTTTAGTCAGGAAACCTGATACCTGCGGGTAAATGTCAATGTCTTGTCTTCCCCGGATACTCGCTGAATAGGTCGTTTGCAATTCCTTGTCGGATGTCGTGATTCTCATCACCTCATACTCAGAACTGGTCTGCACGGTAGGAGCCTGTCCGCATGCTACCAATGTTACTCCACAAATGAATGTCATCATCTGTCTAATCAATCTCTTCTTTGTTGTCATACTACAATCTTTTTAAAAACATCTTTTGTTATGTCGGCGGCAAAGGTATGCCGTTTTTGAACAACAACTTGTTTCATTTGTCGCACTCCTTTGTTCATTTTCGGAACGCTTTGCTTAACATTCCAAAAAGAACTTCTACCTTTGTCCCAGCAAAACTTTAAAAAGATAAAGTATGAATCCATTATTAACTACGAAAGCAGAAACCTTCAGATCCGGGACCGATAATCTGGAGTTTTACCACAACCGACTCATCAAATTAACGAATGGAGTCCTTTTATTCTGTTCCGGCGGAGAAGCGGAAATCACCATAGATCTGGAGAAGCATCACATTATACCGAATACGAACATTATGTTATTGCCCGGCTCTATTCTTTCGCTCAGATCGGCCAGCCCGGACTTCCAGATACACTATTTCGCTTATTCGGGCGAGATGATGAAGGTTGCCTACTTTCGACTGGATCCGGCATTCATGCATTTCATGAAAGAGAATTCCTGTTATACACATACCAGACTCGAAACCATACGCCCCATCCTGAGAATGATAGAGGCAAGCGCCGCCATCTATGCCGACAAGGAAAATCAGTTTCGCGAAAGCATTGCCCAGAACCTACTTCAGATATTCTTCCTGGATACTTATGATAAGGTACAGAGATATTTCACGAAGGAACAACTGGAGGGAGGCAACCGGAAAGGACAGCTGTTCAAAAAGTTCATCCACCTGGTACATACCAATTGTACCATGCAACGGGATGTAGCCTTTTATGCCGAGCAACTTTGTATTTCTACACGCTACCTTTCCGCTATTACTAAAGAGGTAGGCCAGATTTCCGCTAAAGAAATCATCGATGAGTTTCTCACACTGGAAATCAAAGTCGCCCTACAATCCACCAACCTCTCACTAAAAGAGATAGCCGACCGGTATAATTTTCCCGACCAGTCGTTCTTCGGACGGTACTTCAAGAAGCATACGGGAATGTCACCGAAAGAATACAGAGCAAAAAGAATATAATAGATAGAAAACAATTGCATTGACGCAAATCAACAATAAATAAACGCATACTGACGCATATCAACAAACACAAACAGCTTACATTTGCAGTGAACAATTAAAAAGCGAACCGCAAATTTAATACCGTATGCTGAAAGTACTGCTATTATCCGATTTTACCAGCGCGTACAGCCGCCTTTTATTAAAAGGTTTCCTGCGATATTCCATGGAAGTGGGCAACTGGCGCTTTTATCGAATTCCATTGAGCCGTGAAGACTTCAATGACGAAAAAGCAATCGAAACAGTCATTGATATTGCTCAGCGCTGGGGAGCGGATGCCATCATGGGACAGCTGTCCGAAGTAAATACCGAACGGCTGCGCTCCATAGGCATCCCCGTCATCCTGCAAAACTACACCAATCGTGTGGACGGCATATCCAATATTACCGGTGATTACTACGGCACCGGCGAAATGGCCGCCAACTACTTCTTACGGAAAGGTTACACTAATTTTGCTTTCTACGGCACCAGTGATACAATCTGGTCACGCGAACGTGAAGAGGGTTTCTGTACCCGCCTCGCCGAAGTAGGGCAGCATGCCTATATCTATAATGAAGAGAGCAACATCCGCTATGGCTCCACTTCCGACCAGCAGACCCTCCAAGCCTGGTTGCAGCAACTCCCCCATCCCACAGCCTTGTTTGCCTGCGACGACGTATTCGCCTTACGCATAACCGAAGTCTGCGGTATCAGCAACATTCAAGTCCCCCAGGATCTGGCTGTTTTGGGAGTGGATAATGACGAAATACTCTGCAATATGTCCGACCCTCCCCTTTCTTCCATCGTGCTGGATGTAAAGAACGGCGGATATCAGGCAGCCAAACTGCTGCACAGCATTGTGAAGGATAAGCAACTGCCACAATTCAATATCGTTATCAATCCCATCCGCATTGAACGCAGAAAGTCAACAGAAGGATACTCGGTAAGTGACAAACTGGTCCTTGGTGCCCTGAAACTTATTGAGACGGAGAACAACGGCCTTATCAGCATCACAGAAATACTGAACCGCCTTTGTGTTTCACGCCGTGTACTGGAAAAACATTTCCGTAAGGAAGTCGGCATTTCCATTTACCAATATATACTGGATTACCGCACTTCCTGTTTCGCCGAGAAACTGTTAACCTCAGACCTGCCCATCATGGATATAGCCTTTGAACTGGGTTATGAAGATTACATCAATCTTACCAAATCCTTTAAACGAATCTATCAGATGACTCCAACCCAATATAGGAATTACTATAAGTACGGGAAAACAACCACTATTATTAACCCTAATAACCAATGAGAAACAGTGAGAAATTTTATTCTTTTACCTAACTCGTCAGGAAAGAACACTTCAATGCGAAGTATCTTCCTCATTGTATGTATGTGCTGTAGCTTGATTACTCTGGCTCAAAGCAATTTCAAGGTATCCGGTATCGTTATCGGAGTAGACAAAGAACCCATTATCGGGGCTACCATTCAAGACAAAAGCAACCAGACAGGTGTCATTACCGATGTAGAAGGACGCTTTACCATCAATGCTTCTTCGCGCAACGCCGTGTTACGCGTCGGCTATATCGGAATGAAATCAGAAGAAATCAAAGTAGAAGGGCGTTCCCAAATCACCATCATCCTTCAGGAAGAAGCCGTGAAGATAGACGAAGTGGTAGTAACCGCCCTCGGCATCAAGCGTGAAGCCAAAGCTTTAGGTTACGCTGTATCTTCCGTAAACAATGACGCACTGACAGCCGGTAACGAGCAGAATGTAATGTCTGCCATCTCGGGTAAAGTAGCCGGTGTGGATATCTCTTCCACAACAGCAGGCCCTTCCGGTTCCACACGCGTCATTATCCGCGGTAATTCCCAGCTGACAGGTTCCAACCAGCCCCTATATGTCATCGACGGCATGCCGGTGGACAATACGGAACTGGAAGGTGCAGGCAAATGGGGTGGTTACGACTATGGTGACGTATTGTCCTCCCTCAACCCGGATGATATTGAAAACATTTCTATCCTGAAAGGCCCGTCCGCTTCCGCACTTTATGGCTCCAGAGCTTCCAACGGTGTTGTCCTCGTCACCACTAAGTCCGCCCAGAAGAAAAAGGGTATAGGTGTGGAGTTCTCATCCAACCTGAGCATTGTTAAATTACTGACCGGCTTCGACGATTACCAGCGCGTCTACGGTCAGGGCCGCGACGGGCGTCCCTCGATGTCCGGTCAGTCGGCATCGACTACTTCGCAAGTAGCTTGGGGTGGAAAGTTAGACCCCAACATGGATGTACATATCTATAATGATGAGATACGGAAGTATGGTAATGTGAACAACAACATCCTGAGTTTCTTCGATACCGGTATCACTACCACCAATGCCGTTGCCTTCAGCAAGACCAATGACTTGTCGGCTTTCCGTGTATCCGTATCTGATATGCGCAACTGGGATATCGTGCCCGAATCGGAACTGAGCCGTACCAGTGTCTCTTTTAAAGGAAACACCCAGCTTTCCAAACGCCTGACCGTAGAAGCACAGGCCACTTACAGTTACGAATCCGTGCAGAACCGCCCCGCCTTGTCCGACAGTCCGAGTAATCTTGGTAATGCCCTGATAGGTATCGCGCCGAGTTTTGACCAGAAATGGTTATCCAGTAACTACAAGGACGAAACCGGACGTTACAATGACTGGAACGGTGACAAATACCGCATCAACCCCTACTGGGTAATCAATGAAATGAGCAATAAGTCCAAACGCGACCGCCTCATCGGACAGGGACGCCTCTACTATGCATTCACCGATTATCTGAAAGCCAGCTTCAAAGCCGGTCTGGACTCCTACACCTTCCGCTTCACCGATTTCACTCCGATGTATACCCCCGGATTTACCGATGGAATGATGAAGGAAATGACCAACAACGTGATGCAGTACAACTTCGAGATGATGCTTCGTTTCCAAAAGCGTTTCGGTGATTTCGATGTATCGGCTTTCGTCGGCGGCAATGTGATGCGCTATGAGTACGAATCTATGATCCAGACCGGACAAACGCAGGTAATTCCCGGTTTACAGGACATCACCAACTATTCCAGCATAGAAACCGAACATGCCCTGGTGCGTAAAGCCGTGCGCTCCCTGTTCGGACAGGTCAGCCTGGGCTACAAAGAGTTTGCATACCTCGATGCAACGTTCCGTAATGACGTGTCGTCCACTCTAAGCCCCAAGAACCGTTCTTATTTCTATCCTTCGGTTTCGGGAAGCTTGATATTCTCCAACCTCTTTGAGCACAAAGAATGGTTCACCTTCGGTAAGTTGCGTGCTTCATGGGCTAAAGTAGGTGGTGACACAAGCCCCTATCAGCTTCAATTGGAATACGGTCTGAAACCTTATACCAATAAAGGAACTTCTCTGGGTTACATCACTTCCGGTTCCGTGCCTAATGCCAACCTGAAACCGACCTCGACTTACTCTTTCGAAGTAGGTATGGATGTGCGTTTCCTGGATAACCGTCTGGGACTGGACTTTACTTACTACCAACAGATAACCAAAGACCAGATCCTGTCATTGCCGGTTTCACAATCTACCGGATACAGCCGTGCCATGATCAATGCCGGTGAGATTTCCAACAAAGGTATCGAAGCTTCTCTGTCACTCGTACCGGTGAAAACCAAAAACTTCACCTGGGATGCCAATATCAACTTCGCCAAGAACTATAATGAAGTAGTGAAACTGCACGAAGACGTGAAAGACTTTGAACTGGCAGCCGCCCGTTGGGCCAACGCCTTCATCTACGCAAGCGAAGGACAACCTTACGGTGTCATCGTAGGTAAGAAACTGAACCGTACAGAAGCCGGCGAAGTGATTTATGAAAACGGTCTGCCTACTTTCGACGATAAAGTATCCGTATTAGGAAACGGCAACTACGACTTCACTTTAGGTTTCCGCAATGCTTTCTCTTACAAAAACTTATCAATGAGTGTACTGGTAGATATGAAATTCGGTGCGGACGTTTATTCCATGAGTAAGATGCAGTCGCACGTAAACGGTACTTCCAAAGAAACCCTGGAAGGACGCGAAGGCTGGTACGCCTCCGAGCAAGCCCGCCTGTCGGCCAACGTGGATGCCAAAGACTGGACACCGACCGGAGGTTATGTAGGTAAGGGAGTAAAAGCCGTAACCGATGCCGACGGTAACGTAAGCTATGTGCCCAACGATGTGTACGTAGATCCCGCCAAATACTGGCAAGCCTTGCAAAACTCTTCCCCCGAACCGTTCATCTGCGACAACTCTTTCGTGAAACTGCGTGAAGTATCACTCTCTTACTCATGCCCCAAGAAGTGGTTCGTACATACTCCTATCGAATCCGTCACCCTCTCGGCTTACGGTCGCAACCTGCTGCTGATCTATTCAAAAGTAGACAACATCGACCCTGAATCTTCTTACAACAACGGTAACGGACAGGGCTTCGAGTATGGCTCATTACCCTCACGCCGCACCTTCGGCTTCGGCATCAATGTCAAATTCTAAAACGCATATCAACATGAAAAATATAAAATGGAGTTCCTTATTTATCGGCCTCATCTGCCTGTGCAGCTGTGTAGACCTGACTGAACTGAACGAGAATCCAACCAAGGCAACCAGCATATCCCCGCATCTGCTGATTCCGACCATACAATTGACCCATTCACAATATATGCAGAACACCATCCGCTACTTTATCTACCCGGGTGCATTCGTCAACCACTGGATTGGCGGCTGGAGTATGCAGGAGTACGGTGGAAAAGCCAAAAAGAACATTGCCTACATGGAACGCCTCTGGGTAGCCTATTATCCCGATATCATTAAGAATGCCGTCGCACTGGTCAGCCAGACCACCGACAACCCGGAAGAAGTCAATCTGAATGCCATCGGACGCATCCTGAAAGTAGAGGCTTTCCTTAAACTGACGGATTATTACGGTGATATTCCGTACTTTGAAGCCGGAAAGATATACAATGAAAACATCGTGAAACCCCGATACGACAAACAGGAAGATATCTACATGGATTTCCTGAGCGAACTCCGCGCCGCCTCCGCCCAACTGGACGTATCGGCTATGGCTCCGCAGAACGACCTTTACTTCAATGGCGACATCGAGAAATGGAGACGGTTTGCCAATTCCTTATGGCTGCGCATCTCCATGCGCCTGCTGAAAGTCAACCCCACACTTGCCCAGCAAGAAGCCAAAGCGGCTTATGAGGCAGGAGTGATGACCTCTAACAGCGATATCTGTTATGTGGCGCACGAATCGAGCAGACTGGACGAAGGTCCGGGCAACGGATTTGCCAACCAGATGCTGGAAGATCCTACTTACAGTAACTACCGCATGACCAACGAATTGCTGGAAGCGCTGACTTCCACCAACGACCCGCGCACTCTCTACATCGGAGGCGCCTACTATACCGACAGCAAACGCACGGATATCACCTCCATTGTTTACGAAAAGACCGGTTCGTATCAAGGAGTACCGGCACAAGATTTCATCTACAATGCCTGGGCACCGGCTCTTACCATCAATATCGATGGAAAAGATGTAAGTGTAGCACACCACTACCAGAAGATGCAACCCTCTAAACTGCTGACTGATCCAGCATCTCCTTATATGCACCTTACTTATGCCGAAACAGAATTCTACCTGGCTGAAGCCGCTGCCCGCCATTGGAATGTATCTTCCGAAAGTGCCAAGGAACACTATAAGAAAGGTCTGGTAGCCGCCATCAAGCAATGGAGCCTGTTTGGCGCCAATGTACCCGATGACGCCACACTGGAAGCCCTCGCCGAAGAACAGTCTTCACTGCTGGATGCAGGCGACACCGAGGCGCTGGAAGAGATCAACAAACAACTGTGGCTGCTCTATATCCTCGACCCGATTGAAGCCTGGTCTAACATCCGGCGCAGCGGTATGCCGAGCAAGTACACCAAGTTCTACAACCTGGCTCCCACAGAAAACGAATCGGACGGCAAACGCCCCAACCGCATGATGTATCCGCTGGAAGAACAGATTAAGAACAAGGAAAATCTGGAAGAAGCACTCAGCCGCATGGGAGGAACAGACAACTGGACCAGTCGTGTATGGTGGGATAAAGAATAAGTTTACACAATTAAAAAGAACGGATAAATTATGAAAACCAAGTATATTTTTCTAATATTGTGCTTCCTGGGCATCGCCATGGGAAGTTGTAAAGACGACTCGGCAAGCAACCCGACCTTTGCCGATGATGAACTCTATATCTATACCGACATGTTGGAAAGTGTATCAGCCATAGCAGGCACCCTCACGGAATTCCCTATCCTGGTTTCTCCGGCAGACGGCAGCGTGTCCGTCAAGTGGTTGCTGGACGGTGAAGTGATCGGAACCGCCCCTACACTGAGCTACACATTCACCCAGACCGGAAGTTTCAAGCTGCGCTTTGAAGCGGTACGAAACGGAACCACTAATTTCAGAGAATTCACTTTAGTAGTAACAGCACCTTAAAAACATACGGATACCTATGAAATATCTGACTCTATGGGCACTTCTCTGCATCCTCTTCGGATGCGGAGGAACCTCCCAGGAAGAACCACCCAAGAAACCATCCAAGATTATCTTCGGATACCTGCAATATGAACAATTGCCCGAATACCAGATTCCCTGGGATCAACTGACTCACCTGAGCATCGCCTTCGGACGCGCCACAGAAGAAGGTGGCCTGGCTGATGCCGCCAACATCGAAAAGCTTTTGCCCATCTTCCGCGAAGGGCAAAAGAAAGGGGTGAAAGTTCTGTTATCCGCAGGTGGAGGCGGCAACAAAGCCATTATGGCGGGTGTACTGCTTAATGATACTTACCGCAACCGCTTCAAAAAGGAACTGTTGAAAGCTGTGGAAGACTGGGGATTCGACGGTCTTGACATCGACTACGAACACTGGGCAGGCGGTCCGGAAGGCTACGGAGAAGGCGACAAGGAAAAAGTAGCCCTCCTTGAAAACTTCTACAAAGAACTGAGGACGGAACTTCCCAAAGGCAAACTGCTGACTGCCGCCGTGAGTGCCGACTATCCGGAATGGAACGGGGGCTGGGGAAACTATAATGTATATACTAACTCGATGTTTGAATATCTGGACCTGGTCAATATCATGGTGTACGACTTCACCGGTGGTTGGAAATCATCGAAAGTAGCTCAGCACGCCAGCATGGAACACTTCCGCATGGCAGCCAAACGTTGGAGTGAAATCCGCGGAGTACCCAAAGAAAAGATTATCCTCGGAGTGCCTTTCTACGGTGTACACTTCGTATCCGCCGAAACCCCGGTAGGGGCTACACACATGCCGTACAAGGAGATTCTAACGAATTATCCCAACGAACAGGCCACGGAGAAGGACGAAATCCGACTACTCTTCTACAACGGCAAACCAACCATGCGTGCCAAAGCCGGGTATGTAAATGACAACGGTTACGGAGGTATCATGATATGGGCTATCTCGCACGATTCTCCCAACAAAGAAGAGAGTCTGCTTCAGGTGCTCTATGACGCTTTCACCGAACATTAAGCATCCTCTTGCAGAAGCCATATTCCGAAGACCTGTTTCATTAAAGGAAAGGATATGAAGCAATAAAACATCACATGCAAAAGATGGCATCTTTTGCTACAAAAGATGCCACATTTTGCAAGAGTAGAATAAAGCATCCGGGTGTTTTCATTTAATGAAGAGCATCCAAACTATTAATAATCAAAACATTCAGCACTTATGTCGGCCCCAAACAATAGATTACTTGCACTCGATGTAATAAGAGGGATTACCATAGCCGGAATGATACTGGTAAACAACCCCGGTTCCTGGCAGTCTGTCTATGCCCCGTTGCAACACGCACGATGGCATGGATTAACCCCCACAGACTTGGTTTATCCCTTTTTTATGTTTATCATGGGCGTAGCCATCCACTTTTCATTGCGCAAGTTCGATAAACTCAATACCACCGTCAGTCTGAAAATCATCCGTCGGACCGTAGCTCTCTTTGCCGTAGGAATAGCATTGGATTGTTTCTCCAAACTTTGTTACGGCACTTTCTCCTGGGAACATCTGCGTATTCTCGGTGTCATGCAACGGTTGGCATTGGCTTATGCAGGCGGAGCATTCCTGGCAATTCTTATTCCGAAGAAGTATTATCTTGCCACGGCAGGAGGAATTCTGCTGCTATATCTTGTGTTGCTGCAATGTTTCAACGGATATGTACATTCGGCAGACAACCTGATTGCGGTGATTGACGTCAAACTGCTGGGAGCGGGACATTTAATCAAAGAGGCCGCTGAGGGCGGTAGCTTTGCTTTCGAACCCGAAGGGCTGCTGAGTACGATTCCTTGTTGGGCGCATGTACTGTTCGGCACGTTCGTTGGAAGCCTGATTACGGGGATAGCGGAAAATAAGGAACGTATCCGTCAGATCGCCCTGTTCGGTACGGTTCTGTTGTTCGCCGGTTTCCTGTTACAATATCTCGATCCGATAAACAAGAAACTGTGGACGGCTTCCTACACTTTAATCACTTCCGGAACTGCTTCCCTGCTTCTTGCTTTACTGATAGATATCATTGACGTCAGGCAGAAAAAGCGCTGGTGCCGCTTCTTCGAAGCCTTCGGAGTGAATCCGCTTTTCATGTATGTAGTTGCATGGATCATCAGCGTACTGTTCGGATTGTCATTCATCCCGTGGGGCGAAGCAACCATCAGTGTCCGGGGAATTATCTACAACCGGACGCTGCAACCCTTGCTGGGAGATTATGCAGGATCTCTGGTCTATGCCCTGTTCTTCATCGGGGTGATATGGGCATTGGGATACATTCTCTATCGCAAACGTATTTATATAAAACTGTAAAAAGGTATGTTTAAAGGTAACGTTCAACAAAAGCCTTCCTCCAATCTGCTGCCTATGCTGATGCTGGGAACGCTGTTTTTCATCTTCGGACTAGTATCCTGGGTAAACTCCATCTTGATTCCCTACTTCAAAGTAGCTTGCGAGTTAACCCACACCCAGTCTTATCTGGTAGCCCTGGCATTCTACATCGCTTACCTTGTGATGTCTATTCCCGCTGCCAAACTGATCGGTCGGATCGGCCCCAAGCGGGGTATTATCGCAGGATTGTGGCTTATGGTAGCCGGGACCGTCCTATTCGTTCCGGCAGCCTACACCCGGGCCTATCCCGTCTTCCTGACCGGACTATTCACCATAGGTACCGGTCTGTCTATCCTGCAAACCGTAGCCAATCCTTATGTCACCATACTGGGACCCATAGAGTCGGCAGCCCGGCGTATCAGTATCATGGGGCTATGCAACAAGATAGCCGGAATCATCGCCCCCCTGCTGTTTGCCGCCGTCATCCTGAAATCAACGGATAGCGAATTGTTCGAAGTGCTGAAGAGTAACAGTGTGGCAGGTGCAGAGAAAGACCTCTTGCTGGACGAACTGATACGGAGGGTTATTGTCCCCTACTCGATACTTTCCCTGTTCTTGTTCCTGTTTGGCTGCGCGATACATTTCATCCGGCTGCCCGATCTGAGTAATGAACAGGAAAAGAGTACCCACTCTTCCGGTGACCACAAGTCTATCGGCTCGTACCCATACCTTATATTAGGAGTATTCGCCATCTTCTTTCATGTGGCGGCCCAGGTGATTTCCATCGATACGATTATCAGCTATGCCGAAAGTATGGGATTCAATCTGCACGAAGCCAAGATATTCCCCAGCATCACTTTGTCCTGTGCTCTTGTAGGATATTTCATCGGTATCCTGCTGATTCCCCGGTTTGCCAGCCAGCAACGCATGTTCCGTATCTGCACCGTAGGCGGACTGATATTATCGGTCTGTGTACTGGTGATTCCCGGAGAAGTACAGATGTACGGACATGCCACTTCCCTTTCCATCTGGTGCCTGAGCCTGATGGGAGTATGCAACGCACTGATCTATGCCGGAATCTGGCCGCTTGCCATACATGACCTGGGACGCTGGACGAACCTGGGTTCCTCGTTCATGGTGATGGCACTCTGCGGCAACGCTTTCATGCCGGTCATCTATGGACTGATAGCCGATCATTACGGATTACGGATCGGATATATCGTGCTGATTCCCTGCTTCCTTTATTTGATATTTTACGCATTCTACGGATATAAAATCAATCATTGGTCTGAATTATGGAAACTGAAAAAGGACAAATAACCAGAATTTATAACGGTGAAATCATCACTCCGGAACGTAACTTCGGAGTGGGAACCGTACTCATTGCCGAAGGAAAAATTATCGGCATAGAGTCGGGAAACTATGAAGTACCCGGCAGCATAGGTCACGATGCACACGGCGGCTACATCGCCCCGGGATTCATCGACCTGCACACACACGGCGCAGGTGATTCCGATTTCATGGATTGCATGGAAGAAGACTGCCTCACCATTGCCCGCGAACACCTGCGGCACGGAACTACCTTACTTTATCCTACCACACTGGCTTCGGATAATCAGGAACTGTTTCGCTTCCT
The DNA here is from genome assembly GCF_001940965.1 of Bacteroides sp. Phil13. NCBI lineage: Bacteria > Pseudomonadati > Bacteroidota > Bacteroidia > Bacteroidales > Bacteroidaceae > Bacteroides > Bacteroides sp. Phil13. The sequence goes on along the minus strand of NZ_MSHA01000058.1, from coordinate 31,109 downwards.
CGATATATACGACCGGGTAAAAGATCAGCGTTCGGGTGCCGCTTTCGGTGGTTTACACCTGGAAGGCCCTTACTTTGCCTATGCCTTCAGGGGAGCACAGGATCCGCGCTATCTGCGCAACCCTTCTCCCGAAGAATACATGGAGATATTGGACAGGAGCCAGGATATCGTCCGGTGGAGCATTGCTCCCGAACTTCCGGGGGCACTTGAGTTTGGTGATATACTGCACCGACGTGGCATATTACCTTCCATAGCGCATACAGATGCCATTTATGAAGATGTGGTGGAAGCCGTGAAACACGGTTTTACCCATATCACCCACTTCTACTCCTGCATGAATGGAGTAACCCGCCGGAACGCCTTCCGCTATGCAGGTTGTGTAGAAGCGGGATATTTATTGGACGAAATAACCATTGAACTGATAACGGACGGCGTACATGTTCCGGCACCACTTATGAAACTGGCAGTAAAGAATAAGGGTGCGGAGAAGATTGCCTTAGTCACCGACTCCATGCGCGGTGCAGGTATGCCCGAAGGGAAAAGCATATTGGGCAGTCGTGCCAAAGGACGCGAAGTACTCATTGAGGACGGAGTAGCCAAGATGCCCGACCGCCAGTCCTTTGCGGGAAGCGTAGCTACGGCCGACCGCTTGGTACGGAATATGTACCGGATGGGAGAACGTCCTCTGGAAGAAGCCATAAGCATGATGACGCTCACCCCCGCCGAAATAATGGGCATTGCGGACAGGAAAGGAAAGATTGCCAAAGGATATGATGCCGACATTGTAATATTCGACCCGGATATCCGCATCAACCGGGTATTCATTAACGGAGAAACATTATTTGAACAACCATGAACATAAAAGAAATTAAGAAAGAAGCTTTACTGGCACGGATATGCGCTACCCGCCAGATTATGGGCGAAGATGCCGCACAAGCAGCAGCCGAAAGTATCAACCAATTATTAAAAGAAAAAGAGGAAATCAATATTCTGTTTGCAGCGGCCCCCTCACAAAACGAGTTTCTGGCCGCCTTGCAGAAGTATGCTCTTCCCTGGAACCGCATCCATGCCTTGCACATGGACGAGTACATCGGTCTGCAAGCGGATGCGCCTCAACGCTTCGGGAATTATCTCAAAGAACACATATTTGCCGCACTTCCCTTCAAGTCTATACATTATTTATATATAGAAGGCGCCTCACCCGAAAACATCTGCACCCACTATGAAGAAGTTCTGCAAAAGCATCCCATCGACATTGTTTTCATGGGAATCGGTGAAAACGGGCACATCGCCTTTAATGACCCGCATGTGGCATTGTTTGATGATCCCCAGCAGGTAAAAGTGGTATTACTGGACGAGGTATGTCGCACACAACAGGTACACGACGGTTGTTTCTCCAGTCTGGAGAAAGTACCCCAACAGGCAGTCACCATTACGATACCGGTTATGATGAAAGCTACCCGTATCTTTTGCATAGTACCGGGAAAGCCAAAGGCGAATGCTGTGAAAGAAACATTATACGGCCCTGTCAGCACCACTTGCCCGGCTTCTATTTTACGTACTCATCCCCATGCGACGCTTTATTGTGACCGGGACAGTGCGTCACTTTTATCCATCTAAAAAATAAAGACCATGAATCATACCCTTCGTTCCATATACAAAAGTTTACTTTTAGTAAGCGTATTCCTGTGCCTGTGTGTTCCGGCCCGTAGCGCAGCCCCTCCTTCCGACTTCAAAGTCAGGGCTTTCTATCTGGATTGCCGTACACAGGTAATGACGGTTTCGGCAATCAAGGAACTGGCGTCCGACCTTTCAAAGAAAGAGATAAATACTCTGCTGATAGAGTATGAAGCAACATTCCCTTTCCAAAAGCATGCCACTTTGTGTAATCAATTGGCATTCAGCCGCAGCGAAGTACAGGATATTGTAAGCTATTGCACTTCGCTCGGCATTGAAGTAATCCCGTTACAGAACTGTTTCGGACATTGCGAATACATATTAAGGCACGACCGGTACGCACATTTGCGTGAAGACAGTAAGGAAGTGTCGCAAGTATGTCCCCTCAAGATAGAAGAAGCTAAAAAGGTATTCCGGGAAATCTTCCGGGAAGTGGCAGAATTGCATCCGTCACCTTATTTCCATATAGGAGCTGACGAAACTTATCTGTTGGGAAGTTGCGCACAATGTTCCCAAGTAAATAAGTCGCGCCTTTTTGTTGACTACATAAAAGCCATGTGCGAGGTGGTCAAGGAAATGGGAAAGAAACCTATCATCTGGGCGGATATTATCCTGATGCACCCCGAAGCCGTTCAAGAGTTACCCAAAGATCTCATCTACGTTGACTGGAATTACGGTTGGGAACCGGACCGCTTCGGTAAACTGGATAATCTGCTGAAGCTCGGTGTAAAGATGTGGGGAGCAGCCTCCCTGCGCTCGGCACCCGACAATACATATCTGACCCAGTGGATGAAGCATTTCAATAACCTGGCTACTTTCCTGCCCTTTGCGCGTGCTCACGGATATGAGGGAATGATAGAAACTTCCTGGTCAACCAGCGGAACTTATGGTTTCCACTATGATAACGGTTGGGAAATAATCAGTATGCAACCCATCCGGCAGGTATATCCCATGTCAGGATTCCAATTGCTGATAGACGCTTATTGCAAAGCGGTTAATTCATCAGAAGCGATTCATGCCGAAACTTTCATAAAAGAGTATGCACAGCAACGCTATGGGCTGTCGGAGGACGAAGCGCAAACCTTTCTCAACTATTTCCTGCTTCCCCAAGAGTTAGTCCGTCACGGAAAGGATGCTAAAGGAAAGCCGATAGAACAGGTGATACAGGAATGTGAAGAGTTGAAAAGCAACTTCAACAAGATCGTTCCCCGGAAACAGGGCGGTGAATTCGAACATTATCGCCTGATGCTGGACCTGCGCATCAACTATCTTCAGTACAAAGAAGTGGAGTTCACCTACGAATCTTCGAAATATGATGTATCACAGGCTTCCGGACTTGCCACGCAACTTAAAAAAATCATCGGTGAAGCCGGGAAACTGGACAAACGTTTCATCAAACTCAACAAAGATTATCTGAAACCCGGACAAGCGGAAGAGATCAACGCATTGAGAAATGAGAAGATGAACGAACTCTACCGGACTTTAAGCAGACAAGCCGGTTTGTAGTTTTCTTCAGTACCGGAAGTATACTTTTGCGTCCGTTTATGTGAAAATTCGAAGATAATCACGTACATTTGCATTTGTACAATCAATTAAATACTAACACCATGAGAAAACTTAACCACGCACTTCTTGCAAGTGCTCTCGCCTTGGCATGCGCTTCGTGTACCGCGGAGAAAGAAGCTAACTACCAAGTGATACCTCTCCCCCAAGAGGTTAGTTTAACCCAAGGAAATCCGTTCAAACTGAACGAAAATGTTCTCATCGCTTATCCGGAAAACAATGCCTTATTGCAACGCAATGCTGAGTTCCTGTCGGAGTACATCCAACAAGCCACGAACTACGCACCGAAAACAAAGGCCATCGCGGCAGGAGAACAAGTGAAAAATGCAATTGTACTGGGGCTCGACCCGGGCATTGCAAACAAGGAAGGCTATGTGCTGACTACCACCCCCGAAGGAATCAGCATCAACGGACAAACCGAAAACGGAGTGTTCTATGGCATCCAGACTTTACGCAAATCCATTCCCGCCGAAGCCAAAGGAGCAACCGTCCTGATACCGGCAGGTGAAATTAAGGACGAACCGCGTTTCAGTTACCGCGGTATGCACCTCGACGTAGGACGTCACTTCTTCCCCAAAGAGTTTATAAAGAAATATATAGACTTGCTGGCACTGCACAATATGAATACTTTCCACTGGCACCTGACTGAAGACCAGGGCTGGCGTATTGAGATCAAGAAATATCCGAAACTTACGGAAATAGGTTCTCAACGCAGTCGTACGGTAATCGGAAGAAACACACAAGAGTACGACAATACGCCGTATGGTGGTTTCTATACACAGGAAGAAGCTAAAGAAATCGTGAAGTATGCGCAGGAACGTTACATCACGATAATTCCGGAAGTAGACTTGCCGGGACATATGCTTGCCGCATTAGCTGCTTATCCGGAAATGGGATGTACAGGCGGTCCATATGAAGTATGTCCTCGTTGGGGCGTATTTGAAGACGTACTTTGCATCGGTAATGATAAAACCATGCAATTCCTGGAAGACGTAATGAGTGAAATCATCGAAATATTCCCATCAGAATATGTACATATCGGTGGCGATGAAGCTCCACGTACCCGTTGGGAAAAATGTCCGAAATGCCAGGCACGTATCAAAGCGGAAGGGCTGAAAGCTGATAAAAAACATACCGCAGAAGATCGCCTGCAAAGTTATTGCATGACACGTATCGAGAAGTTCCTGAACAGCAAGGGACGCCGGATTATCGGCTGGGACGAAATTCTGGAAGGCGATGTAGCCCCCAATGCGACAGTAATGTCATGGCGCGGAGCATCTGGAGGCATAGAAGCGGCACAAATGGGACATGATGTAATTATGACGCCCAACACCTATTGTTATTTCGATTATTATCAGACGGCAGACACCAAGGATGAACCGCTGGGTATCGGTGGATATGTACCCATAGAAAAGGTGTATAGTCTGGATCCTACTTTCGATCTGAATGAAGAACAGAAAAAACATATTATTGGTGCCCAAGCCAACTTATGGACAGAGTACATAACTACCACCGAACATGTGGAATACATGGTATTACCCCGTATGGCTGCCCTTGCCGAAGTACAATGGACACAATCCGAAAAGAAAGATTTCAAAGATTTCACTAAACGCTTGGCTCGCCTGATGAAGTTCTATCAAAGAGATGGCTTCAACTATGCCAAGCATGTATTCGATTTGAAGGTCGACTTCACACCGGATGTTGCCAAGAAAGCGGTAGTAGTCACATTGAGTACTATTGATGACGCTCCTATTTATTATACATTAGATGGGACCGAACCGACTACAGCTTCATTGAAATACACAGAGCCTGTTGCCATTACTGAAACAGCAGATTTCCAGGCAGTGGTTATCCGCCCGGAAGGAAAGAGTAAAGTGGTGAATAAAAAGATTTCTTTCAATAAGGCTACATATTGCCCTATCGAACTGACCTTCCAGCCTTCGGAAAAATATAAATTCGGAGGTGCTATCACCTTAGTAGATGGTATGAAGGGAAATGATAGCTATGCCACCGGAGCCTGGTTAGGCTTTGTAGGTGGTGATGTGGAAGCCATCATCGACCTGGGACAGGAAACAGAAATCAAGCGGGTAGCTACGAACGCCATTGTCGATATGAGTGCCTGGATTATGGGAAGTACAGGGGTGGTAGTCTCTGTATCTGACGATAACAAAGAGTTCCGCGAAGTAGCCGTTAAGGATATTCCGGCAGAAACAAACATTGATAAGAAAGGTGTGGAAAACTATGAGATAACTTTCGATCCGGTGAAAGCACGGTATGTGAAAGTTGTCATCAAGCGCAGCCCTGCCCTGCCGAAAGGACATGCAGGCGAAGGAAAAGCTGCTTATATGTTCATTGATGAAGTAGAGGTGGACTGATAAAATACAGGAAGACCACTCAGTATCATTTCTCATAACGCTGATTGAGCGGATTATACGGATTCATTTAATTGCAAATCCGTATAATTCGCTCAATTCGTATCTGAATAATTATTCTCAAAGCTTGTAATCGAATACTCTGTCATGCGACTAATGAAGTAAAGAGTTAAATTATGGACACTAGAAAGTTGGAAAAGCAATTCGTTGACTTCGTGACAGAATATAAACAGATTATCTACAAGGTCTGCTATATCTATGCCACAGACAGTGACAGTCTCAATGATCTGTATCAAGAGACCGTGATAAACTTATGGAAATCTTTTCCTCGCTTCCGGGGCGAGTGCAAAGCATCTACCTGGGTTTATCGGATTGCGTTGAATACCTGTATATCTTTTTTCCGCAAATCCAATTCAAGACCGGTCGTGGTTCCCATCACTATCGATCTGGAATCAGCCTTTGCCGATGAAGAAGAAAAGACATCCCAACTCCGTGAACTTTATCGCATGATAAACATGCTGGGCAAACTGGAGCGCGCGCTGATTTTGCTTTGGCTTGAAGAACGGAGTCATCAGGAAATTGCTGATATATTGGGGATCTCCAAGAATTATGTGGCCGTAAAACTCTATCGCATCAAAGAGAATCTGAAAAACATGTCTAACTCTTAAAACTGAAAAATGATGAATTTAGATGAAATGAAAAATAGTTGGAATGTCCTGAACGAGCGTTTGGAACAGAATGAGATATTGAATAAGAGAATCATTGAAGAAATGGTTGCAAGTAAAACAAAATCGGCTTATGATAGTATTTATAATCAGGAATTACGAGGACTTTATATCCTCCTGCTCGTCGCCCTGATTGTACTGCCCGCAAACAGATTTCTGGGAATCAATATGAAACAGAGTTCATTCATACTTCTGGAAGCTGTAATGTTTTTGGCTTTGCTTTTTCAATCAGTAATCCTTTATAGTTTATCCAAGTTTAAGCTGAATTATATGAAAGTGAATGAGTTGACCCGTACAGTCCTGAAATATAGAAAATTCTATAGCTATAACAAGAAGTACGGTACCATTCTCGGCCTTGGCTCCGTAATAATCTTTATGATTTCAGAGAGTAAAATTACCAATCCCTACGCTTTCCTACCTGTATTGGCAGTAATGATTATAGGCTGCATCTACAGTTATACGAAACTGAAGCTGCACGAACAAAAAATCAAAGAAGTAGAGCAAGGACTGGCAGAACTGAAAGAGTTTGAGAGTGAGACTATCAGAACTGGAAGTAAATGAAAGGCTGAATCTCCGTACTCTTCATCTGGATTACCAAGTAAATTAAAGCAAGCATCAGAACCGCCTTTCCCATCAGGGGGAGGCGGATCACTGTTTTACAACAAGCATTCTCCCAACGGTCGGGGCAGAAATGCAGGCAGAACCCCAATGCCATCAGTGCAAACACTTCCCAATAGCCTGCAATCAATTGCGGAAAAAGTTGCGGGCGGAAAGTGGTACAGATCTGTTTGATCATATCCAATGAAGTGGAAAAGTCGGCATTGCGGAAGAATATCCAGCAGAAACAAACAAAATGGAACGTGATAAGTATGCCAAAGAAACGGCGGATGCCGTGGCTTTCTTCCCCTTTCTTTCTTCCGGTCAGCGTCATCCAGAATTTATGTGCCGCCAAAGCAATGCCATGGAACAATCCCCAAATGACAAAATTCCAGGAAGCGCCATGCCACAAACCACCCAAAAACATGGTTATGATAAGGTTGGCATACTGACGGATTTTTCCTTTCCGGTTTCCACCCAAAGAGATATAAAGATAATCTTTCAGCCAACTGGAAAGTGAGATATGCCAACGCCGCCAAAACTCCGTAATAGAGGCCGACTTATAAGGAGAGTCAAAGTTCTTATTAAAATGAAAACCTAACAACAAAGCTATTCCGATAGCCATATCACTGTAACCTGAGAAATCGCAATAGATTTGCAAAGCATATCCATAAACACCCATCAGATTCTCGACTCCGGAATAGAGCGTAGGATTATCAAAAATACGTTCTACAAAGTTCACACTGATATAATCCGAAATAATCGCTTTCTTGAACAGACCGCTTGCAATCAGGAATATACCCTTTCCGAACATCTCGTGGGATACGAACAAAGGGCGGCGTATCTGTGGGATAAAATCACGGGCACGCACAATAGGGCCTGCCACCAACTGCGGGAAGAAGGAAACATAAAAAGCGTAGTCCAGCAAATTGGTAAGAGGGGTTATATCTTTGCGATACACATCGATCGTGTAACTGAGCGATTGAAAAGTGAAGAATGAGATGCCCACAGGGAGGAATATATCATAATGATGAAACGTACCGCCCGCAAGCGAAGCAAAAACATCTCCCAAGAAATTGGCGTACTTGAAGTAACAAAGCAAACCGAGATTGATGAAAAGGCTCACCACTACCCATGTTTTACGTTGCCAGCCTACGGTACTGACCGCCATGAGACGGGCTATGAAGAAGTCCGCCACCGTGACAAGCGCCAACAGGAAAAAGTAAGTGCCGCTACTTTTATAATAGAAATAATAGGAGAATGCGGTAACAAACAACAAGCGTGCAGTCAGACGGCATTGCAACAGCAGATATATCAGAATAAATGCTGCAAACAACCACAAGAAAATGCCGCTACTGAATATCATCGGCGCTTGCGGATCATACACAAATATATCTCGCAGACAGTTGAAGTCAATATCCCACATAATCATTATAGGCTTTTAAAAGGGCTTGATAAAATAATTCTCCCTGCAATACGTATCCCTCAGGAAGATAGTGCACATGGTCCGGGCGCATCAGTCCGGCTTCCTGCCAGTTCGGGCAGGCACGTTGTCTTCCGCCCACAGCTTCGTACATATCCCACACGGCAAGACCATTGTCATCAGCAAAGCGACGCATGGTTTCTACGGCAATTGCAGTACGGGGATTAATGGAATAGGTGCGGCGGCGAATTTTCCGGAAACTGTCGTAGGAACCGGGAGGAGTTGTCATCAGTAAGGGTACACTGGGCAGGCTGTCGCGAAGCATACGCACCAGTTCATCCATTTGTCGATAATGCAAGATAGTGTTATAACGCCGGTTATGGCTTTCGTTTGTTCCGAAAGAAAGTATAACCAGATCGGGATGCAGGGCGACAATATCAGATATGCGGTCAGGACGGGTAAAGGTGGTACAAAAAGCACCGTTGATACCTATATCAGTATAAGAAATAGCACCAAAAGTTTCTGTCAGCAGCGTTCCGGTAGTACGGGGCAAGATACGCCCACGGATATGGCTGTCACCGATATGCACGATACGGATGGTATCTGTAGAAAAGCCGGCATGCAACAGACGCAACTTTTCCCAAAAAGGATTGAGAATGCCAAGGCTATCCGTCAACTCATTCTCACCAAGTTGCTGAAAGCCGGAAGGAAAAGCTATTTGAGGAACTGCAACAGTATCCGTACGCTGGGAATAGGAACGGAGCGTATCACAATTTGCCGTGGCTTCGCTGATAAGGGGACAGGATGGAACAGAATCCTGTGCACGGAGGGAAACAGTGCAGAAGAAAAGAAAGGCGACAGTGAGAATAGCCTTCAGGGACGAAAAGAGAAGAGAGGCCGTGTCTAAAAAATAAACTTTATTCCGCTTCATAAGCCCTCCTCCTGTCGTACTGTTCCTTTCCATATACAAGCGCTTCATAAAGCAAACCTGCCAAGTGCTTACCTCCCCGGAAATTAATATGCGTATAGTCATAATTCGCCAAAGAAGGCTTGGCATGTACCAGATTTGCCATGCTTCCCTCTCCTCCCATCGCTTCGAACATATTCCAGAAAGCAATGTCGTTATCTGCCGCCAAGTTTTGTTGGTAACGCACCAGATTTTTAATACCGGGCATTGTGCGCAGGGTACCATCTTCCGTCTTATAGTCCCGGTCACCCACGCTAACTATCAAAATACCTGCTTGTGGAAATGCGTCCTTCAAATGATCAATGGTGGTCTGCATACCTGCAATGTATTTGTCATAATTCCGTCCACGTTCAGTAGCAACGTTCAATCCGTATTGCAAGATAATCAGGTCATAAGGACGCTGCTCATTAAATTCATGCATCATCCATACAGGAATGGAGCGCAGAGACAAGCCCGAACTGCCACGCAACGAGAAGTTATCCAGAATAATTCCTTTTTTGCCATCCATAGCCAAACCATAGAATAAGGTAGAGTCCGCCTCATCAACCGTCCAACGGACAGAACCTATATTTCCATTTACCTGCATTTCCTGCAAGTCATCTGTAGCCAGGAAAGTACGGGTTTGCTTTTCATTCCGGTTGACATTCACAGAAAGGGTAACCTCCCCTTTGCTATAAAAAAAGATAGAAGCCTGTTCACACGTATCCAAATGTGAAGCATATTTGTTTTGTCCCTTCAATTCCACATAAGCACCAGGACGGGGAACAAAGTAATGTCCGGAAATACCTTGCTTCTTGCGGTCAAAGAAAGTAGAGTCCATTACAGAATGGCTTTGCCAACCACCAAACGAATGGCGCACAGTAGGGCGGAATCCACTGGTCATGGAAGTAATGGTTACAAAACCTACTCCGCAACCACCATATTTATCCTGCAACATATTGCGCAAATCCGCAGTAAGAATATCCGCTTCAATGAAGGAATCTCCGAAAACGGCAATACGTACCCGGCGGGGGCGTTGCGCCAATTCATCCAAAGCCCGGTAAAAAGGTGTCATGCCACGCAGAGTAGAGTCGCTGTAGTCTTCAATGCACGTCATACCCGCACGGCAGGTATCCACAAAAGCAGGTTTCACCTTCGGCGGGGGCGGAAGCAAACTGTCCGGTTCTTCCGCAATATCTTTCTGAGTACGCACGTCACCCAGCAAGTCGACACGCCTCATCACGTGTTCACCTACCGTAAAACTGGGCAGGAAGTACATCAGTAACAATCCCGCCAATATAATCAATGCCCAAATGCAAGTATATTTCAGATAATTCTTTTCCATGTTGCCCATAAAGGAGCTGCAAAGATAGGGAAAAGACATAAAAAGAAAGGGAAATCTTCACGTTTTGTAAGATTTCCCTTTCTTCCTCACAACTATATCGTCTTCTCAATGTTCCAGACAAATGCCCGGAGACCGAGTTGCTGGGTCTCCTCGTCTATCCGGTGAAGTGCATCGAGCAACGGGTCTACTTTAGCTTCGTCTACAATAGTAATAATAGCAGAGCACATACTGGGCCATGCATGACTCCCATAGTGCGGCTCGCCCGTCTTACTGCCACGTCCCTGCACTTGCTGCCAATAGCTGAATCCACGGCACCCCTGGCGATCAAGTAACGCCATGATGCGCTCGAAGAACGCCTGGTCAAATGTTATAAATACGGATTTCATATCTTTTTGATTTATTGTTTTTTGGGTTTTGTCATCTTCTCCTTATGAGCCTGATAGTAATCATTCAGTTCACGGTCTTTCTTGATCTTGCGACGATTACGCCTGATACCAACACCGGCAAACGAACAATAAAGCACGGGAACCAGGATCAGCGTCAAAATGGTAGATACCGTCAGACCACCGATTACAGCCACACCCAGCGGACGCCACATCTCGGCACCTTCACCTTGCCCTACAGCCATCGGCACCATACCGAGAATAGTAGTCAGCGTAGTCATTAATACCGGACGCAGACGGCTACGGCCTGCCGTAACCACAGAGTGAAGTACTGCCATACCACGCTCACGACAGAGGGTGATGTAGTCAATCAACACGATACCGTTCTTCACCACAATACCAATCAACATGATGCCACCCAGCAAACTCATTACGTTCAAGTTGGTGCCCGTGAAGAAGAGGGCCATCAACACACCACTGAATGCAAACGGGATGGAGAACATAATAATGAACGGATAACTCAAAGACTCAAACTGAGCAGCCATTACAATAAATACCAGAATGATAATCAGCACAGCCAGTGTACCCAAATCAGAGAACGAATCTTGCTGGTCCTCATACGAACCCGAGATCTGGATAGAAATACCGCTCGGCAAGTCCATCTTATCAATAATGGCATTACCATCAGCTACCACATCACCCAACGGAACTCCGGAAATAACGGCAGATACCGTCACAATACGTTCACGGTCCTTACGCTCGATAGTAGGAGGAGCCGAACGCTCAACCACTTTACCTAGGTCCTTCACACGGATACCTTCACCGGAAGGTGTATAAATAAGGATGTTCTCCAAATCTTCAATCTTTGTACGGAACTCAGGAGCATAACGTACACGGATATCGTATTCATCACCATCCTCACGATAATAGGAAGCCAAGGCTCCGTTCACGCGATTACGCAGATAACCGGAAGCAGTTGACAGATTCAGTCCATGTAATGCCAGTTTCTCACGGTCAAAGTCTACCTGATATTCAGGCTGGTAATCCTGACGGCTGATGTTTACCTCACTCACACCTTTTACATTCAGTAGTTTCTCTTTCAATTCGGCCGAAACTTTATCCGTAGCGGTAAAATCATAACCATATACCTCGAAGTCGGCACTAGCCTGGGCACTCATACCACCGGTACTACCACCAAGGATTACCTGCGCCTTGTCCAATTCGGGATAGGCCTTCAAGTCTTCACGCATCTCATCACAGACCGTTTCCAACTTGACTTTACGTTCTCCCGGACTCACCAAACTGATGTTAAAACTGATAATATGGCTACCATTGTCCTGCATGGAAGCAAAAGTATTATCCGAATCAGCCTGTCCTACAGTATAGTTACAAACTTTCATTACACCTTCGTAGCGTTTCATCCACTTATCTGTCAGTTCCGAAGCCAATGCTTGGGCACGCTCTACACGGGCACCGATAGGAAGTTGCAGCTTCACACCAATACGGCTATTATCAGCCGCCGGGAAGAATTCCGTACCAATATACTTGGCGCAGAACAAACTTGCCACAAAGAAAGCAGCACAACCAACCATGATAGTTATACGATGACGTACAGCCCAGTCCAAACGATTTTGATACCATACATCGAGAGCATCAAGCGCACGCTGAATCGGTGTATAAAGAGCGATGAACATCTTGCTCTGCTTCTTCTGCAAGCGCAAGAGCTGTGCACACATCATCGGTGTAAATGACAAAGCCGAAATGGTAGAAACAGTCATGATCACACACATCATCCAACCCAACTGGCGGAACAGCACACCGGACATACCGCTCACCATAGTCAACGGGAAGAATACCGCAATCATGGTCAGCGTAGAGGCTATAACGGAAATAGCCACCTCGTTCGTGGCATGAACTGCTGCTTGCTTCGGCTCAGACCCTCGTTCAATATGGGTCGTCACATTCTCAAGTACTACAATGGCATCATCCACCACATTACCGATAGCAATGGAGAGACAAGAGAGCGAAATAATATTCAGCGAACCACCGTCTATAATACCCAGATAGATGAATGAAGCTACCAATGACATCGGGATGGTGATACAGATAATAACCGTAGCCCGCCAACGTCCCAAGAATACAAACACTACCAGGATTACGAACAACATGGCGTACATGATAGTCTCCTCCAAACTGTCAATGGTATTCAGAATGTTATCAGAAGTATTGACAATGATACCCAGTTTCACGTCACTCGGCAATGATTTCTGCAACTGCGGCAGCATATCGATAACCTTTTGTGAAATAGCCACAGAGTTGGCACCGGATTGTTTCTGTACCACAATCATAGCACCTTGCACACCATTACTGTACGTCTTCTGCGCACGCTCTTCCACTGAGTCCACTATCTTTGCCACATCGCGCAGATAAACGGAAGCTCCGTTGTGCGTGCCCACCACAATGTTCGCCATCTCCTTGGGGTCCTTGAACTCTCCCTCCACACGGAGTGAATAGGTATTGTTTCCCACATCGAAGGTACCACCCGGAGTATTTCGGTTTTCAGCACTGATGATGGAACTGATGGTTTCCACTGAAAGGTTATAAGCATCCAGTTTGTTAGGGTCGCAATAGACATTCACCTCACGCTTGGGTGCACCGGAAATAGACACCGTACCCACACCCGGCACACGTGCCAGCGGATTCACGATGTTGTCATCCAATATTTTATAAAGTGCCGGCTGACTTTCTTCCGCCTGAACGGAGAGCAGCAGGATAGGAATCATGTCCGTACTGAACTTAAAGATAATAGGCGTCTCCACCTCATCAGGAAGCTGAGAACTTACCATATCCAGTTTATCGCGTACATCATTCGTCAACACATCTATATCATATCCATATTCAAACTCCAGTGTAATCACAGAAATGTTTTCTGAAGATCTGGAAGTAATATGTTTCAGGTTGCTGACAGAGTTCAGCGTATTTTCTAACGGACGGGTCACATTGTTCTCAATATCCGACGCACTGGCTCCCGCATAGGAAGTCATCACCATGATGGTATTGGTCTCGATATCCGGATAAAGGTCTACCGGCAATTTTGACAAAGAGAACAGACCAAATATCGCTACTGCCAAAAAGCAGAGCGAGGTCATAATCGGTTTTTTAACCGCTCCTTCGTATAAACTCATGTTGTCTTTTTTAATTAAGAATTATTTCTCTACTTCCACTTCTACCCCGTCAGCCAACTTGGACTGTCCTGCAATGACTACCTGCGAGTTGTTATCCACACCGGAAATCAACTCATATTCCGTATCCATACGACGTCCCAGTTCCACTTTGTTATAAGAAACTTTCCCGTCCTTATATACATAAACATAGCGGTCGCCGGAACCGGCACGTTTTACGATAGCCAAATCGGGCACAACTACGTGATCCTGCGTTCCGAAGTTCAGCGTTACACGGGCAAACATACCCGGACGGACTTTCTGGTCGCGGTTAGTCAAACGCACTTCAACAGGGAAAGTACGGGTATTCGGATCAATGGTCGGATAAACCAGATTTATCGTTCCTTCAAACTCTTCGTCACCATACACATCTACTTTAACAGCTACGGGAGCCCCCTTCTTTACTTTCGCAAAGTAGCCTTCGGAAACGTTGATCATCAGTTTCACCGGAGTGATCTGTTCCACTACCAATACCGGTTCGCCGCCACTGTACATATCACCATTATCGTAATTACGCGCCGTTACCACACCATTAATGGGGCTGAGTAATGCGGTATTTTCCAACAGATTCTTATACGTAGTCTTCTGTACGTCCAATGCCATCTTGGCTGCATCCCATTCGGATTTGGAAGTACCGCCTACCTTATATAATTCGTCGGTACGCTTGAACTCTATTTCCTGATTATCCAGACGGAACTTAGCTTGCTTCAGGTTGGCAGCGTCCATCTGTACCAATTTCTGCCCCTTAGATACACGGTCACCCACTTCCACAAATATCTGGTCAATACGCACCGGGGAAGAAGGAGCAATATTGTTTTTCACTTCTGCCTGAACAGTAGCGGTATATTCCTGAATCTGGTCTACGGGACGTGCGGTCACAGAAGCCAGTTTAACTCTCGGTTTTTCATCTACCTTCTCGGCTGTAGCCTTGTCTTTCTCTCCACCACTGCATGAGCCCAGCAGAGCAACTGCCACCAAGGCAATTAATTGAATACTTTTTTTCATATCGTTGTGATTTTTCTTTTTTTACTTATTAATTAAATAGTCGCGACCCAAAACCTGGTCAAGGTCAGCCTTAGATACCAGATAATCGTAAATAGATTGGTTATACGTCAGTTCAGCCTGAGTTAATGATACTTGTGAACTGTTCAGTTCCAACACTGTACCTTTACCTACTTCATAGCGTTTACCGGCTATTTCCACAGCCTTCTGGGCCTGCATTACATTCTCTTTATTACTTACCACTTGCTCTGAACTTGCTGCCATATTATTCTGGTAGCTGGTAATCTGCATGTTCAGTTTACGCTCCGTATCCGTGCGGTTTTCCTTTAACTGATTGATTTGAATTCGTGCGGTCTTCAGTTTCGTAAAGTTACTGGCTTTATAAAGAGGAATATTCAGGGTAAATACCAAAGCAGAACTCCCACCCCAACTATAGTCGAAGACATTCCAGTTATTATTATACAATGACTGGTATTGATAAGAATAGTTCATTCCCAGTGTCGGCATGAAGTTTGTCTTCAGGGACTTCAGATTCTGATTGAGCATCTTCATGTTCAGGTCGAATTGCTTCATTGTGGTATTGTTTACCAAACCTTCATTCAGTTCATTCAACTGGTTAGCAAACAAATCGGTCTCATAATTAGCCAGATTATCGGCAATCTTGAGATCAAAATCTTCCGTTATCCCCATCAGCACTTTCAGCTGAAGTTTGGATAAGGTAACGGCATTACCCGCTGAAATGACATTCGGCTTCACACTACGCATCTGTACTTCAGCGCTAATCTTATCAAATTCGCTGACGGCTCCCTGCTGGTATTTTGCATTAACCACGTTATAATTATCTTCCGCCAATTTATAACTCTTCTGCAAAACTTCATAAGAATCTTGCGCCAGCATCAACTGATAATACGCTTTAGTAACCTGGTTCACCAGATCCTGCTTAGAAGCACGGGATTTTTCTACCGCCAATTCTATGTCGGTTTTCGTCATAGACATTGCTTTGTAGACCGAAGGAGCAAATAACGGTAAGCTGATATTCAAAGTTCCACTTACTGTATTCGAATCGTCCTGCCCCATTTTGAAAGACTGACCGCCGAGGTTCATCTGGGCTGCCGTAATCGTATGGTTCCATGTTCCGCCAATACTGGCTTCTGGCAACAAACTTTGCCAAGTCTCCTTGTTAGCCACTTTTTTCAGGGCTATTTCCTCTTCGGCAACCTTTATGGTCGGATTATCGCTGAGTGCAATTTCCAGTGCTTTGTCGAGGGTCAAGGTTAGGGTTTCTTTTGTTTCCTGTGCCTGCACGGAGCCTACAGCCCACGCCAAAACCACAGTCAACATCATCTTTTTGCCTACTAAAATTAGTTGTCTGTCCATAAAAAATCAATCTATATGTTTAAAGATTATTGGGTCATTCCGAACTGGCTTGTCGCTTCTGCCGGTACTCTTGAATGAATTCTTCCAGTTTCCGGGCTCCTTTCTCTGTCGAAATTCCCCGAAGGTATGTGAACATGATAGACTCATACACTTCGAGAAAAGAATATTCTTTGCAAAGGTCTGTATTCATCAGCAAGTCGAGCTGTTCGCGCACCAACAGGTTTACAATAGAAAAATTAACATCATCGCGGAAATAGCCTTGCTTTATACCCAATTTAAAGAAAGCAATTGTCTCTTCAGAGTCACGGTTACGACGCTTTATCAACATATCATATACCTTGGGGTATTTCTTGATATCTTCAAAGAACTTTTTATTCGTATTATGGAACTTCTCAATGCTCCTTTGATAGAGCTTTAACAAAACTTCCAGTACATTAGAGGCTTTTTCGTAGACTTCCTTCACATACGTATCCCCCTCGTCCTGAGCCCTTCGGAGGCACTCCATCAGTAATGTTTCTTTATCAGCAAAGACTTCATATAAAGTACGTTTGGAGATGCCTAGTGCTGCCGCAATATCATCCATCGTAATACTTTTGATACCGTGGGTAACAAAAGATTGCAGAGCAGTATCAACGATACGCTCCCGTAACTCCAACCTCGAAGGGTGCTCTTTCATGTTGTCGCCCGTTTTCATTCTATTGTTTCTTTAGATTTTTAGATTTCAAGCAGAGGAATGTCCTCTTTCGGAATAAAACTGGGCAAATATAGAAAGAAAACTCAACCTATAGATTGAGTTTTCTTGTTAGGTTCGCTATATTAATATTTATTAAAGATATAGCATATTTATTGGCAAGAATAACGATTAGTAATCGAACTTTGTGCGGTTCAGGAAGGCAACTGTTTTATGAATCTCTTTGTACATGACAATATCGTCTTTAATAAAAGGGACTTCCTTGCGATATTCATTCAGGAAGCGTTCCAAAGCAAGAGAGGTCTTTAACGGGCGACGGAATTCGATCCCCTGTGCGGCATTCATCAATTCAATGGAGAGAATATGTTCCAGATTGTCCATGATGCGATACAATTTGGTAGCTGCATTAGCTCCCATGCTGACATGATCTTCCTGTCCGTTGGAGGAAACAATGGAATCACTGCTGGCAGCATAGCAATACATCTTATTCTGGCTGACCATGGAGGCAGCAGCGTATTGCGGTATCATAAAACCGGAGTTCAGACCGGGATTGGCCACCAGAAATTCGGGCAAACCACGCAGTCCCATAATGAGCTGTGCCACCCGTCGCTCGGAAATGTTACCTAATTCAGCAAGGGCAATACCCAGGAAGTCATAAGAAATGGCAAGCGGCTGACCGTGGAAATTTCCACCGGAGATGATGCGGTCTTCATCAGGGAAGATGGTTGGATTATCCGTTACGGAATTGATTTCAGTCAGTAAGACAGAAGAAACATAACGAATAGCATCTTTTGTTGCACCATGTACCTGGGGAATACAACGGAAAGAATACGGGTCTTGCACATGGGCTTTGTATTGAGCAATGATTTCACTACCTTCCAAGAGCTTGCGGAAATTATCGCCAGTCTCGATTTGCCCCCGATGCGGACGGATTTGCTGGATGCAATCCATAAAAGGATCGATACGCCCATCAAAAGCTTCGAGGGAAAGAGCGGCAATAAGGTCGGCTTTCTTGGAAAGGCGGAAAGCTTTCAGAATGGCAAACACACCATTGGCGCTCATAAACTGCGTACCATTGAGCAGGGCAAGGCCTTCCTTACTCATAAGCTTCACCGGCTCCCAACCAAACTCATCGAGGACACTGATGGCCTCACGCTTCTTACCTTTATAATAAACATCGCCCACACCGATAAGCGGCAGGAAGAGATTGGCAAGGGGAGCCAGATCACCGGATGCACCGAGCGAACCACGGTCGTAGACAATGGGCATCACATCGTTATTGAAGAAATCGAGGATACGCTGCACGGTAATGACTTGTACGCCACTATGTCCCAGAGAAAGGGCATGGGCCTTGAGCAGCATCATTAATTTGATGATGACGGGACGTATCTCTTCACCGACACTGCAAGCATGACTCTTAATCAGGTTTTCCTGCAAAGTACCCAATTCGTCAGGAGATATATTTTTGCTGCACAAGGAGCCGAAGCCTGTGGTAATGCCGTACAAAGGTTCTTCGGACTCGGCTATCTTATGATCGAGGTAGTCGCGGCATTTTTGTATCCGTTCTTTGGCTTCGGGAGCCAGTTCCAGTTTCAGATTCTCGTTGATAATTCGTTCGATGATGTCGAATGTGAGTTCACCGGACCCTACATGATAGACGTTTTTCATACTCGTAGTTCTTGGTTAACAACATCCAATACTTCTTTTTCACGGTCACAAGCCATGCGTTCCAGCACATCGGCTTCTCTTTGGAGTTCATCTGCAAAGGTTTTGTCTTTGATGGAACCCAAGTTGATGCGGACGTTCAGCAGTGCACCCAGCACAGCAGTGCGGGCGGACATCATGGCCACACAAGCATCAGTCACTGCATTACGATTTCCCAAACGGGCAACATCGGCAATCACCGACATCAGTTCGTAAGCATTACGAGCTACTTGCATGGGGACTAGGGCGGCATACTTAGTAGCTTCCTGGATGGCAGCGCTGCGGGCAGCTTTTTCTTCATCGGTAGCCTTAGGCATCTTGAAGCAGGCAAATACGGCATCATAAGCTTCCGAGTCACGATCTATATCAGCTACGAATACGTCTTTCTCGCTCAGTGCGAGAGAAGCAATATGGTTCATAAGTTCCTCGTGTTCTTCGTAATTCTTCTTGCCGATGGTGAGGTTGGCAACCATAGCGGCAAGCACCGAAGCTACGGCGCCGTTCAAGGCAGCAATGCTTCCGCCACCGGGGACAGGATCACTGCCCGCCACTTTATTCAAGAATTCTTTTACTGTCAAATCAACTAACATGGTATTTTTCTTTAAAGGTTTTACAATACAGGATAAATCACACCTTCTTTAATGGTGGTATTTACGCAATTCATACCGACATAGTAAGGCAGAAAATGGTAATTATCAGAATTCAGCACTACAAAATCTCCCTTCTTGCCTACTTCGATGCTACCGATACTGTCCGCCCGGTTCAAGGCAGCAGCCCCGTTCAGGGTGAGGGCAGTGATAGCTTCTTCAATAGTAAGACGCATATAGATGCATGCCAAGGCAAAAGTCAACGGAATGGATCCGGAGAAACAACTGCCCGGATTGAGATCCGTGGCAAGGGCTACGGCACAACCGAAATCAATCATTTCACGGCCGCGTGCATAAGATTCTTTCAGGGCAAAAGCTGTAAGAGGAAGCAAAGTTGCAACAGTTCCGGCATCCCGCATTGCACGAATACCAGCATCGGATACATGCAACAGATGATCTGCGGAAACAGCGGAAAGCTCGGCAGCCAGTTCGGCACCACCCAGCGGAACGATTTCATCGGCATGGAGTTTCAATCCCAAACCATATTCCTTGGCGGCTTGTAACAAACGGCGGGATTGCTCGACGGAGAAAACGCCTTGTTCGCAAAAGACATCACAAAACTCGGCCAGTTCGTTCTTGGCAACGCAAGGCAGGATATCACTGATAATGAAATCAAGGTATTCGTCCGTACGTCCCTTATATTCTTCGGGTACGGCATGCGCACCCAGAAAAGTGGATACAATATCTACCCGCTTATGCTCGTCATTATTCAGGCTACGCATGACTTTGAGTTGCAGAAGCTCCGTTTCCTTATCCAGTCCGTAGCCGCTCTTGCCTTCTACAGTAGTGACGCCCATGTTACTCATTTGCTTCAAAAAGCCTTCGGCTTTGGAACGTAGCTGAATAAAACTACATTCGCGGGTGGCTTTTACAGTGCTTACAATGCCACCACCACGCTCCATAATAGACATATAGCTTTCCCCTTTCAGTCGCCAAGAGAACTCTTCGGCACGTTCGCCACCAAATACAAAGTGGGTATGCGAATCGACGAAGCCGGGTAACAGGCATTTGCCACGGGCATTGTAGTGCCAGTAGCGTTGATAATATCCGTCACGCATCTCGCCCCGGGAAGGGCCGACATAGGAAATGATACCGTCGGTTACTTCTATTGTAGCATTATCAATGATGCATAGTTCCCCCATCTCTTTGCCGCAACGGGCGGAAAAGCCGATGGGGGTTACAACGCGGGCATTGAAAATTATCAGGTTCTCGGTCATACTAAAACTTTATTTGTGTAATCTGTATAAATTGGTGTCTTGCCTTATTCTTCCATAATCCTCGCCTCAAGCACTTGTTGCATAGAGAAATTCTCTAAACCAAGATAATAAGAAGCTGCATCAATGAGCGCCTCCATCGGAACAAGGCCGATAATCTCACTCCCCACAATGCTGACTCCATAACGGCGTGCCTCCACACGGGTCAGTTCAAAAGCACGGTAAAGGGCAGTACGGGTATAGTCTGTCATATTGATGGAGACCTGAGTAATACCCCGGTCTTTCAACTCTACTCCCATTGCTTTGCAATAACGCAGGCCACCGCCAATGAAACGAATCTTCTTGGCAATATCATGTGCAATATCCAGGTTAGGTGTATTCAGGTTGATATTGTAGGCTACCAACGGCATACGGGCACCGATAGCAACGGTTCCGGCAGTGGCATGGCGTTCGGCAGGACCAAAGTCGGGCTGCCATTCGGGTAGCTTTATCTTTTCTGCCATACCTTCGAACTCACCTTTGCGCACGGCAGCAAGATTTTCGCGATGTGGAGCAGATGCGGATTTCTCATAAAGAAAGACAGGAAGACTATAGCGTTTACTCACCTCTGCACCTACTTCTTTGGAAAGGGCGATAGCTTCTTCCATCGTCACATTCTTGATGGGAATGAAAGGAACCACATCTACGGCACCCATACGGGGATGTTGCCCGGTGTGATGGTTAAGGTCAATAAGCTTTACAGCAATACCGATGGCTTCAAGCACGGCATCACGAAGGGGTTCCGGTTCGCCTACTACAGTTACCACCAGCCGGTTGTGGTCTTCGTCATTACTGTAGTCCAGGAGTTTTACACCTTGTTTACCACGGAAAGGGGATATGATTTGATCTATTTTCTGCAAGTCACGTCCCTCGCTGAAGTTGGGGACACATTCGATGATTTTATTCATGATCTTTTTAATTAAGGATGGAGAATTAAGAATTAAGCTGCACTATGCGAGCTGCACCGCAAGGTAATTCTTCATTCTTAATTCATAATTCTTCATTTATTACATGTATTTATTTACTAATTCGTCATCAGCCACGTAGGGCATCGTGATATGATAACCGTCGGCATGTGTCCGGTTAAACTCTTCACTCGTTTCCATAGCATGTTCATTGCGTGCCCATGAACGTCGGGCCACACCGCCCATCACGTCCCACAACATAGCCGAACGAAGTATTTCATCCACTCGCTCACTACCATCGCATACCATACCGAAACCGCCATTTATGGCTTTTCCAATACCCACGCCACCACCATTGTGCAGTGCTACGAGGCTCATGCCACGGGCACAGTTTCCGGCAAAACATTGTACGGCCATATCCGCCATGACATTGCTTCCATCTTTTATATTAGAAGTTTCGCGGAAAGGAGAGTCCGTACCGCTCACATCGTGATGATCGCGTCCCAACATAATAGGTCCCACCTCACCATTGCGCACCATTTCGTTGAACTTCAACGCTATCTTCATACGCCCTACCGCATCTTGATAAAGAATACGCGCCTGAGTACCTACCACAAGATTATTCTTCTCCGCATCGCGTATCCAATTATAGTTATCCAAATCCTGGCCGCGACGGTTCGGATCAATACATTCCATCGCTGCATGATCGGTCTTTATCAAATCTTCATGTTTACCACTGAGACATACCCAACGGAAAGGCCCGTAACCGTAATCAAAAAGTTCCGGCCCCATAATATCTTCTACATAACTGGGGAATATAAATCCATTCTTATCATCTTCTTCTTTGGCAA
The DNA here is from genome assembly GCF_001940965.1 of Bacteroides sp. Phil13. Lineage (NCBI taxonomy): Bacteria > Pseudomonadati > Bacteroidota > Bacteroidia > Bacteroidales > Bacteroidaceae > Bacteroides > Bacteroides sp. Phil13. Next base: position 8,427 of record NZ_MSHA01000058.1, on the reverse strand, counting down.
TCTCACGAACTCCAGCATCATAAACAGCTTTCATAAAGGAGTTTCCATAATCGAAGAAATAGGTACCCTGCTCTACAAGGGCTTTTATAGCCCGGAAATGGCGCGCCAACGATTCATTCACCAGTCTACAGAATTTCTGCGGGTCTTCGTGCAACAGACTTGTACGTTCAGCGAAAGTAATTCCCACCGGACAATATCCGCCTTCGTAAACGGCATGGCAGGAAGTCTGGTCAGAAAGCAGGTCTATATGTATATTCCGGTCTACAGCATATTCCAGCAGGTCAACGATATTCCCATGATAAGCAATGGAAATCGGTTTCTTGCCATCCATCGCCTCATGCGCCAGCGAGAATGCTTCAGAAATAGAGTCCGTGACGTGCCCCACCCAACCTTGCCGATGCCGGGTTTCAATGCGTGACATATCTACCTCGGCTATAATGGAAGCTGCACCCGACATCTCTGCGGCCTTAGGCTGAGCACCGCTCATACCGCCCAAACCAGAAGATATAAACAGGTGTCCGCGCAAATCACCGTTCTGGGGAATACCGAGTTTCATACGTCCGGCATTCAGCAGAGTATTGAAGGTGCCATGCACAATACCTTGAGGACCAATGTACATCCAGCCTCCGGCAGTCATCTGTCCGTAGTTGGCCACTCCCATTTGCATGGCCACGTGCCAATCCTTCTGGTTGTCGTAAAGACCTACCATCATGGCATTCGTAATAATCACGCGTGGTGCATCGGGCTTAGAACGGAATAATCCCAGAGGATGCCCACTTTCAATAACGAGTGTCTGATCTTGAGTCAGCACTTCAAGATATTGTTTAATGAGACGATACTGCATCCAGTTTTGGCAGACCTGTCCCGTTTCACCGTAAGTGACGAGTTCATAAGGATAGAGGGCAATGTCGAAGCAGAGATTATTGTCAATCATCACCTGGAAAGCTTTGCCTTCAATGCAATTTCCTTTGTAAACATCGATAGGTTTCGCTTTGAGGTCGCCTTGCGGACGATATCGGTAGCCATAGATACGCCCGCGGGTACGAAGTTCTTCCATAAACTCCGGAGCGAGGGTCTCGTGTAATTCTTTGGGGATATAACGCAATGCGTTCTTTAACGCCGTGGCAGTTTGTGCGGGCGAAAGTGTGAAGCCACGGTCGGGTGCCCTCCGGATACCTTCTACGAAAGTGGGGTAAGGGGGCAATGTGTTACTTAAGGTTATTTCCATAACATACAGGATGAAAGGTTACAAAATGTCATCAGTTTACTTCCGTAAGCTGCCGCAATATAGAAATAAATCCCGATATCAGCAAGTGATACCGGGATTTATTTATCATTTAGTCATTTTAGGCGTAGTAAGTATTTACCTGTAACTTCCGCACTTTCACTGCTTTCCTGTAAGAAGGCGTTCAGAAGTTCCGGCTCATTTTTTAGTAGCTGTAACATTTTGTCTTTTCCTACGAACTCTACTTTACCCGTTTCCGGATTCAGTTCATAATAAACCCGCGCATTGACCAGCCCCGAAGCGGCAATGGCCGTACCGACATCTCCACCCAGCTTCGTAGCGTCAGCAGGTTGTGTGGTACTTGCCGCCACAGAACCTACAGGCTGTGCACAGAAATAAATTTTCCCCTGTATCCAAGTGGCAGGGGCATACCAACCGCCGAAACGGAAACGTTTATAACGCATCTTCTTGCAGTTGACGTATAACGTCGAGTCCGACCTCACCGCATAACAACGGGATTTCAAGTATCGGCAAAGACCGGGATTGTCATCTACCGAGATACGATAGTCGGCCCCCCCCATCAACAGAATCTGATTCTTAGAGCGCTTTTCTATCTTCAATGTGGAAAGTGTGTCGCCACGATCTTCCACCAGTTCCTTCAAATTGGCATATATCACTTGCTGGGCGCTCCCATGCAAAGCAACCAATAATCCGAATATGCCTAATAACCACCACCTTTTCATACCCCAAGCTTTTCTTTCTAAAACACTTTTATCTGAGCGAAAGTTACATTATTTATCCAAGAAGAGCAAATTATTGAAAAGAAAAATGCAATTACGGCAGATTTATGTTCATGCATATTTATACTTGGACTTATCTCTGCACTGCATAATATACTTCAAAACTACGAGTAACTGGAAAAATAAGCAATACTCATCAGAAGGATATCTAAGGCAAAAATCTGCTACCTCGATGGAAAAAAATAGTTTCTCTTAAAGGAAACACAATTACAGGTACTAAGTCCTTGATTAGGGCAAGAGAAAGCACATGAAGCATTTGGTTATAAAGCAAGCTTATTTTACCTTTGCGGCAAAGAGACAATAGAATGGACACAATCAATGAAATAACCGCCACTTATCAGCACATCGCTGAAGAAGGACGTTCGGAGTTAAATAAAGTACAAAACAAGATTTACCGCATAGGCTCACTGCGATTATTGTTATTTGTTGCAGGAATTGCGGGAGTTATATATTTCTGGTCATCAGGTTGGATAGTATTAACGGGGATCATTACCGTTACACTTCTGCCTTTTATCCTATTGATAAAGTATCATAACCGGCTGTTTCACCGGAAAGATTATCTGGAAAAAAAGATTGCAATCAATGAGCAAGAACTTTCAGCGCTGAATTATGACACATCCTCTTTTGAAGACGGAGCAGAATTTATCGATCCGGCACACCTGTACAGTTATGACCTAGATGTGTTTGGTCCACATTCCCTTTTTCAGTATATAAACCGCACCTGTACGCAACTTGGAAAAAGCTTGTTAGCCAATTGGCTGGGCACGCATCTGGTAAATAAGAAAGAGATAGAATCCCGACAGGAAGCCATTCGTGAACTGGCACCGAAATTGAACTTTCGACAAGAATTCCGCATTCTGGGACTGCTCTATAAAGGAAAAGCTGCTGATGAAGATGAATTAAAGGCATGGGCTAAGAGTCCCAGTGTCTTCCGGAAAAATGTTTTCTTTCGCATGCTACCGCTATTGGCGGGTGGAATAAATATCTTATGTATAGCATTGGCTATTGCAGGCATTATTCCGCTCACTGTTTTCGGTATTCTATGGTTATGCTTTGTTTTTGCCAGCTTTTGTTTCACTAGTAAAATCACTAAAATGCAAGCTGTCTACGGAAAGAAGCTACAGATATTAGCAACGTATGCCAATCTGCTCCGACTTATAGAGAACCAACCCATGAAAAGTCCGATATTGAAGGAAGTGAGAGAGTGGATCGGTGATGAAAAACAAACGGCTTCTCACTCCATCCAGCGTCTAAGTAAGCTTATGAACGAACTCGATCAGCGAAACAACGCCTACATATATGCCACCCTCAACGGATTATTCTTCTGGGAAATCCGCAAAATCATACAGATTGAAGGATGGAAAGAGCAATATGCTTCTGAACTGCCACGCTGGCTGACAGCTATCGCTCACATGGATGCTCTGTGTTCACTGGCCACATTCGCCTATAATCATCCGGATTATTCCTACCCTATTATTACCACCCGGTCTTTCAGTCTCCACGCCACATCTATGGGACATCCACTGATGAACCGCGACAAATGTGTACACAACGACATTGATATAGAAAAACGTCCCTTCTTCATTATTATCACCGGTGCAAATATGGCAGGTAAAAGTACGTATCTTCGTACGGTAGGGATCAATTATCTGCTGGCTTGCATCGGTACCCCCGTTTGCGCCCGAAGTATGGAACTGTATCCAGTTCAGCTCATCACCAGTCTGCGCACTAGCGACTCCCTGAATGATAACGAATCCTACTTCTTTGCAGAACTGAAACGTCTGAAACTTATCATCGACAAACTGCAAGCCAGTGAAGAGCTTTTCATCATCCTTGATGAGATTCTAAAAGGAACCAACTCCATGGATAAACAGAAAGGTTCGCTTGCCCTTATCAAGCAATTCATGACTTTACAGGCAAATGGCATCATCGCTACTCACGACCTGATGCTCGGCACGCTTGCCGACATTTATCCTGATGACATCCGTAATTACCGATTCGAAGCCGACATTACAGGTAATGAACTGACTTTTTCTTATCGTCTGCGCGAAGGAGTAGCTCAGAATATGAATGCCTGCTTCCTGATGAAAAAAATGGGGATAGCCGTTACCGACTGATCCCCATAACTTTAAAGTTAAGTCCAGAAACCCTGAGGGTTAGTTCACTTTACACTTCGCCAAGAAAGCCGATATGGTTGCTGCGTCGTTCCCTGTATAATAATGCACAGAGGTTACCGGAGTGTATGTATAAGGCACAAACTGAAACAACTGAACGGCTGCAAATTTATTATCTTGAGAAAGTATAACATCCAAACGTACATTACCGCTTCCTTCACTCTTTACACCATCTTCAGTAGAAAGCTGGCCCTTTTCAATCATCTCTTTCAACTTGCCCATGTGCTTTAAATCGAAGAATACACTCCGCTCTTTAGTAACACTTCCTGTCGGAATATATACCACTTCTTTAGATTTCCAGAACAAACGGAAGATTCCTAAAAGGAAAAATGCAGTGCCCAACACCATCAACAACATGCTTAATGTAGATGAACGGTCAGTAATTTCAAAAGTAGATGCGAATACAAGAACACCTAACAGTAACAGTGCCACTGAAAAAATAAGTCCTGAAACACTTGTGCGTTTTGCGATATCTGGGTGGGTAGACGCAAAAATAGTTGCGTCAATTGCTTGAGTTGCCATAATTTAAATCGTTTAAAATGAATAAAAGTTTAACTGATAAAACATACAAATAATAATCTCGTACAGTCTATGACCACATGAGGCAAAAAAAATCTGAATTCATTCAAACGTCTAAATGATAATTCGTCTGAGTGTAAATACATAATATTCACACGCAGGATGGCAACGATAGGAGGTGCTGGTATCAAACAACTTCGAGCGATGCAACGATAATGCACCGTCACGATGAGCCAGCCGCTCTATCATGTCTTTTAATGAAAGGATATATTCTGTTGTATATGAGCGCTGTGCACGTGAGAACGTGAGCAACTGAGTAGTTCCAGCGGAACTTGCAAGTTCTGCATCTGACAAGTATGGCAATTGCGGAGCTGGAATATAACTTCCCTGCCGAACATCATTTCGCTGTGCATTCCCTTCTTCTCCTAAACCAGTCTGAGCAGCAATAGTTATTGCATCTACCGTCTGTACGGTAAATGCATCACTCACACTTCCACAAAAGGCAGCTGCAAGGATCAGAAATAATATCACTTTTAGGAACTTTGCCATATCTATTTGCAAAGATAACAGTTTGTTTCATTTAATTGTTTAATAGTAGAACCTTTTAATGAATGTTTAGGAAAGATATATCTTCTTTCCTCCCAAAATATCCGAATGCAGAGTAACAAAAAAGCCGCCCCTTTCACAAGAGACGGCTTTTATATTGAAAAGAATAGTCGATTTATTCAGCTTTAGCTTCTTCAACTACCGGAGCTTCAGCTACCGGAGTTTCTGCCGGAGCAGCAGCTTCAGTAGCTTTCTTAGAACGGCGGGTACGAGTAGCTTTCTTAGCAACTTTTTCCTTAGCCATGTTCTCATTGTAGTCAACGAGTTCAATAAAGCACATTTCAGCGTTGTCACCCAGACGGTGTCCTGTCTTGATGATACGAGTATAACCACCCGGACGATCAGCAATCTTCACAGAGATTTCCTTAAACAGTTCCGTCACAACTTGCTTGTCTTGCAGATTGCTGAATACAACACGACGAGAGTTGGTCGTGTCATCCTTTGACTTCGTGATCAAAGGCTCAACAAACTTCTTCAAAGCTTTAGCCTTTGCAACGGTCGTAGTGATTCTTTTGTGCTTAATCAAAGAACATGCCATATTAGACAACATCGCATTTCTGTGAGAAGCAGTACGACCTAAATGGTTGAATTTCTTATTATGT
>NZ_MSHA01000058.1:0-2479 GCF_001940965.1 Bacteroides sp. Phil13 | reverse complement strand
TTTAGAAATATCGGTTCCAAACGAAAGATTCAGACTTTCCAGCAAATCATCAAGCTCGGTAAGCGATTTCTTTCCGAAGTTTCTGAATTTCAGCAAATCCGTCTTGTTAAATTGTACCAAGTCACCTAATGTTTCTACATCGGCAGCCTTCAAGCAATTGAGGGCACGAACCGATAAGTCCATATCAACAAGTTTGGTTTTCAACAATTGGCGCATGTGCAATACTTCTTCATCAAATTCTTCATTGCCATCCACATCAGTGCTTTCCAATGTAATCTTCTCATCAGAGAAGAGCATGAAGTGATAAATCAGAATCTTTGCAGCTTCTTTCAGCGCTTCCTTCGGATGAATGGAACCGTCGGTAGTAATCTCAAGTACCAATTTGTCGTAATCCGTCTTTTGTTCAACACGGAACGGTTCAATCTGATACTTCACATTACGTATCGGTGTATAAATGGAATCGATAGGAATTACGTTAACATCCGTGCAATATTCGCGGTTTTCATCAGCCGGAACATATCCACGACCTTTGTTAATCGTAATATCGATTTGCATAGTTGCTTTAGAATCTAAATGACAAATAACTAATTCAGGATTTAACACTTCAAATCCAGTCAAATACTTACCTATGTCACCTGCTTTAAATTCACTAGAATTTTCGATTGTAATACTTACTTTCTCACTTTCGAATTCTTCAACTACTTGCTTGAATCTCACCTGTTTCAGATTCAAGATAATGTTAGTAACATCCTCTTTAACTCCCGGTACGCTAGAGAACTCATGCTCAACACCATCTATTTTGATAGTAGTGATAGCAAAACCCTCTAATGACGAAAGCAGGATGCGGCGCAATGCATTACCTACGGTAATACCGAAACCGGGCTCCAACGGACGAAATTCGAATTTACCGAATCTAGAATCCGCTTCCAACATTAATACTTTATCAGGTTTTTGAAATGCTAATATCGCCATGAAATTAATTATTTTATTTAGAATACAATTCTACGATCAAATGCTCTTTAATGTTTTCAGGAATGTCTGCTCTTTCAGGTACATGCAGTAATTTACCAACCTTAGAATTATCATCCCATTCCAACCAAGGATATTTGCTGTGGTTAAAGCCAGCCAGTGAATTAGCAATTACTTCCAAAGATTTAGATCTTTCACGAACGCCAATTACCTGACCCGGTTTTACTGCAAATGAAGGGATATTTACCACTTCACCATCCACAGTGATATGCTTGTGACCCACTAACTGACGAGCAGCTGCACGAGTAGGAGCAATACCTAAACGGAATACAATATTATCAAGACGACCTTCTAGCAACTGAAGCAGAATTTCACCGGTAATACCTTTAGCAGTTTCTGCTTTTTCAAACAGGTTGCGGAATTGTTTTTCTAAAACTCCATAGGTGTATTTGGCTTTCTGTTTCTCGCGAAGTTGAACACCATATTCAGAAGTTTTTCTCTTTCTAGAATTGCCATGCTGTCCGGGAGGATAATTTTTCTTAGACAAAACTTTATCTGCTCCGAAGATACCTTCACCGAATTTACGGGCTATTCTTGATTTTGGTCCAGTATATCTAGCCATTTTTTTTAAATTTTAATTGTTTTATTCATGAACTCAATTTGTTGCAGCCGCGATTACAGAGAGAAATTAATGTAATCCAAATAACAAAATCAAGATCATTTTTATTAAAGGTAAATCTTAAACTCTACGTCTTTTCGGAGGACGACAACCATTATGTGGAAGCGGAGTTACGTCAATGATTTCAGTAACTTCAATACCTGCACCATGGATAGTTCTAATAGCAGACTCACGTCCGTTACCCGGACCTTTCACATATGCTTTTACCTTTCTCAGGCCAAGATCGAATGCAATCTTTGCACAATCCTGGGCAGCCATTTGCGCTGCATAAGGAGTGTTCTTTTTAGAACCTCTAAATCCCATTTTACCGGCAGATGACCAAGAAATGATCTGCCCTTCACTGTTTGCGAGAGAAACAATAATATTGTTGAAAGATGAATGAACATGCAACTGTCCATTAGCGTCAACTTTCACATTTCTCTTCTTTGCTGCAACTGTTTTTTTTGCCATATCAACAATTATTATTTAGTAGCTTTTTTCTTATTTGCAACGGTTTTCTTTCTACCCTTACGAGTACGAGCGTTATTCTTAGTGCTCTGACCTCTTACAGGTAAACCGATACGATGACGTACACCACGGTAGCAACCAATATCCATCAAACGTTTGATATTCAATTGAACTTCCGAACGAAGGTCACCTTCTACTTTAAATTCTGCACCAATGATCTCACGAATCTTGGCAGCTTGATCGTCCGTCCAGTCTTTCACCTTCAGGTCTTTATCTACACCAGCTTTATCCAAAATCTTTGCTGAACTACTACGACCTATTCCATAGATATAGGTCAACGCAACTTCACCTCTCTTATTCTGAGGCAAATCGACACCAACTATT
>NZ_MSHA01000057.1:0-39903 GCF_001940965.1 Bacteroides sp. Phil13 | reverse complement strand
TTTTATTGCAGTAATTGCACATTCGTCACCTTTGTTACCCAGTTTGCCACCGGCGCGGTCCTCGGCTTGCTCCATTGTATTGGTAGTAATTAATCCGTAAATAACTGGTACGTTGCCAGTTGCGTTCAGTTGAGCAATTCCGTTGGTGCTTCCCATACAAACATAGTCAAAATGTGGAGTATCTCCTCTAACTACGCAACCAATTGCAATAACTGCATCCACATTACTATATTCAATGAATTGGTTGGCTCCAAAAATTAATTCAAAGCTACCCGGAACAGTTTTCACCAAAATATTTTCGTCTCTGGCACCATGTTTTTTTAAAGTATTCATTGCGCCCTCTAAAAGTTTTCCGGTGATATTGAAGTTCCACTCAGAAACAACAATGCCGAACTTCATTTCTTTAGCATCAGGAACAGAGTTGAAGTCGTAGTCTGAAAGGTTATGATAAGCTGTTGCCATAGTTATTCTAAAATTAATAATTAAAAATAAAAAGGGGATAAAAAAAGAACCGGATTACACGGATTTCACGGTTGTTTCTTTTTTATCCGTGTAAAATCTGTGTAACCCGTGTCTGATATACTATATAATAAGGTATATTACTTCTTCAGCAGTTTGGCTTGTTCGATGTACTTATCGATATCCATTGACTGGTAAGAACGGAAATATTTGTCCTTAATCTTGGTATATGCTTTGATAGCGTCGTCATACTTGCCTTGCTTAACGAGGATTTCTCCGGCTTGTTGCAGGTAGATAGGGCTGAGTGAATTGTTATCAGCTTCGTCAGCAGCGCTCAGCAACATAGAAGCAGCTTTGTCCAGCTGGCCTAATTGTGCGTAGCAGTTACCCATTGCACCTTTCATTGCAGGAGCTATCATCTGGTCTTTTCCGCTGAAGCTATCCAGTGCTTTTACAGCAGCTTCGTATTGTCCCAGGTGAGCGTAGCAGATACCCATATATGCTTTTGCCAGGTTGGCAGCTTTGGTTCCGCTGTATTCATCAGCAATTTTAGCGAAACCTGCGAATCCGATACTGTCGCCATTCAATGCCTGTTCGTAAAGGTCGGCCTCAAAGTATTCCTGTCCTTTGAACAATGCAGCCTGTGCCTTTTCTTCGCGCGGTTCAGCATAAAGGTTCTTGTACATTACTATACCGGCTACAATGATGATTACTGCTACTACAGCGCCGATAATTGCTTTTTTGTTTTTAATGAGAAATGCCTCCGATTGTGACAATGCTTCTTCCACATTCAGGGCTTCGTTAGCTTTCTTTTGTTCTGCCATTTTATATATTCTTTTTGTTATTATTCTTATTTAGCCATTTCGACCCGCAAAAGTAACTTTTTTATAGGTATCAACGAAATTTAGCGGCATCTTTTTTTCTTTTACACTTGAAAACCCGAAATTCTTCCTACTTTTTGATGAGCTAAGCTTTACCTCCGCATTAAAAATAAGCATGCTTATTTTGTTCTGCATTCGGCTTAGATAAATCTCTCACATTCGGAAAAAAGAATGAATTCTCTTTTCGCTCACTAAATCGAGATTTTGCATTATCTTTGTAACTGAATTTACTGCTGTAATATGATACTGAAACGTATATCCATACTTAATTATAAGAATCTGGAACAAGTTGAGCTCTCGTTCTCACCCAAGTTGAACTGTTTTTTCGGCCAGAACGGCATGGGGAAAACGAATTTGCTCGATGCCATTTATTTCCTTTCGTTTTGTAAGAGTTCGGGCAATCCCATCGATTCGCAAAACATCCGCCATGATCAGGAATTCTTTGTCATCCAAGGCTTCTATGAGGCTCCCGACGGTACGCCGGAAGAGATTTATTGCGGTATGAAGCGCAGGCAAAAGAAACAATTCAAGCGGAATAAGAAGGAATATACCCGTTTGTCCGATCATATTGGATTCTTGCCTTTGGTCATGGTTTCTCCTGCCGACTCGGAATTGATTGCCGGAGGCAGTGACGAGCGTCGGCGCTTTATGGATGTCGTAATCTCGCAGTATGATAAAGAGTATTTGGAAGCTCTGATACGCTATAATAAAGCGTTGGCTCAACGAAATACGTTGTTGAAAAGTGAAGTGCCGGTAGAAGAAGAGTTGTTTCTCATTTGGGAAGAGATGATGGCACAGGCCGGTGAGATTGTTTTCCGCAAGCGGGAGGCTTTTATCAGTGAATTCATTCCCATTTTCCAGTCATTCTATTCTTTTATTTCACAAGATAAGGAGCAGGTAGGGCTGACTTATGATTCGCATGCCCGTGATGCATCCCTGTTAGATGTAATAAAAGCAAGTCGTGTGCGTGATCAGATTATGGGTTACTCTCTGCATGGCATTCACAAAGATGAATTGAATATGCTTCTGGGTGATTTCCCTATCAAGCGGGAAGGTTCGCAGGGGCAGAACAAGACCTATCTTGTTGCCCTGAAATTGGCACAGTTTGATTTCCTGAAAAGGACCGGCACTGCAGTACCTTTGCTTCTGCTGGATGATATCTTCGATAAACTGGATGCTTCCCGCGTAGAGCAGATCATCAAGTTGGTAGCCGGTGATAACTTCGGGCAGATATTCATAACAGATACGAACCGGGAACATCTGGATCGCATTCTTCATAAGGTAGGCAGCGATTACAAAATGTTCCAGGTAGATCAAGGAGTCATAACAGAACGGGAGGAGGATGAAGCATGAAGCGTAACGATGCCGAACAAATAGGTAAACTGATACGTACTTTCCTTCGGCAGGAGAGTCTGGAGTCGCCACTCAATGAGCAGCGGCTCATCAACTCATGGGCAGAAATCCTTGGCCCCACTATTGCCTCTTATACCCGCGAACTCTATATCCGCAATCAGATTTTATATGTCCATCTGACTTCTGCCGCCCTGCGTCAGGAACTAATGATGGGACGTGACTTGCTGGTACGCAACCTGAACCGCCACGTAGGTGCGCAGGTAATCACGAATATCATATTTAGATAGTGATTAGTGGTTAGTAATTAGTGATAAACTATCCACTCTCTGTATCTTTAATGCTTTCAATTCTTCTATGGCACGATTGTAATATACAGGCGTTTCCAAGTCTTTATTGTTATGCGCATCTAACCCGATGATAGCAGTACAACCTTCATTGGCGGCAATGTGCCAGAAGTCCGGGCAGGGATAAGTCTGCAAGTCGTGCGCTTCATTATATGCCACATAACCGATATTATATTCCAGCGGAATATGGAAGCGTGCGGCTGTGCGGCAGATATGGCGGCTGATTAACTTACAATGACGGTCGAACTGAGGATATGAGCGCATGAATAAATCCGGGTGGGCCAGACAGCAGAACAAACCACTCTCCATTCCCTCGATGGCACTCTCTTCATAGAGTTCCAGCATATCAAGGTTCTCGGTATGATGCCCGAAGTAAGGGAACTTCTCATCTGTATGGTAATGGTGATTGCCGAATAGGACATAATCCAGTTGATACTCTTTGATTTTTTCTTTCAGCCAATGAATATAAGCGGGAAAATACTCGCATTCCAATCCGATTTTGATACTGATCTGATCTTGGTATTTCTCGCGGAGTGAGCGCAGGCTTTCTACGTATCCGGGTAATTCTTCGGGGAGCATGCGCATGTCAGCCACATAATCGGTGTGATACTTCCACGGAGTGTGGTCTGAAAATCCCAGCTCCTGATAGCCGCCTTTGATGGCGCTGAGCACGTAGTCTTCGTCGCTACCCGTAGCGTGCATGCAACGGGCAGTATGAGTGTGATAATTTGTTTTCATTGAATTGTTATAATCGTATCCATGCGGATGTCGAATGGCTCCGCAGGCACTTCTTCCACTAATTGAAAAGGAAAACAGATGCCGGCTTTGAAAGCCGTGAGGCGGGGGAGCAGTCGGTCATAATAGCCTTTGCCTCTGCCCAGACGGTTACCTGCATGATCGAAAGCTACGCCGGGGACGGCGACAAAGTCGATAGCTGCATAGTCGGTGAAGAGTTCTCCGGTAGGTTCTTCAATACCATAACTTCCTGTTGCCAGGTCTTCGGGACCGGTATAGATACGCAATTCCAGATCGTCACCTACGACAACCGGAAGCAATATCCGCTTTTCACGGCTCCACTTCCGGACAAATTCATGCGTATCGACCTCGTCCTTCAGTGAATAATAGAGCAGGACGATATGTGCCGCCCTGAAAGCCGGGTGGGCTTCCAGGGCGGCAAGAATTTCAGCAGACTGGGATTGATGCGTAGTGGTAAGCCCGTGCCGGGTCTTTAACAATGCCATACGCTTCCGCAGTTCTTTTTTTCTTTCCTTCATCTTTCGTTTCTTCTTTCACAACATCTTCCGGAGCTTTGGGAAATGCTTCGCCGTTCTCCAAAATTTCCAATGCCTTTTGTACGGTAGGATCGCCCTGATTGATATACCTTATATAAGGCTCCCTGCCTAATATATTATAGATAATGTTTCCATAAAGGTTTCTTTCCATCAGCTTGTAGGACTTGTGGATAAGGATATTGCGTCTCTTCACTCCCTTGCTGTCTGCAAAACGGATAAACTGTTCTACGATACCTTGCTGACGAAGATATTTCAGCATGTCTTCTTCATTTTCGAACTCATTCAGTTTAGCCCGGTTGCGGTCGGAATACTGGAAGCTGAACTGTAAAGTCAGTCCTTTATTGAGCACTTCAATCAGATAAGAAGAGGTTCCTGTGGTATCCTGCGGTACGAATACGTCCGGCATAATACCACCACCACCGTAAACGGGACGTCCCAGACGGGTGGAGTAGCGTAAATTCTCGTCCAGCTTGATGCTATCCTTAGAGAAGAATTCACCATGCTCGTAGCGGGTCAGCCAATCCATTTCGTACTTGGCGTCCTTACCATTCTTATACGGACGTTGTATGCAACGACCGGATGGAGTATAGTAGCGGGCAATTGTCAGGCGGATAGCAGAGCCATCGCTGAAGTCAATCGGTTGTTGTACCAATCCTTTTCCGAAGGAACGGCGTCCTACGATTGTACCACGGTCATTATCCTGAATAGCTCCTGCAAAGATCTCACTGGCGGATGCCGAACTTTCATTGGTCAGCACAACCAAAGGCATTTTCTGGCAACTGCCTGTTCCGTTGGCATAATCTTCCATACGGGGATATTTACGTCCTTGGGCATAGACAATAAGTTGTCCTTCCGGCAGGAATTCATTTACCATACGCACGGCAGCCTCCATATAACCACCGGTGTTGTCGCGCAAGTCAATAATAATTCCCTTACAATTCTGATGACTGAGTTGGGCAATAGCATTCAGCAGTTCTACATGAGTGGTACGTCCGAACTTACTGATTTGAATGTATCCGTAATCATTGCTGAGCATATAAGCTGCATCAATCGTATTCTGTGGAATATCACCGCGGGTGATGACAAAGTCCAGTAAATCCTTTTCTGTAGCACGTTTGACACCCAGTTTCACCTTGGTTCCTTTCGGACCTTTCAAAGTGCGCATGGCTTTCTCATTGGTCAGTTTTATTCCGGCAAACAAGCTATCGTCTACCATAACGATGCGGTCACCTGCCATCAGTCCTACTTTTTCGGACGGACCGCCTTGAATGACACTGTTCACATGAATCGTATCATCCTGAATGGTGAATTGAATACCGATACCGCTGAAGCTGCCTTCCAACTCTGAATTAACTTCCTCCAGATTCTGGGCAGGAATGTAAGTAGAGTGTGGGTCTAACTCAGCCAATATCTGTGGCATTGCTTTTTCCACAAGATCCGTCATGTTGACGGTGTCCACATACTGGTCTTCAACAACTCGCAGCAAAGCATTCAGCTTGTTGGACGAGCCATTAATAATGCCCAGCGTATTTCCGGCGAAATGCCTGGCATAAAATGTTCCGATCAGAATTCCCATTACCACGCTGATTGCAATGACGAGCGGGGTAAAGCGGGAAGAGTTTTTTGTACTCATGTTCTTAAAAGTTGTTAGCTACGAGCTACATGCTACGAGAGGTAGCTGTATGCTTCGTATATTTTTGTTTATTGTTTGTTTAAGGTCTTTATTCTTTACTTGTAGCCTGTAGCTCGTCACTTGTAGCTACGTAAACTACCTCGATACCTGCACGCTTCAAAAGTTCGATACCGTCTTCCAAACGGTATTTCTCGGAGTAAACCACCCTTTTGATACCTGCCTGGATAATCAGTTTTGAACATTCGATGCATGGCGAAGCGGTGACATACATAGTGGCACCGTCGCTGCTATTATTAGAGCATGCTATCTTCGTGATTGCATTCGCCTCGGCATGCAACACGTAAGGTTTGGTAACGTTATTATCGTCTTCACATACATTTTCAAAACCGGCAGGCGTTCCGTTATACCCGTCAGAAATGATCATTTTATCTTTGACGATGAGTGCACCTACCTGGCGGCGTTTACAATATGAATTTTCCGCCCAGATACTTGCCATACGTATATAACGCTTGTCCAGCGCCTCTTGTTTTTCTTTAGCAGAACCTTCCATAGTCTTAATTCCCTGGGTTACGTTGTGGAGCGAAAGAGATGAACTTTACTGTCTGCCCCTCTTTGTAATAAATATATAGATTCTTATTATCTCCTCCATATTTGAATGCACTCTTTAGTCCGTCCATAAAGGCTTTACCTAAATACTTATCTGTGTCAGTGCCACCTCCGCTTTTTATGGTAATCTTCAATTCACGGTTGTCTCCATTCGCATTCCAGTCTCCATTGACGGAAGCGCTGGTGGCTTTTCCGGTGAAAGTTCCGCCCGCTGTACCGTTTACCTCAGCACCTTCAAACACTAAAGTGTAATTATCTCCTGCAATGGTCTTAAAACTCTTTTCTCTTGCATCCTGGTCTCCTTGCCAGAAGTCGTACATCTTGTTTTGTCCTTCCACTGCAATGTAAGTCATGTACCAGGTTTTTCCGGTGAAGATGTCAATAACATCGTCTTCCTGATCGCAAGCGCTCAATACGGGTACGAAGAGAGCGATTAACAGCAGTTGTATATAGGTTTTCATCTTTTTCATTTCTTTATTCCGTTTCTGATTAATAATGCATCAATAGTTGGTTCTTGTCCGCGAAAGCGTTTGTATAGTGTCATAGGGTGTTCTGTTCCTCCTTTGGAAAGAATGTTTTCCCGGAAAGAAGCGGCTACTTCCGGATTGAAGATTCCTTTTTGTTTAAACAGTGAGAAAGCATCTGCATCCAGGACTTCCGCCCATTTATAGCTGTAATATCCGGCAGAATAACCTCCGGCAAAGATATGCGAGAACTGTGTACTCATGCAGGCATCTTCTACCACAGGAAGGATCTGTGCTTTCTTCCATGCTTCTTTTTCGTAAGCTTTCACGTCACCATCAAATGGGGTGGTACGGGTGTACCATGCCATATCCAGTAAGCCAAAGCTAACCTGACGCAGGCAGGCATAAGCGGCATCGAAATTAGAAGAATCTACAATGCGCTGTACCAGTTCGTCCGGGATGAGTTCTCCAGTCTGATAATGTCTGGCAAATGTGTGGAGGAACTCCTTTTCAATAGCGAAGTTCTCCATGAATTGGGAGGGAAGTTCCACAAAGTCCCAATATACATTTGTACCGCTCAGGTTTTCATAGGTGGAATTCGCAAACATGCCATGCAGACTATGCCCAAATTCATGCAGGAATGTCTCCAGTTCGCCAAATGTCAGTAAGGCGGGTTTGTCTTTTGTCGGTTTGGTGAAGTTCATCACGATAGATATGTGCGGACGACTGTTTTCACCGGTTACCTCGTCAATCCATTGTTCTTTATAAGAAGTCATCCATGCGCCTGCACGTTTACCCTCTCTGGGATGGAAGTCTGTATAGAGTACAGATAGGAATTTACCATCTTTATCAAATACCTCATATGCATCCACATCCTTGTGATATACCGGTATATCGCTGTTTTTCTTGAACGTAATACCATACAAGCGGGTAGCCAGACCGAATACCCCTTCTTTTACCTTGCTCAGTTCAAAATAGGGACGGAGCATTTCATCATCTATCTGGAACTTCTGGTCTTTCAGCTTATGGGAATAATAAGACCAGTCCCAAGGCATCACTGTGAAGTCATTGCCTTCCAGTTGGCGTGCCAAAGCCTCTACCTCTGCATATTCCTGTTTGGCGGTGGGAGTGTAAGCATCCAGTAGCTGATCCAACAGTTTATATACATTGCCGCTGTTTTCTGCCATTCGCTCTTGCAGGTTATATTCAGCAAAACTGTTGTATCCCAAAAGTTGCGCAATAGCCAGGCGGGTATTAACGAGCTTCTTTACAATCTCCAGATTGTTGGTTTCATTGTCATGGGTACATTTGGTATTATATGCCATATAAAGCTTACAGCGCAAATCGCGGTTGCTGGCATACGTCATAAACGGGCTATAACTGGGTGCTTGTAAAGTGAATACCCATCCTTCCACACCTTTTTCTTTGGCAGTTTCTGCGGCTGCATCAATGGCGCTTTGCGGCAAGCCGGCAAGTTGTGCTGGGTCTGTCAGTACCAGTTTATAGTCGTTGGTTTCTTTCAGGTTGTTTTCTCCGAATTGCAGGGTTAGCAAGCTGAGTTCTTTGCTCAGAGCACGATATTGCTCTTTGGCTTCTCCTTCGAGGTTGGCTCCACTGCGAACAAAACTATTATATACCTTCTCCAGTAGCTTGTTTTGCTCGGGAGTAAGATTAGCCTGGTCTTTCTGGTCATACACCGCCTTAATGCGTGCAAATAACTTCTCATTCAGAGTGATGTTATTGCCATGTTCGCTCAGCAACGGCATGATGGATTTTGCCAGTTCCTGCATGTCATCGTTGGTTTCCGCACTCAGCAGGTTGCCGAATACAGTGCTGACTTGGTTCAACAGTTCGCCGGACTTCTCGTAAGCAGCGACCGTGTTGGCGAATGTAGCCGCTTCCGGATTATTGGTGATAGCATCAATCTCCGCGTTGTGACGGTTGATACCTTCACGAATGGCGGGTTCATAATGTTCGGTCTTTATCTTTTCAAACGGGATAGTACCGTGAGGCGTAGAATACTTTTCAAAAAAAGGGTTTTGAGCCTGTATTATATTCATAAAGCAGAGTAATGTTAGCGTTAGTTTTAATTTTATCATACTTACTTAGGTTCGGTAAAAATAATCTAACCGCAAAAGTGCAAAAAAAATAGCTGATTTAATGAATAACCCGTTGTATTTTAACAAAAAACAGGCAACCTCGTCGAGATTGCCTGTTTTAAATATTATTTTGTACTCTGCTTATTAGTTGTTAACTGAAGCCATGTGAGCGATCAGGTCAAGAACCTTGTTAGAGTAACCGATTTCGTTGTCATACCAAGATACAACTTTTACGAAAGTATCAGTCAAAGCGATACCAGCTTTTGCATCGAAGATAGAAGTACGAGTGTCACCCAAGAAGTCAGAAGAAACTACTGCATCTTCAGTGTAACCCAGGATACCCTTCAATTCGCCTTCTGAAGCTTCTTTCATAGCTGCACAGATTTCAGCGTAAGTAGCCGGTTTAGCCAAGTTAACTGTCAAGTCAACTACAGATACGTCCAAAGTCGGAACACGCATAGACATACCAGTCAATTTGCCATTCAAAGCAGGGATTACTTTACCTACAGCCTTAGCAGCACCAGTAGAAGACGGGATGATGTTGCCAGAAGCAGCACGACCACCTCTCCAGTCTTTCATAGAAGGACCATCAACTGTCTTCTGAGTAGCAGTTGTAGAGTGAACTGTAGTCATCAGACCATCCAAGATACCGAACTTGTCGTTCAATACTTTAGCGATAGGAGCCAAACAGTTAGTAGTACAAGAAGCGTTAGATACGAATTGAGTACCTTTCACGTATGTTTTTTCGTTTACACCGCAAACGAACATCGGGGTGTCATCTTTAGAAGGAGCAGACATTACTACATATTTTGCACCAGCTTCGATGTGAGCTTGAGCTTTGTCTTTGCTCAGGAACAAACCAGTAGATTCAACTACGTATTCTGCACCTACAGCATCCCATTTCAAGTCAGCCGGGTTTCTTTCTGCAGTGATGCGGATAGCCTGGCCATTAACGATCAATTTGCTGTTTTCAACATCTGCTTCGATTGTTCCGTCGAACTGACCGTGCATAGTGTCATACTTCAGCATGTAAGCCAAGTAGTCAACCGGGCAAAGGTCGTTAATACCAACGATTTGGATATCGTTTCTTTTCATTGCAGCGCGGAATACGAAACGTCCGATACGTCCGAATCCATTAATACCTACTTTAATCATTTTGTTTAAACTTTTAAGGGTTTTATAATATTTGTTCAAATATCTCTCTTCTCTTGCGCATTTATTTCTGAAATGCGGTGCAAAAGTAAGAAAATGTTTTTATATTCGCACTTAATTTTATAATTAAATAATGGAAGTGATGGGAAAAAGTTCATTTTTACAAGATTTTAAATCATTTGCCATGAAAGGCAATGTGATAGACATGGCTGTCGGTGTAATCATTGGTGGCGCGTTTGGTAAAATTGTATCCTCTGTTGTGGCAGATATTATTATGCCGCCTCTCGGCCTGTTGGTGGGAGGTGTGAACTTTACGGATCTGAAGTGGGTGATGAAACCTGCCGAAGTTGTGGACGGTAAAGAGATTGCCGCCGTAACCTTGAATTATGGAAATTTCCTGCAAGTGACGTTTGACTTTCTTATTATCGCTTTTTCTATTTTCCTGTTCATCAAATTGCTGACCAGGCTGACGGCTAAGAAGGAAGAAGAAGCTCCTGCAGCGCCTCCTGCTCCTCCTGTACCCAGCAAAGAAGAGGTCTTGCTGACGGAAATCAGGGATATCTTGAAAGAAAAAAAGTAGAAAGAATAGTCTGCCACATACCAACTCCGTACCAAGTCCAAGTGTATAGGTACGGAGCAGGTACGGACTTGATGTGGGGAGGGTACGGCGAGGTCGGATAAATAGAACAATTATTAAAGGCTTTTAATACCCTGTCGACAAGGAGTTAAGAGTTTGTCGACAAACTCTTAACTCCTTGCTGATAAACTCTTAACTTCTTGTAAGTTGCTGATAATTAGCATGGCTTTGTTTCACTTTGAATGGGTTTTACCTTACTTGGATGGAGTTATATGATATTTTAATTTTTGATATTCCTGGAGTGCTTCTTTCTGTAAATTTTCCAGTAGTCTGATTTCTACGGATAATTGATTGAGGCTGGCATTGGAGTTGAGAATCTCTTCTCGCTCTTTATAATTTATAATGCCATTTGGTGCCACTTCCTGTTTCTTCTTGCTTTCTTCCAACATATAGCGTGCTGCGGCTATATAGTAGTTTCTGAGTGCCTTCTGCTCCTTATTGCGCATGGGGCGGTAGTCTTTATTCTCGTCGGATAAACGACGATAAAAATTATTCATGGCTACATTGATTTCTTTACGAATTTCCTCTTTAGCGGTATTCCGGTAGGCTGAGTCTAATTGTGCATGCTCGGGATAGGTATTTAACATCTTTTTTAGTTCATCTTTGGCTGTCTCGTAGGCTTCTTTGGAAGCAGCTAATTCTTGGGGCTTTAATTCGAAAATGATATAAGTCAGCTTCGGCTCATTTCTAATGTTTATTAACTTGTTGGATGCTTCGCAAGCATCCAGATATTTTTCCATAAGTGTCCAATTGAACAGCAGTTTCTTTTGCTGCAGATCAGTACGTATGATTTCGAGTGATTTTTCTAATTCAACAATTCTGTTTTCCTGCGCCTGCAGGCATACAATATTACATAAAAGCAATAGTAGTAAAGAGCTGATTTTTTTCATGTTTTCCTGTGCATTAAATGATTTATTTATTTGCAAATATAGATTTTCCGCTCTATAATTCCTATTATTCTCTCAGTTTTTCATACTTTTGCAACTCATTTTAAACTAAATCCATACAGATTATATGCAAGAAAAGATTGTCATTCTTGATTTTGGTTCACAGACTACACAGCTTATAGCCCGTCGTGTCCGTGAATTGAATACATATTGCGAAATTTTACCTTACAATAAGTTCCCAAAGGGGGATGAAAGTGTAAAGGGGGTTATTCTTTCGGGCAGCCCGTTCTCTGTATACGATGAAAGTGCGTTTAAAACAGATTTGAGTGAAATTCGTGGGAAATATCCTGTTCTGGGGATCTGTTACGGTGCGCAATTTATCGCTTATACCAATGGCGGCAAGGTGGAACCTGCCGGAAGTCGTGAATACGGACGTGCACATTTGGGCTCTTTTGACAAGGACAATGTGCTGTTCAAGGACGTGAAGGAAAATACACAGGTGTGGATGAGTCACGGAGACACAATTACGGTTATCCCTTCCAATTTCAAAAAAATAGCTTCGACGGATAAGGTGGCGATTGCTGCTTATCAGATAGAGAACGAAAAGGTGTGGGGTGTACAGTTCCATCCGGAAGTATTTCATAGCGAAGATGGCACGCAGATGCTGAAGAATTTCGTGGTGGATGTTTGCGGTTGCAAACAGGACTGGAGTGCTGCTTCCTTTATTGAAACGACGGTTGCCGAATTGAAGGAGCAGTTGGGGGACGATAAAGTGGTTCTTGGTTTGAGCGGTGGTGTGGATTCTTCCGTAGCTGCTGTATTGCTGAATCGTGCTATCGGCAAGAATCTGACTTGTATCTTTGTAGATCACGGCATGCTGCGTAAGAACGAGTTCAAGAATGTACTGCACGATTATGAATGTCTCGGTCTGAATGTTATCGGTGTGGATGCCAGTGCCAAGTTCTTTGCAGAACTGGCAGGTGTAACGGAGCCTGAGGAAAAGCGTAAGATCATAGGCAAGGGATTTATTGAAGTGTTCGATGAAGAGGCCCATAAGATTAAAGATGTGAAATGGCTGGCACAGGGTACGATCTATCCTGACTGCATCGAATCTCTTTCTATTACCGGTACGGTTATTAAGAGTCATCATAATGTAGGTGGTTTGCCTGAAAAGATGCACCTGAAACTTTGTGAGCCGCTTCGCTTGTTGTTTAAAGATGAGGTTCGCCGTGTAGGTCGCGGATTGGGTATGCCTGAACATCTGATTACTCGTCATCCTTTCCCCGGACCGGGTTTAGCTGTGCGCATTTTAGGTGATATTACTCCGGAGAAAGTAGCTATTTTGCAAAATGCGGATGATATCTTTATTCAGGGCTTGCGTGACTGGAAAGTGAAAGATGCTGATGGTAACGAAACTTCTCTTTATCATCAGGTTTGGCAGGCAGGCGTTATCCTACTCTCCGTGCAATCAGTAGGTGTGATGGGAGATGAACGTACGTATGAACGTGCTATTGCGCTGCGCGCTGTGACTTCTACGGATGCTATGACGGCAGATTGGGCACATTTGCCTTACGAATTCCTGGGTAAGGTTTCCAATGATATTATTAATAAGGTGAAAGGGGTGAACCGGGTAACCTATGATATTTCGTCAAAACCGCCTGCAACGATAGAATGGGAGTGATCGATATATAAAAATCCCCGGGATATTTAATGTTCCGGGGATTTTTGTGTTATGTTATCATTCAGGAATATCTTCTTCTTTGTCATCAACCTCTTTTTCTTCCGGGGCATTCTTACCACGTAAATATACGGATGGAGATACACCGAACTGTTTCTTGAAGCATTTGCTGAAATAGAATGGGTCTTCGATACCTATCTTATAAGATACCTCTGCCACTGTATAACGATTTTCAAGTAAAAGTTCAGCAGCTTTTTTCATGCGGATGATGCGCATGTACTCATTGGGGGAATAACCGGTTATTCCACGCACTTTGCGATAGAAGGTGGAACGTCCCAGCCCCATCACTGAAGCAAGGTCATCTACGGCGAATTCACTGTTACTAATCTGTTCTTCCAGAATAGCCTGAAGCTTATCGGCAAATTGTTTATCTTTCTCTGACGTACAGATAGCAGGCGTAATCATTCCCGGATCATCCGAGAATTTCTTCCGCAACTTTTCACGTTGCTTTATCAACTGGAATGCTCTTGCCAGTAATAGCTTGGGACTAAACGGCTTGGTGATGTATGCATCCGCTCCACTTTCCACGCCTTTCAGGTGATTTTCTGCCGAACTCATAGCTGTCAATAAAATGATGGGGATGTGGCTAGTATCGAAATCATTTTTAAGCTTCTGGGTAACTTCGAAACCTGTGAGGCCTGGCATCAGTACATCGCAGATGATGAGATCGGCATCGTATGTACGTGCACGTTCCAGACCAGAAAGGCCGTCTGCTTCAGTAACAACTTCAAAATAAAGTTTGAATTCTTCTTTCAAGAATTCGCGTACGTCGTTGTCATCCTCTATGATGAGCAATTTGTACTGGTTCGAAGGTTCTTTTTCCTTTGTTACATTTACTTCCAGGGTGCTTTCTTCTTCGTTGTTTTCCGGTTTATATGCTTTCTCTTCGAGGAAGGCGTCGTGAGGAATGAGAAAGTCTTTTTCTTCGTATGCACTGGTGTCGATGGGGAGGGAGACTGTGAAGATGGAGCCTCCTCCTTGGTTCTCATCATAATTGATAGTCCCTTTATGGACATTTACCAGTTCGTGTGTCAGATGTAGTCCTATCCCTGTACTATTGCTTGAAAAGTTACTTTGCATGAAGCGTTTGAACAATTCTCCCCGTTTTTCTTTGGCAATACCGATTCCTGTGTCAGCTACAGAGATTTCCAAGCATTTCCTGTCCTCATCGACGATAGCTGAAAGGATGACTTTGCCGTAGCTCGGGGTGTACTTGAAAGCATTGGATAGGAGATTGTAGACAACTTTGTCCAGATTCCCTTTGTCGATGAACATCTTGTAGGAAGCCGCTGAAGGCTGAAAGCGGAAATCCATATTCTTGGATGTCGCAGTATCCTTGAAGCTCAGGAATATTTCATGAAGAAAGCCCATGACATCTGTTTCTTCCAAGGAGAGAGCAAGCTTGTTGTTCTGCATCTTCCGGAACTCCAACAGTTGGTTGATGAGACGGAGCATACGTTGGGTGCTCTTGTTCATCACTTTCAATGAATTGACCATTTCCTTGGGGACTTTGTCTATGCTCTGTATCTTTTCCAATGCTCCTTGAATTAGGGTTAAGGGAGTACGGAATTCGTGTGAGATGTTTGTAAAGAATACGAGCTTGTATTCCGTCAATTGTTTCTCTACTTGTATTTTGTTGCGCAAGAGGTTGAAATTACGTATCAGCCTGTAGGTGACGTACAATATGACTGTCAGCAAGAGGGCATAGATAAGGAATGCCCAAGTAGTTTTCCAAAAGGGAGGAGTGATGGTAATCTTCAGAATAGCTTCCTGATCGCCCAAAATACCGGTGGCATTACAGATTTTTACGTGCAGACTGTACTTGCCCGGTGGTAGATTTTTATAGGATGCAAAGCTGAGTGGAGAGGGTTTGCTCCATTCTTTATCATAGTTCTCCAACCGATAGGTGTAGGTGTAGCTGTTGGTTTTTGAGTAATCGAATGTGGTGAAGTCTATTACAAATGATCTCTGAAAATGCTTCAGTTCTATTTCGTCTGTGTACATCATGGCACTGGAGAGGGGGGAGTCGGGGGCACCCGGGCGCATGGATATTCCGTTCACCTGAAGGTTGGTGAAGGTGATTGAGGAATTGAGTACAGAATTGTTTCCCATTTGTTCGGGGTTGATGACCAACAAACCGTAGTTGGTACCGAACAGTAGACTGCCGTTTTTACTGACGCACGAGCTATTGTCGCTGTAGACGTTACCCAATGTGTAGGCCGAGAAGAAGTAATTATCAAAAGCTTGCGTTTCGGGATTGAAGCGGGAGATACCGTATTCGGTGGCAATCCATAGGTTGCCTTGCTTATCTTCAGCGATGGCTTGAACCATATCGTTGACGAGGCCGTTACTGGTGCCGTAATGTTTGAAGGTAAGGTTGTGATAATCGGTGCCGGGGATGCACATACTAAGGCCGCCACCGGAGGAACCAATCCATATCCGGTTCTGTGTGTCTTGGTAGATGCACTTAATTTCGTTACTGCGCAGTTTTCCGTTGTTGTAATTATAGGTCAGGTAGTTTTGCGGGTCAGCTTGCAGGGAATCGGGGGAGAAGACGTAGACTCCGTCACTATTTCCTACCCATATCCAACCGTTCGAATCTTCGATGATGGCGCGCGTGCGGCGTTGTCCGAAAGTTTTGGTGAAAAAGTGGCGGAAGGTGTATCTGTTGTTCTCTTTGATGGCAAGGTCCAATCCGCCGCCGAAGGTGCCTATCCACATGCGGCCTTTGCGGTCACAGTAGAGGGTAAAGATATGGTTGTTACTAATGGAATGGGCATCGTTGGAGTGGTTGACATACCATTTTCCGCCAATGCAGAGACCTTCGCCACGGCTACCCATCCACTGGGTGCCGTCAAGGTCTTCGGCTATGGCATAGATGTTGGAGTTGTAATGAACTTCTTTTTTCTGTGTATTGATCAGCGGGTCGTAGGTATAGACACCACCACCACGGGTACCGATACAGATGTCATCGTTCTTGAGGCGGGTAATCATGCGGACGGTATTGGAGCGGTCAGACAGAGAGATGGCTTCAGGGTAAATGCGTTTGATGCCTTCGTTCAGGATAGTAAGACGGGCAATACCGGCGTATTCAGAACTGACCCAGATAGCGCCGGAACTGTCTTCCATGATGTATTGCAGATAGTTGGAGCTGATGTGGCTGAAGCCGTCAATCTGGAAGTCGAAGTGCTGGAGCTCTTCTGTGATAGTGTTGTAGGCGAAGAGCCCGTTGCCGTAGGTGGAGATCCAGATAATGCCCCGGGAGTCGTGTACAATGTGGTAGCGTTCCATGTCCACATAGTTCAGTTTATCGGGAGGGGAGAGACGGAAGGTTTTAACAGCATGGGTGGTGGCGTTGACATACCATACCTGACCGGTGTTATTGTAGATCCAGAAGTCCCCCCGATTATCCGTCAGCACATTGCCGTTACGGATGTCGAAATCTGGATGTCGGCTGATGCGTTGAGTTTTCATGTCGAACAGATAGCCGCCGGTGTTGGTGAAGATGACCCACTCGTTTTGCAGGCGGAGTGTGCCATACAGGGTGATGCCGCCTTCGCCACGTGGCAGGCTAGCGGAGGTTGCGGTGGGTGCACTACCGCTTTTACGGTTGATGATGCCATCGGTAGAGAGAAAAAAGATATCTTTTTCGAAGCTCTGTGCGGCGAAGGCATTGTTGTTGTCGACAATGACAGTCTGTGCACTGCTGACGAGGGCCACGCCGTGGTCAGTACCTATCCAGATGTTGCCGTGCGGGTCGGGATAGACATAGGCTACGCTGTCCGAAGGTAGGTTTCCGCTGGATTTCTTGTAAGCAACGGATGAAAAATCACCATTGTGATAGGTGATGAGGCGGCAGCCGTTGCGACTGTTCCACAACCATATATCTCCATTGGGAGCTTCGGCTTTACGATCGTAGTGCTGGCGGTATTCGCCGCGGCCGGTGAAGTCGACGAAACGTTCTGTCTTCAGGTCGTAACAGTTGAAGAATTCACCGGAGGTTTCAAGCCACAGGAAGCCGTTACGGTCTTCGCTGATGGAACGGACGTGGTTAGAGGAGAGGGAGAGGCGTCCGGATTGAGTATCGCCTTCGGGCAGGAGGGTGACGAAGGTATTGCCGTCGTAGCGGCTGAGTCCGTTCAGGGTTCCCATCCATATAAACCCTTTGCTGTCCTGGAATACATAGCAGACGGAATTATTGGCAAGCCCGTCGGTAGTAGTCATATGGGTAGAACGTACTTCTACAGAGGCTGAGGTGTTAAGAATGGAGAGCAATAAGTACAGGCACGCAAGCATTAAGTGCTTTTTCATATTTCATAGATTTTGGTACGTAACAAAAATAAGGAAAAAAGCGCATTAAAGACTAACTTTAATGCACTTTTAAGGTTTATTCCATGTGGAATACTTCGGGCAAGGGTATGGTTACCGGAGAATTATCCGGATTTACTTCCATGATATCCGCCATGTAATCCCACCATTTTTGTACAATAGGATTAGCACCCATATCCTGCGAGGATTCTTCGCCCCGAGTCTTCTGGCAGGCAAAGAGGATGTTAGTGTCGCGGTCCCAATAGATGGAGTAGTCGTATACTCCACCGTCGGATAACATTTTTTTCAGTTCGGGCCAGATGGCTGCATGTCTTTTCTCGTATTCCTTTTCGAAGCCGGGCTTCAGGAACATTTTAAATGCTTCTCTTTTCATGATATATTATTCATTGAGGATTAATCGGGTTTGCTTACACTGAAGATCGGTGAGGTAGTCTTCTGTTCAGTATGGTAATACTGAATGGCACTGTCGTTCATTTTAGGATGCTGTTTATTTAGCAGGTTGATCATTTCAGCTCCTGCCCAGATTACAGGACCATAGCCGTGTGCGGCATACACATTGACCGGGCGGTAATAGTAAAATGCAGGATCGAATGCCATTCCGGTACCCACACAGGTGCCTTCTACCTGTCCTTCTGCATTGATCTGTGTAGAAACGGCATGCCAACCGAGTTGAGCTACGGGACCGTAAGCCATTGCATCGAGCCAACCTTGGTTAATGGCGTGGGAGATGCAATAAACATAGATAGCAGTTGCTGAAGTTTCCAAATAGGAATCGTTACGATCTAACAGTTGATGCCAGAATCCTTCGCCACTTTGAAGAGCAGCCAGTCCGCGGACGTGTTCACGAAAGAGGTTCATGAGCTTTTCACGCTGGGGATGGTTGGTCGGCATTACGTCCAGCACTTCAGTCATGGTGAGCAGTGCCCAACCGTTGGCACGTCCCCAGAAGAAGGCAGGATGATCTCCCATACCTTCTACCCAACCGTGACGGAAGAGTTTTTTTTCGGGTACCCACATACGCTCGGCAAATTGGAAGATTTGACGAACGGCTTCGGCCAGATATTTGGACTGTTCTTTATCTGCCATACGAGAGTACCAGGCTACGGGAGGAACGCCCATGAACATATCATCTAGCCAAAGCGTGTTGAGTTGTGGACGGATGCGGGCAAAGGTTCCGTCGGCAAGGCGGTATTCTTTGTTTAGAATGAAATCGAGATAATTATCTATTAAAGGATAGAGGTTGAGAGATTTATCTTGCAATTGTGCCTTAATCATAGCAGCACATACGGCACCGGCATCATCAAGTGCATGAGGCGTCAAGATTTGTTTCATTTGTGGGTCGGTAGTACCATTCTTTTCGAGCAGATTACGAAAATGCGGAGCCACTTCGGCGAGAAACTTGAAGCGATCAGTAACATATTTCATGTAAGCTGCGTCTCCGGTGGCTTCGGCGGCTGCCATCATAGCTGAATAAGTAACTCCCCACTCATAACTGGCCAAGCG
Organism: Bacteroides sp. Phil13; assembly: GCF_001940965.1. Classification (NCBI taxonomy): domain Bacteria; kingdom Pseudomonadati; phylum Bacteroidota; class Bacteroidia; order Bacteroidales; family Bacteroidaceae; genus Bacteroides; species Bacteroides sp. Phil13. The sequence continues at coordinate 20,526 of NZ_MSHA01000057.1, read as the reverse complement.
GAAGGCGCCGCGTTCCAATTGGGCATCGGCAGGCAGGTTACTATAATCAGTGATAACTTTTCCGGTTTTCTCACTGACCACACGGGTATGAGTAGTCTTTTCCAGATAACGGAGAATGCGGTCGATGTCAGTTTTTACTTCAGTAGTAGAAAGAGCTTTATAAGGCACTTTATACTCCGGTTGCAACAGGTGCAGCGGGGTGTTGGAGTCATTGATAGTTTCTTTCTTTTTCTGGGCATAAGTGCCGATACTGAGTAACAGCAAGGTGCCTGTCAGGCAGAATGTCTTTATATTCATACTTTCTTTTAAATACTACATTATATAATTACTTTTTAAATTCATATCCTCTGAAAATTCCTTTCAGATCAGGTCCGAAATAGAAACCGGGTTGTGTCGGTTGGTTGTATGCTACGTTTTGTGTAGCAATACTGATCCTGTAAACCGGATCTTCCAGGAAAGTATGGAAACGGTAATCAGTTGCTATGGGTGATACATAGAGACGTAGTGCCGTATTGTCTTCTGTGCGTAGCAGTACTTCTTCGCGCCAGTCACCCAGAATATCGCCTTGCAGGCAGGGAGTTGCTTTGGTGCCGTTGTTTGATACAACACCTTCGAATGTGACGAGCGGTTTGCAGACGCCGGCTTCCCAATCGTACTTGGATACCACATTCTTGTTCAGCAACTCACGGAGTAAATCGCCGTCCCACCACACAGCCATATTGACAGAGAATGTTTTGATATCGGGATTGACGACTTCTCCCTTGATATTGCGTAACCCTTTCGATTCCCACGACCACATTTCCACGCCGGGGTTCGTCGGGTCGATGTCGGCAGCCATACAACGGCCTACGTCTATTCCGCTCTTCACCTGAAAGAATACTTTTCCTGTTGCTGCATCGCGGAAGCTGGAACCATCGCGCTTATTTTCGTGGCAATCCCAAACCTGAAGTCCGGGCATGTCGGGCGAGAACTTCGTCAGATGCATGGCATCTCCGTGTCCCATTCCGGTAGAGTAAAGCCCTTTCCCATTATTATCGATGGCGCAGGAGCCATATATAATTTCGTCACATCCATCCCCATCTACATCTGCTACACGGAGGTTATGGTTGCCTTGTCCTGCATAAGCTTTGTATTCCGGGGTGTTACTGTCGAATATCCAACGTTGTTTCAGTTCTTTTCCATTCCAGTCGAAAGCTGCAAGTACAGTGCGGGTGTAATATCCGCGGCACATCACTACACTGGGATGGATGCCATCCAGATAGGCAACAGCTGCCAGGAAACGGTCGCTTCGGTTGGCGCGGTTATCTCCCCAATCTGCTAGATTTCCGCGTGCAGGAACATAATCGATAGTCTGCATAGCGGCACCTGTGCGTCCATTGAAGACGGTGAGGTATTCATTACCCTTCAGGATGCGACCTTGATTGGCAGGGGTACCCGGTTCGCGATAGTCGGCTGCGGCATCCCCGATCACTTTGCCTTGTCCGTCGATAGTCCCGTCAGAAGTCTTCATGATGATCTCCGCACAGCCGTCGCTATCGAAATCATATACCATGAATTGAGTGTAGTGCGCACCTGCACGGACATTGTGTCCCATATCAATACGCCAGAGTCGTTCACCCGTCAATCGGTAGCAATCGAAAAGGACATTTCCAGTATAGCCATCATGGGCATTATCATGTGCGTTCGATGGATCCCATTTCAGAATAATCTCATATTCTCCATCCCCATCGACATCACCAATAGAGGCGTCATTGGGTATATAGGTGAATGCTTGTCCCGAAGGGGTGACCCCATCCGCCGGACGGTCCAGCAGGATATTGATGTATCCTATGGGTGCCTTCGCCGGCAGTGTATAGTTGCCCTCAATGTGCCCTGTTTCCACACCGTTTACAACGGGTTTTACGGTGTACGTAGCTGCTTTCTTTCCTTTATAGGCATCTCGGTAGAAGGTTCCCGTAGTAGCAGGTACTTCGGCTATCTTCTTTCCGTCCCGATAGAGGTTGAACGCTGTGTTCTCGGGGTCGGACGAGAGGTATCTCCAGGAAACAGCTACTTCTGTCGGGTTCTCACGGATGGCTACTACACCACGACCCAACTTTTCCTTTTGCAGCTTTGAATAATCATAGGCCGGAGCGTTCGCCGCATTGCGGAAGTGGCCGTACGTCACGTTCTCTTCCGTTACATTCTCTACGTTATGTACGTTTTTGATGAATTTCGTAACTTCATCGGCATGTACATTCTTTATAACGACATTCTTTGCAGGCAGTTTGGCATCACCTTTCAGATCGTAGATAGCCTCGGTACGTTCGCAGGTCACGTTAGTCATGTACAGACCGTCGATGCGGGTGATACGCTCCTCGTAAGTGGGCACCAGATTACGCCATTGGTAGAGTACATCCGTATCAATTTCGAGTACACGCTGCATCTTGCCTGCTTTTACGTTCTCCATGTGGATGTTTTCGATGAAACCTCCCCGGCGGTGATTGGTCTTGGCAAAGAAGAGGCGGAACACGGAGTCTGGTGCTGCGCAATCGTGCATATATACGTTGCGTATGCCGCCTGACATTTCGCTGCCGATGCCCAGTAATGTATGTCCTTTTATGATGTCGCAGTTGCGTATCACAATATTCTCGCACGGGGTATCCAGCCGCCAGGCATCCTGGTTGCGCCCGGCTTTGATGACAACTGCATCATCTCCCTGGTCGAACTTACAATCTTCTATCAGGAAGTTGCGGCTCATTTCCAGATCGACACCGTCGTTATTGTGCCCGTGGGCATATACGTCCAGATTGCGAACAATACCGCCATCGCACATGTACAAGTGAATCGTCCAAAAGGGGCTTTCACGAATCTTAAACTGATCGAGCAAGACGTTCTTACATCTGTTGAAGTGTATCAGGTGCGGGCGAAGATTATTTTCTCCTTTCGCCATCTGTCTTTTCTCTACCGGAACATCCGTTGAGGCCATGGTGTAGAGTTCGGCCAGCGCGTCCATGTGAGGTTTCGGTCGCTTGAACCACTTGCGCCACGTGTCCATGATGGGCTGCAGTGTTCCGGTTCCGGTGATGGCTACATTTTCACAGTCGAAAGCATACACCAAAGGAGAGTAGTTGTAACATTCCATACCTTCCCATGACGTCATCACGGCAGGCAGATAGTCTTCTGGATTGTCTGTGAAGCGCAGTATGGCACCGTCGGATAAATGCAGGTTCACATTGCTCATTAGGTGTACGGGGCCTGTAAGCCACTCGCCGGCGGGAATCACGACACGGCCGCCACCGGCGCGATTGCATGCCTTGATGGCCTTAGCGATGGCTTTTGTATTTATCGTTTTCCCTCCTTTTACTGCTCCATAATTTGCGATGGAAAAATCACGGTTGGGGAAAATAAATTCCTTTATCGGCTCCATGGCGAAAGGTGCGTTGACGGTGACAGTCTTATATTTCGGGGCGGGCATGGCGCCCGATAATCCCAGCGCAATCACTGCAATGGCAGCTATGCCGGCCAAGGATTTAAAACAAGGTTTTTTCATGATATATTTTGTTTTTCATTAGTTGCAAAAATACGGCTTAATACGAAATATTTCCATAGAATACTATGCAATATATATGGAAAATCGTGCAAATCATTCGTCCATGGGGATTACTTCCTGCATGTAAATGGCATCCAGGCTCCACAGGGCGGCATCGTTTGTGCTGATGCTGGTACATTCGTCCAGCGGGGCGGGCACTTCGGGCGGAAGTAGGGTTGTGATGCGGAAAGGCGGTGCCGGCGTATGCTCAAGTCTTGTGAACAAATCCGTCCAAGCCTCCTTTGCCATTTCCGGGTTACGTGTATGATAGGCTGCATAGCCCATCAGACGTGAAATGCGAAAACGGCTACGGTTTAGCTCCCATGCCTTCTGTTTGTAGCGCACCGTATAGTCCAGCCAAGTATCTCTCCATTCGGGCAGATCAATCATCCGGAGCATTTCATTCATCACCTCGAAGCCGCCCATGATACTCATTAAGTGGTTGGTACTTTCCAGTTTGGGGTCGCACTCACTGCTGATGATGCCGGTTGCAGGATCAAAGCCAAGCGCTTTAGGACCTGTGAAAATCCGGTTGGGTAGGGCGGCGATACTCTTCATGCCAGTGATGATTTTATCGCGATAAGCTACATTGCGGGTGCGCTCCCATTCCGTCATCCAGTTTCCGGCATATGCCAGCCAGTCGGGACCAATGCGCAGGCGGGCAGGGGCGGTGCAGGGATATTCGCTACGTGGTTGTGCCAAGCGCATAGGGTCTAGGGTATAGAGCTTCTGTTCGGCGTCTTTCACCTCGGTCATGAGGTCCCCACAGCGTTCGTCCGTAGTGAGATAATAGTAGAAGCGATTCCAGGCAGCCTGACTGATGCGTGCTTCTTTGGCACCACATCCCCAATGGCTGACGTTGTGACGACTACCCAATCCGGCATTCTCCCCTATGTGGTAGACGTCTACCTCGGCCGTATGGCGGGTCATAGCCTCTGCCATGCGCCAAATGTCTGCACGCCCTGTGCGCAGGAAATTATACCAAAGCCACATATTGGAGGCCAGTTCTGTATTGTCCCAAGCAAAGCCTCCGATATCGTATCGCCAGGTGTGGCGAACAGGATCATACGCATGCATGACATCACCGTAGTTCCAGAAACCATACCATTTGTTCTGTTCGATGGCCTTTTTGTAAAAGTCAATATAGGCATCCAGACGATCTTCCACCCGGCTGCGGAATGGAGTACTGCGATCTGGAAGGCTCCAGACGCCAAAAGCTTGCTGTGCGTGCAGGTATTTGGGAGTAGGCATCAACACACCTGGTTCCGAAAGTTGCTTGGCACGGTCGGCAAAAGCCTTCTTCCCGGCATATCCTCCCTGCGGGATCAGGGTGAGTGTAGTAGTACGGGCAATTCCATAGGGTGTGCTCAGGCCTTCCTGAACATCCTCGTAACTGGCGTTTAAATCGTGCGCTACATTATCGTAGTGGCGTAAATCCATGGGCTCGGCATCGGGACTCCATAGCCAGGCGGTAAGGGTAGCTACGGGAGCCTTCGTCTCGGAGATTTCGATGGCCGAAGGATAAGACTGCCAGAAGTCGTGCAGGCAAAGCCCCAATCCGCCACTGACGTCGCCGGCAAAAGCATATCCCTCACTGCGCGTGCCGGAGAAGGTGCCTATCCAGGGATTTGTGTCATTGGCCCGTTTACGGATGGAGAAAGCATCTGCAGTGAGCTGAGAGAGGCGGTAGGTGTTCCACGATGCCCAGTTGTCCAACAGTGAGCGATTTTTTTCATCAAAAGCTTCATAAGGCGGGATACGTTTCCCTTCCATCTGTTGTTGTTGCAGGGAGGCTTCCTTATCCTTGCTGGCATTTTTATCTGTCACATCCCGGCCGGAGTTCCTGTTCGCCGCATCGCCTAATGTCAGCACACGACGCCCTACTAATGGCTGCACAGGTTCGCTCCACACTCCACCGTCAGCACAGGAGAAGGCTATGTGGCGGTTGTAAAGCGCTTCGCGCATAGGTACGTCGAACCGGATGCCCAAGGCACGAATGAAATCCTGGTTCTGGTCTCCATCGAACAGGAAACTATGTACTATCTTCATCTGTTCACTTCCACTATAGAAATAGAGACGTACCACAAAGGGTAGCCATTCGCGTCCGTCTTTATTCTTATGTACGCCCTCCAGTTTTATCAGCGTACGTATAGCGCCGCAACGCTCTACCGTTGCTGATTTCACTTCGCTCACATAGTTACTGAAAGATACCTGCGAAGTGCTTTCAAGAATGGGCGTGCTTTGTGTGCTACATATCAGGCGTGTTTTTTCGCCCACCTTCACCCCTTTATATAGCAGACTGTCTATTAGGAATTCGCCCTGGCGGGGAATGTAGGCCGAAATCACTCCTGTTTCTATCAAAATGTTTCGTGGCGTCTCGGTGACGGAAACGGATGCTTGATCGTTGGGATTTGTTGTTCTTGCCTTTTTTACCGACTTCTTTTTTGCTAGTTCAAGTGTCGCCCCCTCTGTTCCGGCAGGGATAACGCCTGCTACTCCGCTCCATTTCACCGAACCGTCCGGCCAGTAGGCCAGCGCCCAAGTGTCGATTGGTATGTTTTCACCATTTACGGTGATTAACTGTAATGTGCTTTCAGGAGAGATTTTGCCTTTCTCAAAAGGCACACCGAAGCTGACCGCTTTGTCCATTTCGGGAGTGCTGCCGATCCATTGCAAAGGCACAGCGGAGGTTTCTTGCAGTGAGCACTCGTAGCGGAAATTGGTAATGCGGGTACGCGATAGGGTGGTACGGAAGCCAAACCAACCTTCAGTCAGTGGCTTGGCATCCCTGAAATCCACCAGACGCTTTCCGTCTATATAATAACTAACCCTATTATTCTCGTTCGTAATTTTAATATGATACCAGTGGTTCGCTTTCAGTAAATGCTCTGCATCGGTATATTCTTTTAAGACCGCAGGGCGAGCCTGAGGATCGGTGATACCTGCTTCATTACCATCATAGCGACGGAAGCGTGTAGTGGAGTTGTGGTTTCCGCCATATCCCAGATAATAAAGTTGCAGGGAGTAGCAGTTCAGGAATATTCCGTTGCGCCACTTCTCGCGTTTCCATAAGTTGTCCGGATGTTTCGGGTCAGAAGCCATCCAGAAGCAATTTAAATCACTCAGGCGGTCTTTTCCCGTTTCACTGACTACGCAGGCATCGTATTCAATGGTGACTTTGCCGCTCATCTTTTCCTTTCTCCAGAGAGTCAGCCCTTTTGGGGAGACAATCTCAACTGTATCTCCCCGGAACGTTACTTTGTAATCGGGCGATTCTGACTCCACTTTCCAGTATTTGTGAAACTGGCGGGCATTTAAGCCGGAAACCTGATTGTCCTGTGCCTTCAATGGTAGTAAAGACAGAAAGAAAAATGAAAGGCACAAACAAGTACGGAATCTGTTTCTTTTCATCATGATTAAAAACTTGTGTGTGGTGGTTGATTATATGCTACGTTTTGCCAAGCGATAGCCAGACGATATTGACGGTCGTTCATCAATGTCGGGCGCCTATCGGTGGCAGGTATCGTTGTTGTGTATATGCGCAGTTCTGTTTGGTCCTTTGAAGCCCAGATAACTTCTTCGCGCCAATCTCCCAGAACATCTCCGGACAGGCAGGGATTCCCTTTGGTGCCATTGTTGGAAACTACTCCCTCGGCTTTCAGCAATAGTTCAGTTTCTTCCGTTTGCCAATTCCACTTGCTGATGGAGACATGGTCTAATAACTCTGCCAACGGATCGGCATCCCAATAGATTGTGAAATTGCAGGAATTCGGTTTCTTATCACTGATAAATTCTCCGGTATCTCCTCTTCGTAAGCCACCGATGTTGCACCAACATTCTGCCCCTTCATAGTGTGGATCGATGTCGGCTGCTACTCCGCGTCCGGCATCTTCGCCTAACCCATCTTGCCAGATGATTTCTCCGGTGGCTCCGTCAAACATGGCTACGGCAGGAGTTCGCTTGACAATCTCATTATCCCCTTCGTTCTCATGTACGCCGAATACTTGCATACCAGGGCGCGAAGGGATTAAACGTCCGGCATGCAGGGCGTCTCCATGGCGCAGTCCCGTTGTGAAGAGGCCTTTTCCATCATGGTCTACTGTCATAGCTCCCACGCAGATCTCATCATAACTGTCTCCGTCAAAATCGGCTATTGTCACGCTATGATTTCCCATACCGGAATATCCCTCCAAACCGGGGGCGGCACTGTCGAAAGTCCAGATGCTTTTCAAAGTTGAGTTGGTGAATGTCCATGCACAGACTACAGTACGTCCATACCATCCTCTGACCATAACGGGTGAAGGTGTCTTACCATCCAGAAAGGCGACTCCTGCAGTGAAACGGTCGGATCGTCCTCCGGTATTATCGTTACCACAGTTACCGCCGATGCCTCCCCATCCGTCTATGGGATAGCGGGGAGGAATGTATTCTTTGGTATCTAATTCTTTTCCGGTTTTACCATCAAACACAGTCAGGTATTCCGGCCCATTGACTATTTTCCCATAGGTCGGACTCTCTTTGTTCCATGTTCTCCAATCTGCTTGGTTATCACCGATAGTATGTCCTGTTCCATCCACGGTTCCGTCTCCTGTTTTGCAACAGATTTCGGCACGCCCATCTCCATTAAAATCAAAGACAAGGAAGTTAGTTGTGGCTGCTCCTGAACGGATATTCGGTCCCAAATCAATGCGCCAAAGCAATGTTCCATCCATTTTATACGCATCCAGGTAAGTATTTCCCGTAAAGCCACGTTGCGGAGGGCGCTTGGAATTGGAAGGTGACCATTTCAGTATGATTTCATATTCACCGTCACCATCCAGATCTCCTACACTGCAATCATTGGCTGTATAAAAGAAATGTTCGCCTGCGATTTCTCCATCTTCCGGTTTCCGGATTGGAATACTTAAATAGGGGTGTAGTTCCTCTTCTGTCGAATGTGTCCAGGTGGCTACTTCTCTATTATCAGCTTTCAGTATCCAGTGATTAGTAGCTTTAAAATCAGTATCTTCATCCTGAAAATCAGCGGTCTTACTAATTGGTTCCTTATTCAGCTTTATGGCTGCTCCTCCATTGGTGCTTCGATAGATGTCGAACTGCAAACCGGGTGCATCATCCAGCGTCATGCGCCAGCTGAAGTACATTCCTTTGTCTGTAGGGATTCCGACCAGACCTCTTGATAGCTTTTCTCCTGTGTAAGGTTGAGAAAAAGCATATATACTCCCGCAAAGCAGGAGTATATACATAATAACCCAGTGTTTTATATAACAATTCAACCTTATTGCCATAAGTTTTCTTTAAACTCTATTTCCACAATGCGTAATTCGTGCCTGGTTTTGTCTCCATCCTTAGCTTTATATAAATCCAGTTCATTGGCGACGGGAGCAGCTACCTCAACTATTTGTCCGAAGGCGTCCCCTTCTTTGCTGGCTCCTTTCAAGCGAATGGTAATCTCGTTGGTCAATACAGGTTTTACTTTCAAATGAACATATCCCAGACTTTTTTCTGTTTCTCCACTCCAGATCAGTTCGTCACCTGCATAGATTTCCAGCGGATAACTGCGCAAACGCCATCCGGTCAGTTTCAGGCAAACTTCATCCACCCGTGCGGCACGTTCCAATTGGTAAGTGATCCAGGCTGTATTTGCCCTTCCGTCATTTTTCCACTCGCTCAATTCGTTATCATCGAAACTATTGATAGTGCTTTCATTATTTGCACCGGCGACAGCAGATAAGATGCCAACATCTACTTTCGTATCTTTATAAGAAGGTGTTAATGGAGTTTCTCCACGGGTTAATCTGCCTTCCAGTTCATTGCCGGGGATATATCTGCTTAATCCATCTTTTACTTCTATGGGCGATGATGAGAAGCTGATTTCAGCAGATTTTAAACCCTCGGCTTTTGCAGTCACGCGAACTGTACCGGCAGTTGTCAGAGAGCGGATGAGTGCGCGGTTGATACCACATTCTACCGGCAAATCTTTTGAAAGAATAAAATTGTCTTTTCCCTGTGCGATACCACCACGCCATTCGGCAGGTCCTTCCACATCGAAATGTATCAGGTCATTGGCCAACGGACAACGTCTGCCATCTTTATCCATTACTTCTACCTGAAGCAATACCATATCTGCACCGTCTGCTTTCCATCCATTAGGACTCTGAATCAGGCTCAACTTTATTTGCTCCGGTTCACCGGCTGTCTGTAAGTGGGTGCGACAGCATTCTGTTCCGTTTTCATCATAGCCCACTGCTTCCAATTTACCGGCTGCAAATGCTACGTTTTCAAAAGTATATAAGAAATGGTGGTCTCTATTACCATATCCTAAGGATGTTCCATTCAGGAATAATTCCACTTTCTCTGCACTGGAAACTACATAGACCGGTTTCACTATACCTTCTTTATAATTCCAATGGCCAATGATATGGATACGTGGATTTTCTATATCTACCCAACCGTCCCACATCACCTGATGCGCAAAGAAAGGATCTTTGGGAATGCGCATGGCATCAGTTACCCCGCTACGACGATAATTTTCTACCCCGCGGAAATGAGTATTGGTATCAGAGAAGATGATCTTTACTCCACCTGAACTAACACGATCCCCGGTTCCCGGGCGTTCACGCCAATAGTCGAACCAGCGAATTATATTTTCTATCGTAAATGAATCCTGATTATGATTGTAAGCGCGTGCGTCTACTTTCTTCTGGATTTTATTGGTTGCAGCGGATCTGAAAGAATTGTTCCCTTCTCCATTCTTATGATAGGGGTAAGAGTATTCGTCCCAATACTTGCGTAATCCTTCATCGCGACAATATTCCATGGCCCACATCGGGTGATGTTTACTCTTATTGATATAAAGCATTTCTCCGCCATATTCGGCTTCGCGGATATCAAGCATTTCACGTGAACCGATGGCACGGCCACCATGAGGGTCATATTTATCGCGTATCGCTTTCATCTCTATCATGTGTTCCCGACTGATAGACTCATTTCCACATTCGTAAAACAGGATACTCGGATTATTACGGTTGTAAATGATAGCATCACGCATTAGTTCAGTCCGTTGTCCCCATTGGCGTCCTTCACGGTCTTTTTCTGCATCACCGGCTTGCATTGCCTGGATCAGTCCCACGCGGTCACACGATTCAATATCCTGTTTCCATGGAGTGATATGCATCCAGCGAACCAAGTTGGCATTATCTTCCACCATCAATCCATTGCTATAGTCACTCAGCCATGCCGGAACGCTCATTCCTACTCCCGGCCATTCATTGCTGGTACGTTGGGCAAATCCCTTCATCTGGATTACGCGATCATTCAGCCATATCATACCTTTCCCAAAGCGAGTTTTGCGGAAACCTGTCCGGGTAGCTACTTCATCTATCTTTTTACCGTCTGCCCATAAACTTGTTTTTACGGTATACAGGTAGCCATATCCCCAACTCCAGAAATGTAAACCGTCCACTTCTGCAGCTGCTTTTAAGGTTACTGTTTCTCCGGGTTTCACTAAAGTCTGAGTACCGTCGAATACTTTGATTGTTTTACTGTCACGGTCTATCAACTCAACTTTATAGGCCACTTGCTTGGCACGTTTGTACTCGTTCTTTATCTCGGATTCCGCATGGATTACCGCTTTGCGGGATTTTACACGAATATCTTCCGCATAGATATAGACACCTGTGGTTTGCAGATTACTGTATAGAGGCAGAGTCTGATATAATTTATCTGTAACATGTAGCCATACATTCTTAGGAATACCACCATAATTAGCATTGAAGTTACGGTCGCTCCACTGATATTTGGTGCCGGTAGCGCGTTCTTTGTAGTTCCAGTCATTATCAATGCGGAGGGCTATTACATTTTCCTGTCCGTATTTTATATAAGGAGTCAAGTCGAAACCAACAGCCATCGCACCATTCTCGTGCAGCCCCAGATATTGACCGTTAATGTAGAAATCAGCTCCTTGGCGGACACCTTCGAATTCTATAAATACCTTTTTATCTTTACTGCCAGCGGGTAAACGGAAGTGTTTACGATACCACATCACTGTATCTGTTAACTGGTCTATGCTTAAGCGAAAAGCTTCATCTTCATTAAAAGCACGGGGTAAAGTGACTTTTTTCCAATCCGTATCCTGAAAGCGTACTTGTTGGGCTTCAGGAATATCACCAACGGAAAGTAGCCAATCGGAATTGAAGTTATATTTATTGCGAGCATCTGATGCTCCTACATACTGGCTTATGGATATAAAAGCCAAAAGGGATAAAAGGATTCTACGTCTCATGGTTTATTAATTTATTTTGGGGAGCAAAACTAGCGTAAAGTTCCCCTTATTCTATAGACAAAAATTCATTTGCATAGATTATCATTCAAAATTATCTTATTTATTCTCCTAAATAGTAAGAAGGTACAGGTGCCTGTGGATAACCCATAGAACGATGTACTACATAATTCCGGTATATCGCATCCTGCATTAAAGTTACACGACGGTCTTTGGCAGGGATATTCGTTGTGTAAATACGAATTTCGCCCGGTAGGGCTGTGATGATCTCTTCACGCCAATCGCCATATAAATCGGCAATCATCAGGATATCTCCTTCAATACCTTCTGTAAGAGATTCCCCTTTCCATTTTATAATGCTTAAAGATTTTCCGTTAGAAGAAGAGTTTGCTCCCCACCGGTTATCATCTCCTTTAAATGTTTCACGCAATAAATCTCCGTCCCACCATGCCCAGTTTCGGCAGGAAGGTACATCTTCGTTCTTGCCTAAGCATTGGCCACTTGCAGAAAGTAAGTATTTGTCCGTACTTCCTCCTTTACGGTCTTCACTTGCGAAACATTCCAGTCCTTTATGAGTAGGATCGAAGTCGGCAACCATTCCGTCACCCACATGGAACGTTTTGCGACCGATGTTCCAAACGGGTTGTCCGGTTTTTGCATCTACCACACAAACTCCACGGCCGTTGTCATGCCAAGGTTCCAAGCATAGAAATACTTCCATTCCCGGACGATTCGGGTCAATATCTGTCAGATAAATCTTGTCCGGGTGTCCTAATCCGGTAGACCATAATAGTGTACCATTGTCATCAAGCATGCATGAACCTAAGAGTATTTCATCTTTTCCATCCTGATCCACATCTCCGCAAATCATGTTATGTGATCCCATACTTCTTACTATAGGGTTTTCTTCATCGCTATCCCATCTCCAGGCGCGTTCCAATTTATTGCTATTTAATTGCCAGGCATCTACAACCATCAATTTATAGGTCCCGCGACAAGCTAATATATAAGGTGTCTTCCCGTCCAGGTATGCCATACCTATCTGATTACGATTCTGGCGGACAAGATTTCCATATCTGTCATTGCGCTCAGGCCAATCCACGCGGACTATTTCTTCTCCAGTCATGCCATTCAATACGCTCAAGTATTCTTCACCTGAATCTACACGTCCTTTTTCATTGCGTTTTGAATTTTCAGGAGCAGTCTTTAATGCTATTTCAGCTTTGCCGTCTCCATTGAAGTCGTAAGCGATAAAAGGAGAATACCATACGCCCGGTTCTATACCTTGTCCCAGGTCTTTAGACCACAAAAAAGTACCGTCATTCAGATAAGCCTCAATTTGATAAGTTTCTCCACCCAAAGTGCCCGGCATTCCCGGGTCTACATTTTTATCCGGCGTGCGGATGATGTAATCATAAATCCCGTCTCCATTTAAATCGGCAACAGCTATCTTGCCGGCTTTTATATTTCTATTAAGTTTGATTGATTGATAATTCTTCAATGATGGGAGTTCCACTTCTATTTTAGTAGATGTGTCGATCACTTTTTTCTTTTTATCCAATGCGCAGATCCAATAAGATGCTTTTCCATTTGCAGGAGATTGATCTATGAAATCACAAGTCGATTTTACCGGAGATTTGGTTAAACGTTCCGTCTTGCCATTTGCAGTACGATATAGATGGAAGGACACATCTGCATCATCTTGTTCCAACAATCTCCAACTAAGATATATGCCTTTTCCATCCATGGCAGGGGTTGCCGCCAGTCCTCTGTTCAAGTGCTCTTTTATTCGTTCGGTTGCAAAACCATTTACTTCAGGCTTCGGCTCATGTCGTGGTTCCAGAATCTCATAGTAGTAAGTACGTTCACGTAAATCTTGGGCTCGTAAACTACCGGCTGTACCGATTAACAAAGTACAGAGGAGTAAATATCTGTTTTTCATTGCTTTCTTTTTTAGTTATTGAATGAAGTTATATCAACCATCATCAGATTCAAACGCTTGCCGTTTGTGAAGTGCCCGGATTGAAAAAGTACTTTTGTGCCGTCGGGACTGAAACTTGGGTGTGCATGATCCGGTTTCATTTTGGTATCCGAAACCAACCAATGGCGTTGACCGGTCTGTACGTTGATGAGCCAGACATTTCCTCCGAAGGTGTCACCAGCTGCCCAACGATTGTCGCGACTTGCATTGCAATGCCAGAATCCCCGTCCGGTAAGTTGTCCTTCTATGGCTTTGCGGTCTTTATCCAATTCTACCTGACCCACTAATTCCACGTCATCGGTGCGAAGATTGATACGGGCAATACCACTTACTTGTTTACGAAGGCGAGGCTGAAAACCTAGGATGTTGAAATAAACATAGTCTTTGGTTACAAAAGTTTCGTGAGTGACCCAGTCTAATGGAGTTTCTTTATAAAGAGGCTTGAAGACCGAACCGTCTGCTGTGCAGAACCACATGCGCTGATATGCATCGCCACCGGTTTCATTACAGAAAACGATTTCTCCCGGTGTGAAACGGCTGGCCTGTATGTGCCCTGTTTTAAATTCGGTATCGATAACTTTGGTTACTTCGCCGGTAGCAAGGTTCATTTTTCGGATGCCACAAAGAGATGGTTTTATTTTTACCGGCTGATTACTTTCCGGTAAGAATGCATTTTTCGCCATGCGTTCTTTTTCTTCTTCTGTACCTTCACGTTCTACGGTGATATAAGCATAGTCATCGTTGCAATCTATGGCATATCCTCCGGGACGTCCCATGCTTGTGGGAAAAGTACCTAAAAGAGTTTCATAGGCGGTAGGTTTTCCTACCTTTCCTTTTTTTACATCTGCAAAGAACTTATCCAGATCCATTACATACATATTCCAGTCTTCTTTTTCTTTTCGGCTGATGAACATACGATTGCTCTTATTGGCCAGGAATGCACTACCCAGATCAGGACCTTCTGTAGCCTGAATGATTTGGCCTGTTGCCATTTCTATAAAATAAATCTGTGTGGGAGTCCAACTGCGTTTCTCTCCATTTGGGAGGGTACGCTCTATCTTTTTATCGTTTGCGCGACTGGATGACCGGAATAATAGATATTTTCCGTCATGTGTCCACATCGGGTCTGTCTGATAGAGGAAACGGTCATTCTTTAAAGTGTCGGTAAGTATGGTAATGGTGTTTCCGGTTTCACGGTCTGTATAAGTTTGCATTTCGGATGCAGTGCAATTACCAAATTGGGCAAACAGTGCTTTACTGAAGCCGGCTAATAATGTAACGAGCAGAAAAAACTTTCTCATAGTATGTCATTTTTTTATTTGATGCTACAAAATTAGACGTCGTCCACCTTGATAAAAATAGAATTTCATCCATTTATATGGTGAATTGTACGTTTTATATTTATTTTAGGTATCCCCTTTGATATAAAAAAGGGGAAACTGCATTCAAGTTTCCCCTTCCCTACGAATCTTATTAATTAATATCCAGGATTCTGCCAAGCCTTTTTCTGTTCATCAGTCAAGTTTGAACCATCCTCATTTAACAGACCATCAATAAATGTTTGTGGGATAGGACGAAGTTCGTGCTTATTTGTACTGATATAAGGTTTAGCTTCATTATTAAATGTTTTAGTGCGCATAACCAACGTATTTGTACGCGATAAATCTTCCCAACGTTGCCATTCTCCCAACAACTCGCGAGTACGTTCATTCAAAATGAAATGAAGAGCACGGGCATAATCGCCTGAAACAGATAAAGAAGCAAGAATATCTTCATCTTCATCCGGTAAGTTTGAAGGGAATGATGTCAGTTCCATTTCAGTTACAGTTGAAGTTTTAGTTCCTAGAGGCATGTCAGGGTTGGAAAGATAGTAGGTATTATATTTAGCATACGCTTTATAATAATCCGAGTTTTTTACATCAGAAGTTGACTCTTTATATAAAGAGTTATTTTCAAAAGCTTGGGTTCCATCACAGTAATTAGAACGTTCCTCGCCATCTTTCCAGGCAGCGCGTTTACGAACTACATTGATATCTGCCATAGCTTTTCCGTATTCTCCCTGGCGTACATAGCACTCAGCACGTAAAAGATAAGTTTCGCCTAATCGTGCCATAATAACATCACGGTTTGAATTTCCTTTCTCACCGGTACGAGAACCATCTTCTGTTTTGTTTATACCACAGAAGAAGTTTGCTCTGGAAGTGGTAGTACCATTACCAAAAGTATCTCCTACGTACTTCCCATTTTGATAAAGAACTAAAGAATTAGGAGCCCATTTGCCATTTACTCCTTCAGGCAAACGTTTCTTATCGTCTCTCCATGTCGGATTACCACTTTTTGCATTACCAAAGGTATAGCCATCATAAGTATGATCATCTTTTGTATTAAGAATCATAACAATAGCTGGATCTCCCAATTGTAGATTTTCCTCGGCTGCCTTTCCTGAATCTGCTATTACATTAATACCGTAGACAGTTTTAAATGTTTTCCACATACGAGCATCATTGGCACGGTCAAATACGGAATAAGCATACTCCGTCGGACGACATCTCTGATAATCAAGTCCAACCCACGGACCACGTTTCACCCATTGTGCAAAGTTTGAGAATTGCATAGTAAATAAAGGATATGCCTGCTGGCCAAAACGTCCATCTGTACCAGATAAACCATTCGTAGGACATGCCATCAAAATTTCATCTAATTCTTCATATTCGCAATTTGGCTTATAGAATTTAGCAAACAAATCATTATAGTCGTCTGCTAATTTACCTCCACGTGCTGTTATAGCATATGTACACGCATCCACTGCTTCCTGTAAGTCACTTTTTTTGTATTTTTCATTCCATGCGTCATTACGTTCTGATACACGGAACAAAAGAGCTTTCGCAAGGAAATGGGCAGCAGTAGCTTTTGTCCAAGTAACTCCTTTACCGTAGGTAAATTCTTCCCCACTAAACAAGTTATATGCTTGGCGAAGGTCAGAAATCACCTGTTCCCAAGTTTCTTCATCACTGGCACGAGTGAAATTACGAACTACACCTACGGCCGGTTCTGTTTGCAAAACGACACCGCCATATTGAGCGGCTAAACGATAATAGTTGTAACCTCGCATAAAATATGCATGTGCCAGACAGCGGTTACGCTGCGTCACGTCTGTGAAAACCTTTTCTGCCTTTGCAATGATTGTATTGCAAGAAGCAATGCCATAATACATTTCATCCCATAAATCACCGGGAGCAGCACAGTTGTCATTCGATGCCCCATTCGCCTTGCTATACTTTACGGGATTAAGGCGGGCATCATAAGTATTCCAAGGCTCACTGGTCAAGTCGTTTCCATTAGTAAACTCATCAACACCATAACTGGTTATAGAGAATGACCATCCATAGGCAAAATGCCAACGAATATGTCCGTACAATGAGACTGCTAAAGATTCAAGCCCTTCAGGCGTATCAAAATATTCGGTGGAATATTGTGTAGTCAGTTCTTCTTTCAAAAAATCAGCACTACATGAAGTGAATGTCATGCTTGTCAATGCAAGGAGACCCAAACCTATATTCTTAATTTTATTCATCATTATTTTCTTTTTATAAGTTAATTATCTATCAATTTAATCTTGGATTAAAAACCTATTTCAAGGCCAAACACAAAACTACGGTTGAAGTTACTGGACTTCACATCAAGATCATATTTATCAATTGATTGATACAAACTTCCCGGATTAATAGCTTGCGCATATACTTTCAGATTATTCAATCCGATTCTTTTGCATATTGTTTGGGGGAAATTATAACCAAGTGAAATGTTGCGTACCTTAAGGAAAGAAGCTTTACGATACCCCAGTAAGGAAGAGAAAGCATCGCCACCCGATTCATTATAATAAGGCTTCTGAAATTCTGCACCGGTATTTTCCGGAGTCCAATAATCGACCTCCACCTGTGACCCCTGTCCTGTCAAACCATAGCTGTTGGCTTCAACCATATATCCCATACGTCCGATAAGAAAGAGACTGAGCTCTATGTTTTTCCATGAGAAAGTATTTGTCCAACCCATTGTCCATGCCGGGTTCTTGTTACCTAGGATTACGCGGTCTTTCTCATCAATTTTATGATCTCCGTTTTGGTCAACAGGACGAACGAAACCCGGTTCAAACTTATGTCCGTTTTTGTTAAACAGTTCCATTTCAGCACGATCTTCCGGTGTATCCTGCCACAATCCTACTTTATCATATCCATAATAGACACCTATTGACTCACCAATGAACCAACTGTTGGCTACCATATCATTCTTACCATATGCCAATTCTACTATTTCATCCTTCTGCCATGCGACGTTAAAATTAGAGTCCCATAAGAAACCAGTGTTCGTCTGAATCGGAATAAAGTTCAAAGTCAGTTCAACTCCACGGTTTTTCGTTTTACCAATATTAGCATAAGTACTTGAAAATCCTGTCAATGTAGGAATGCTTGTCTGCATCAACAAATCATTAGTATTGCTCCAATAAGCATCAAGGCTACCACTAATACGATTATTTAGGAAGCCGAAATCAACTCCCAAATTGATCTGTGTCGTCTTCTCCCAACCTAACTCTGGATTAGCCATTTCCAATGATTCCTTTGCATAGAAAGGCTCATTAGTAGTATAGGCAGTATAGTTGCCATCACTAAATGGAATGAGGATAGAACGGATTTTACCTAATGTGGAATAAGGATCTACCGCAGAGTTCCCTGTTACACCAAATCCTAAACGAAGCTTCAGGTTATCAAGCCAACTGCTGGTATTACTCATAAAATCTTCTTGGCTGATACGCCATGCTAATGAAGCAGAAGGGAAAAAGTCCCACTTGTTTCCTTCTGATAACTGAGAAGCACCGTCCCAACGACCGGATACAGTCAATAAATAACGTTCGTCAAAACCATAATTCAAACGAACCATATACGATTCTAGTTGGCGTTCTGTCAATCCTGAACTCATTGAAGCATCGCTCTTTTCATCTGCTAAATCTACTGTACCAAAGGCATTCCACAAATAAGAAGGACGTGCAATATATTTAGCAGCCATGGCTGAGGTTTCATAATTCCATGAAGAAGCTGTCTGCAACAATGTCACGCCAATCTTATGCTTTTCTGCAAGAGTCCGGTCAAACATAACCATATTATCCAAGGTCCATGAAAAGTCACGGCGATTTTGTAAACGTGCATAGCTGCCGTTACCGACACGATTGGCAGAAGTTTCATCCAGAAATACTCCCTCACGCCAGTTGCGATAGTCAGGTCCAAAGGCTATTTTATAGCGGAGACCTTGAAGTGGAGACCACATTTCGCCAAAGTCTAAAGTTGCAGAGAAATTACCCAAAGCACGGAATGTTTGTGATTGCTGGGTTGACTTATCCCATTCATCAATAATTGTATAGGTATTGTTACGTCCGCCGGGCTGTAATACTATATTACCGTCAGCGTCATACGGAACAGCAATGCTTGTCAAAGCCTTCGCACGACCGTAAAGGGCATCTGATACAGAGCTTGACGGTGCGCCTAATGTTGACATACCATAATCTTGCTCACTCCAAGAAGCATTTATAGAGGCAGATAATTGTATCCATTTGGTTGGCTTCAGATTAATGCTGGCCTTACTGCTGTAACGTTTATACCACTGTCCCTTTTGTGTTCCCGAATTATCCAAATAGCCAAACGAGAGATAAGCATTCATTTTCTCTGTACCGCCGCTTGCACTCAAGGTATGTTCATGTGACAAACTGGTTTGTGTAACAAAATCAGTCCAATCTGTAGTAGAAACTTTAGAAGCATCCCAAGTTCCATTTGCCCAGCCTTTGGAAACATTTCCCCACGTTGTACCATTATCTAACGCATTATCAAAAAATCCTTTATCATTTTCCATAGTTGGAGAGTTAGGGTGAGCGTATGTGTCAGGAGCAGAATTATAGTAAGCCCACCGTACATAATCGATATAATCTCCTGCATTCATGGACTTGCGTTTATCGACAATATTAGATACTGTTAATGTCCCAGAGTAGTTAAGACTAAACTTTCCATCTTTTCCTTGTTTCGTAGTAACAACAACAACACCATTTGCACCACGAGAACCATAAATTGCCGTAGCAGACGCATCCTTCAAAATATCAATAGATTCAATATCGCGAGGATTCAAAGTCTCAATACCACTTCCCGACATTAAAGGTACACCATCTACAACATACAAGGGAGTGTTGCTGGCAGAAATAGAACGGTTACCACGGATACGAATATCCCCGACTTTTCCTGGACGTTCACTAGTGGTAATATCCACACCGGCTGCTTTACCTTGTAATGCTTCAAATGCATTATTTACAGGCCGTGCGGTTAGAGTTTCGGCACCAACACTGGCAATAGCACCCGTTACGTCGCTCTTCTTCTGAACGCCATAACCCCCACTACTTCATCCAACATTGCATTGTCTTCCTGTAATGTCACTTGAAGGCTTGTTTTTCCCGCAACAGAAATCTCTTGGTCTTTATAACCTATAAAAGAAATAGAAATTGTACCATTATTAGGTACATTGGAAAGAGTAAATCGACCGTCCAAGTCAGTAATGACACCATTAGTAGTGCCTTTAACCAGAACATTGGCACCAATAACCGGTTCACCGGTCGGATCAATTACAGTACCTGAAACTGTTTTGCTTTGTGCGGCGGCTCCT
>NZ_MSHA01000056.1:0-80418 GCF_001940965.1 Bacteroides sp. Phil13 | reverse complement strand
GAATGTGCAATTACTGCAATAAAAATGATCGATTTTGCTTGGAGTTTACAAAAATAGTCGTATCTTTGCACCGCAATTGAGAAACAAAGCTACTCAATGAGAGAATTGAGATAGATTTCAAAGTGCAAAAGGGCAAATACCAGAGTGGCCAAATGGGGCAGACTGTAAATCTGCTGTCTTTCGACTTCGGTGGTTCGAATCCATCTTTGCCCACAAAAATTGCGGAAGTAGCTCAGTTGATAGAGCATTAGCCTTCCAAGCTGAGGGTCGCGGGTTTGAGCCCCGTCTTCCGCTCTTAGAGAGAATCCTGATAGTCAAATAATTAGCTATCAGGATTTCTCTTTTTTTATAGTCCACAAAACTACAAATTTAGGCGGTTTCAGAGGGTGCATGTAAACCAAGATGTAAACCAAAAACATCGCATGAATGCCTCAGTATCAATAGTTTGCTACAAGTCAAAGACATTATCTAATGGTGAAAGTCCATTAATGCTTCAAGTTTCTAAAAGTGGAAAGCGTAAATATCAGAGTTTAGGCATATCTATTAAGCCTCACTATTGGGACTTTACGAGGAATAAGCCAAAGCCTAATTGCCCCAATAAAGAGTATATTTAGAAGATAATCCTCGATAAGCAAACTGAACTTCAACTTGGTAAACGACAATATATTCAACTGAATAAAGACATATTCATGTTCAGTTATTTATGTGGTGGAATCAACTTCACAGATATAGCTAATCTAACAAAAGCCAATATTATAGAAGGAAAGAACATTACATCCGTCAGAAAACAGGCAAGTTAATAAAAATAGGGCTATCAGAAGAAGCAATGAAGATTATGAAGTGTTCGATACAGTCCCCAACAATTACTTTATGGATTTATACTTTATTGATACACAAATAAGGTTGAAATTATAATTCAAGCTCTCTTTTACAACAATTCAAGTATCTGCCTCTTATAATTAAGTATAAAGGAATGACCTTGTAAGAATTCGATGTTTAAGAGCCCAATATTGCGATCACCTATTATAAAATCTAATGTATACTCGTCCTTTCCTATCTTGAATGTAACATTTCTACATAATTCAGCAGTTTTAATAGATAATTTATTTCCTATGTCAGCTGTTTCCTTTTGAATTTGTTCAGGTTCTCCTACATATAAACCATGTTGGAGTTTATTGTATTTGCTTCCTGTATCAAAGGAAAATCGTGTTTTTTTTCCATTGACTTTACTATCTAAAATGATATAATCTATTGCCACGTCCGGATAGTCTAAATGATTTTTCCATTTATAAATAATCCCTTTTGCTTTATTGTTGAAATCATATGATTCGATAATATTTCTTTCCATATCAAATCTCCAAGCGCCTGATTTAAGGATAGCAGCCCCGATGATGAATTTGGGCGCATATTTTTGATAAATCCCTGTAAGGTTTGCGACTAAGCAACACACCTTGTGATATGTTTTTCCACAAAAGAATATTGAGTCTATAAAGGTACTTGAAATCTTATCTTTAGTTTGATTAACAGAAATAGTTTGCAGCTTATCTATTTTTATTTCACATGAATCAACAGCAAAAGTAGAATCAATTATACATAATGAGCAGCCTGTATCAATCATAGAAGGTATTGAGTGTTTTTTTGATTCATTAAACACTTGTGCGTCGGCATACATAAACTTATCTTTAAAGATAAGTTTTGACTGTGCTTTAGCCGTAATACAGGCTACAAACGCAAAACATAAGGATATAAAATACAACTTCATAATTATTTTGATAATATATTTTTTAAAATATCGCCTAAAATATCGCCAACCCAAGGTTGTTTGAATTTTTCCCGATAATAATCATGCTCAAATTTAAAGGCATCTTTATTGAATGTTCTTTTGAAATCGTGACGCACGCTGTCTCGATATTGTAAGATTAACCGATAATACAATGTAGAGTCAGTTGCAACATTAATTCCATCTTGTTTTGTAGTTATTGAGTCTTTGGCCGTATGTGTAGTAACAAGAGTATCTTGGATTGTACTTGTTACTAATGTATCTTCTTCAAAAGCTATATCCAGTGTGTCTTTATCTGATGTAAACGATTTATTCGTCTGCGCAAATACCCCCCGTTGCTAAGTGCAAGAATTAGTAAGATTGATATTTTAAGTACATCTTTCATACACCCTTTTTTGCAAAGATACAACATTCTAAAAATAGATGTTCCTTTTACCAGAAAAATAGAGGTATATCTATAAGTTCCAAGTTTTGGGACTTCAATAGAAGCATATCTAAATCCAACTGTCCTAACAAAGAGTAGATGTTATATGCAATGGTAGGAGAAGAATGCAAAAAGCTAAAAAACAAATATGCAAATCGGAAATAATTAGCGAAACACTTGACATCGCCTTCCCAATATCGTATCTTTGTATCATCCTTTTATAGATAATCTTTATTCAACTTTGCATTAAACTACATTTCACGGCATATAGGAACGGAGAAGCAACTGCTTCCCCGTTTTTTTATTCCCTCAACACAGCAGGCTCCGATAGCTCACAGTTATATAAGCGTGGGCTTACACTTATATAAGCGTGAGCCCACACTTGTACAACTGTAATGCCACACTCCGTTGTCTCCAATGCCACACTTCAACAGTTTAAGCATGTGGCATTCAACGGACTAAGATGTGGTATAGAGGAGAATAAAGTGTGGCATTTGCCTCGCCAACCACAGGCAAAAGATATCAGAAATTCACAATCACAAGACATTCGAGTCATGACACTCATCTTGGCAGTATTCCCGTTAATAATACATAAATTTGCTATTGACAAAAGGCAACGATTATCTGCCGGAATCAGTAAACATTATTTTTAATTTGAAGCAAATCACAATAAAGAATGTTTCATTGCGAGCAGAATAATTTCAGAAACATTCCCTCTTATTTCATAATGTTACTCCTATACTGCGTTGGCGTCAGATTAACCAACTGCTTAAACGTGCGATTGAAATGAGTGATCGAATCGAAGCCGCATTCCACAGCTATCTGCGAAATATCCATCTCTCCCAATGCTAACAACTTACAAGCATATCCCACACGCATTTCCATCACATACTGCAAAAGCGTCTTCCCTGTATTCTCCTTGAAATAACGACAGAAGGCGCTGGAGTTCATGCTCGCCATTCCGGCAATTTCATTCAATTTAAGGTTACGGGTGTAGTTATTGTTTATAAAGGAAATGATTTTATCAATCCGCTTGTTCCCCAGCGTAGGAAACTTTTCGTAATAATGCAGACTTGCCAGCGTCTTTCTTTGCGGACTGACCGCCAACTCCTGCAACAAATCCAGCAACCCGCTTATCTGATGAAAACCACTTAATAAAAGAAAGCCGGAGAGTAACTCCCCTACCCGGGTTGCATCCTGTTTCGGAAAGATGATGCCTCTCTTCGATTCCTCCAACAGCATTTTTATTTGCAGAAACTGAGGATAATAATCAAAGGAATACTGCATAAAGTTCTGCTCAAACTGAATGATAGTCCCTTGCACGCGTGAAGTGGCATTCTCCGAACCATAAATATCATTGCTCCTCATGTAATGGGGCAAATTAGTGCCGAACAGAATCACATCACCCGCAGAGAACTTCTCAATGCAGTCGCCTACAAAGCACAGACCATGACTCTCCTTTACATAAATGATTTCATACTGACTGTGGAAATGCCACGGATAAGTGAAACGATCATAATCGTAATACCGCGCCTTGATCGGATTCGACTCCGATATAGGCAACTTTTCATTTATAATCGGTCGGCGCATATATTCTGCAAAGCTTAATTCACACACAAAGATAGGAAAAGACAATAGAAATGCTACCGCATACATGCAAAAATCCGCATATATTCTGCAAATATCCATTTATCGCAGCATTATTTTTGCACGTATATTTGCAGTCAATAATCAGTTAAACTATTAATATATAAATGTTATGGAAAAAACCTGGAGATGGTTTGGTAAGAAAGACAAGATCACGCTCGACATGTTGCGACAGATAGGCGTGGAAGGAATTGTGACTGCCTTGCACGATGTGCCCAATGGTGAAATATGGACCGAAGAGGCAATCAACGATCTGAAGACCTATATCGAGTCTTACGGCCTGCGCTGGTCTGTAGTAGAAAGCCTGCCTGTTTGTGAGGCGATCAAGTATGCCGGACCGGAACGTGAGCAGTTAATAGAAAACTATAAAGTCAGCCTAGCAAACCTGGGCAAGTGCGGTGTGAAAACCGTATGCTATAACTTTATGCCCGTTATTGACTGGATACGTACGGATTTGCAACATCCTTGGGCAGACGGTACTTCGTCACTCTATTTCGACCGTGTTCGCTTCGCTTACTTCGACCTTCGAATCCTCGGACGCGAAGGAGCCGAAAAGGACTATTCCGCCGAAGAACTGGCAAAGGTTGCAGAACTGGACAAGACCATTACCGAAACAGAAAAGGATGATCTCATCGACACGATCATCGTAAAGACGCAAGGTTTCGTCAACGGAAATATCAAAGAAGGAGATAAGAATCCGGTGAACATCTTCAAGAAGCTGTTGGCCCTCTATAAAGGCATCGACCGTGATATGCTGCGCGAGAACATGCGTTATTTTCTCGCCGCCATCATGCCTGTCTGCGAAGAATATGGTGTGAATATGTGCGTGCATCCCGATGATCCTCCGTTCCAAGTGTTAGGTTTACCGCGTATTGTCACCAACGAAGCAGACATCGCCTGGTTCCTGAATGCAGTGGATAACCCGCACAACGGACTGACCTTCTGTGCCGGTTCCCTCAGTGCAGGCGAGCATAACGATACCCGTGAACTGGCAAAGAAATTCGCCAAACGTACTCACTTTGTCCACCTGCGCAGCACGGCTGCCATGCCCGGAGGCAATTTTATAGAAAGCTCGCACCTGACCGGACGCGGCCATCTGATTGACCTCATCCGCATCTTTGAGAAAGAAAATCCGGGACTTCCTATGCGCGTAGACCACGGACGGATGATGCTGGGTGACGAAGACAAGGGATATAACCCCGGATATTCATTCCACGGCCGTATGCTGGCATTGGCACAGGTAGAAGGAATGATGGCTGTAGTGCAAGACGAAATAAACAATTAAAAACTAATAATTAAATAAGGAGATTATGAACGAACAATTCAGTATTGCAGGTAAAATAGCCGTTATCACCGGTGCAGGTGGTGTATTGGGTGGCAGCATTGCCAAATGTTTCATGGAGCAAGGCGCCAAAGTAGTAGCCGTTGACATCCGTCAGGAACAACTGGACAAACGTGTAGAAGAACTGAAAGCTTACGGTGAAGATGTGATCGGCATCGTAGGTAATGTATTGGACATCGCCAGCCTTGAAAAATTGGCTGATGACATCGTTGCCAAATGGGGACGTATCGACATCCTGCTCAACATTGCCGGTGGCAATATGCCGGGTGCTACGCTAGCTCCCGACCAGAACTTCTTCGACATGGACGTTACCTGCTGGGAGAAAGTGACTAATCTAAACATGAACGGAACCGTTTATCCTTCTATGGTATTCAGCAAAGTGATGGCCAAGCAAGGTAAGGGGTGTATCGTAAATGTATCTTCCATGGCTGCTTACAGCGCTATCACCCGCGTTCCGGGTTACTCGGCAGCCAAGACAGCCGTTGCCAACTTCACTCAGTGGCTGGCAAGCGAACTCGCACTGAAGTACGGAGACGGCATCCGTGTGAATGCTATCGCTCCGGGTTTCTTCATCGGTGACCAGAACCGTGCCGTGCTTATCAATCCTGACGGTTCGCTGACAGACCGCAGCAAGAAAGTTTTAGCCAAAACTCCGATGAAACGCTTTGGAGATATCAACGAACTGAACGGCGCCGTACAATTCCTGTGCAGCGATGCGGCAAGTTTCGTGACGGGTGCATTGCTGCCGATAGATGGCGGATTTAGTGCATTCAGCGGAGTATAATTATCCTTGCTATTCAAAAGCATTTTCAATTTTATCCCAAAAAGCTGCTTCTAAGAGGCAGCTTTTTTTATTGATAATAAATATCTTTGTAGCAATTTCAATTTAACCTATACACTATTTCAATGAAAAACGAACCTTCTACCCATGTCCTGGGCTTGGCTCATCCTCCTATTCCCGTTGTACGCATCGGACTCATAGGCTTAGGCAATCGCGGATTACTCACACTGGAGCGTTATATGCTCATAGAACACGTAGAGATCAAAGCTTTGTGTGAGATACGCCCCGGAAACCTGGCAAAAGGACAAGCTCTACTGACAAAAGACGGACATCCCGCCGCAACCGGTTATACCGGAGAAAACGGCTGGCAACAGATGTGTTGCAACCCTGATATCGACCTCATCATTATATGTACGGACTGGCTGACGCATACCCCTATGGCCACCTACGCCATGAAGCAAGGCAAGCATGTCGCCATCGAAGTGCCCGCCGCCATGACCGTAGCCGAGTGCTGGCAACTGGTAGACACCGCTGAACGCACCCGCCGCCACTGCATCATGCTGGAAAATTGTTGCTATGATGCCTTTGCCCTGACCACGCTGAATATGGCAAGACAAGGTCTGTTCGGTGAAATCATGCACGTGGAAGGTGCTTATATACACGACCTGCGCTCCATGTACTTCAGCGATGAAAACCAAGGCGGTTTCCATAACCACTGGAACAAAGCTTACTGCATGGAACACACCGGAAACCCCTATCCCACTCACGGTTTAGGTCCCGTATGCCAGATCCTGAATATCCACCGGGGCGACCGTTTGAATTACCTTGTATCCATGTCCACCCACCAGGCAGGAATGACGGAATATGCCCGTCGCACTTTCGGCAAAGAATCCCCCGAAGCACAACAGGCTTACCTGTTGGGAGATATGAACACCACCCTCATCCATACCGTCAAGGGAAAAACCATCCAACTGCAATACTGCACCGTCCATCCGCGCCCTTACAGCCGTTCGCACACCATCTGCGGCACGCGAGGCTTTGCACAGAAATACCCGGTAGCCACAATCAGTCTGGAAGATGCGCATAGCGGAGGGAGGCTCGGTACAGCCACCGGAGAGACAGCCAGCACAACCACCGAAGAACTCTTGCAACGCTATCAACATCCTTTTACAGCTACCATTGGCAAAGAAGGCACCCTCAAAGGTGCCCCAAACGAGATGAACTATATCATGGATTACCGCCTCATCTACTGCCTGCACCACGGACTTCCTCTGGATATGGACGTTTACGATGCCGCCGAATGGTCGTGCATCACCGAGCTTAGTGAGCAATCGGTACTGAATGGCAGTCGCCCGGTAGAAATACCCGACTTCACGCGGGGCGCATGGAAGACTTTTCCCAGCGTTTCAAGACAGGAAGAGAAACAGATAACACTCTAATAACCATAGCATTGCATTTACCGATTATTTTTTTCTTAATGTAAAAGCATTTACCGCAGGATGTAACGGCCTTTACATCATATTGTAACGACCTTTACATCGGTATGTAACGACCTTTACATCGGCATGTAAATAGAGTTACCATGTGGGGTTAATAAAGTTACCCCAGCATGTTAATAAAGTTACCATTTGGAGTAATTGGTACTTTGCCTACATTAATTCAACTATAAACTCGCATTATTAATCTTTTTCGCTTATATTTGCAATGTACTTCACGACGGAGTACATTTTTTAGAATTTAGTTTAGTCTCCATACTGAAACTGCAACTTCAAAAATGGACAAGCCTAAACTGAAGGGCCATTCGTATGTTCAATAACTTACGATATGCGCACCTATTCAGTTTATTAGCTTGTCCGGGTTGTTGCAGACCTCAGTAGGGATAGTAAACTGTTTTAGGTGCGTTCCTTTTAACAGTATTGAACATGCAAACACCCATTATCAAATACTACAAAGTACTCACGAGACAAAACTCCCGATGGTACAAAATAATCTTGCTTATACAACAAGGAAAAACATCTGCCATGTATATTATAAAAACGCAGGATCGTGAAGTGCTTGAAACCCTCAGTTCAACATGCCTCAAAGAAGTAAGAGACAAAATACAGTTTGTCGGTAATTTAATACTCGGCAAGCATCAGTCCAGTCCTATCTATCTGGCATTCTATTGCAGATTTATTCATTTAGAGCATCAGCATTACTCATGCACAATGAAGAACTATCACATAAACTACATATTATAATTCAATTTCAAATACTATGAAATACTCATCACACCCCTGCAACAGAAGAAAACGAAATTTCTTCCTCTTTATACACATTGCCGCTTTCTGCATATACATGACATTGATTCTGGTACTTGCGATCCTTCGTGTTACGTTGGAAGAAAAATACATAGTGATAAATTCACTTCAAAAACAAATACAACAGTATAAAGAAATACCCACTACTCCCCTATCTCACGAATACAGGGAATGGTGGGATGAGTATGGCTTAAAAGACGATCATCGCTAATTTTATCTTTCAAAGCTTACCCATCCTTTAGAATATCTTTGAGCTGTTCAGTCCGGACTATGCCATACAGACTCCAAGGATTGATGCTGTAAGAAGATACTCTAACTGTTTACATCTGCAAAAAAACGTTCCTTTTCCTTGCATACTTTAAAAAGATGCATTACTTTTGCCGCCGTTAAACACAGTATTCACCCCTTTAAAACTGAAAGAAAGGGACTAATTTATGTTAGAACTATAATATCTCAGCCAGGACTAAGTTGACTCATCGGGATGATGGGGCTTTGCAATTTTCTTGATTAGTCCTACAATCACATTTATAATTTTATTATTATTCACTTCAATGCAGTGGACAGATAGCGTTGTATCTATCATCATCCCTCATGCATTGGGTACAAAACGCATATTGCACTGCCCCGCTTTGAGGCGGGCAGCCCATGCCGTATGCATACACATGAAAAAGAAAATATGGGAATACGATTAAAAGATTTAAGTAAGCTGGGATATAGAGACAATGTAGCACGCAGTCTGGTAGTAGCCATCGTTGGCAAACATTGCAAGCACCAAAGCAAAGAACAGATTATCAAGACACTGAGCGACGTACTGGAAAACCCCGATACTTATAAAGAGAATGAGACATGGGGCAAACTGGCCGAACACCTGTCCCCCACGCTCATCGAAAAGAAGTTCACAGCATACGACTTGCTCGACGAGCCGTTGCCCTATAAAACCTATGGCGGCAAGTTCATAGAAACCCTCGCCAAACAGCAGATGAACTTGGCCATGAGGCTCCCCGTCAGCATAGCCGGGGCACTGATGCCCGATGCACATGCCGGATACGGTCTGCCCATCGGTGGTGTACTCGCCACGGACAATGCCGTCATCCCCTATGCCGTAGGGGTGGACATCGGTTGTCGGATGAGTCTGACGGTGTTCGATGCCAAAGCGGATTATCTGAAAAGATACTCGCATCAGATAAAAGAGGCACTGAAAGACTACACCCACTTCGGCATGGAGGGTGGTCTGACCTTTGCACAGGAGCATGAAGTGACAGAACGGGAAGAATTCCGTTTAACACCTCTTCTGAGGGACTTGCACGGAAAGGCCATCCGCCAGTTGGGCAGCTCCGGTGGTGGGAATCATTTCGTGGAGTTCGGAGAGCTTTTTCTGCAAGGAGAAAATGTGCTGGGACTGCCCGAAGGCAATTATATGGCATTGCTGTCACATTCCGGTTCGCGCGGACTGGGAGCGGCTATCGCCATGCATTATAGCCGGATAGCCCGTGAAGTCTGCAAACTGCCGCGTGAAGCGCAACATTTTGCCTGGCTCGGCCTGGACTCGGAAGAAGGACAGGAATACTGGATGAGCATGAACCTAGCGGGCGACTACGCCCGTGCCTGCCACGAACAAATCCACCTAAACCTATCTAAAGTTCTGGGCCTGAAGCCAATGGCGAACGTGAACAATCACCACAACTTCGCCTGGAAAGAGGAGATTGCACCCGGACGCACCGCCATCGTGCATCGCAAAGGAGCCACTCCTGCACAGGCAGGGCAACCGGGACTTATCCCCGGAAGTATGGCAACTCCCGGTTACCTGGTAGCAGGCCGGGGTGTGGAAGAGTCGTTATGTTCCGCTTCGCACGGTGCCGGACGAGCCATGTCGCGCCAGAAGGCAAAGGAGAGTTTCACCCAGTCGGCCATGAAGAAATTTCTCTCGCAGGCCGGGGTCACACTGATTGGGGGCAGCATCGAAGAGATGCCGTTAGCCTACAAGAACATAGACCGGGTGATGCAACCTCAGGAGACATTGGTAGAAGTGCAGGGCAAATTCATGCCGCGCATCGTAAGGATGAATAAAGAGTAAGAGGCTAGTATTCAGGAACCACTGATTTAAAGTAGATGAATGATTTAAAAAGAAAGGAGTAACTTATGTTATCAGAAAAATATGGTCGCACGTATCATTACCCGTTTTCTCCCGGAACGACCAGTGACGACCGCATCAACCATACGTATTGGGAAGACATTCAACAGATAGAAACCCTGATACATACCGAAAAGCTGGACGGAGAAAACAATTGCCTAAGCCGCTACGGTGTATTTGCCCGCTCGCATGCAGCGCCTACCACCTCACCGTGGACCAGGGAACTGCGCGAGCGTTGGGAACTCATGAAAAACGACTTGGGGGACATCGAGATATTCGGTGAAAACCTGTATGCCATACATTCGATAGAGTATCGCAAACTGGAAACACACTTTTATATGTTTGCCGTGCGCTGTCTGGATCAGTGGCTGTCGTGGGAGGAAGTGAAATTCTATGCCGCTCTGTTCGACTTGCCTACGGTGCCCGAATTACGAGTGGAAACGGTAGAAGGATTGACGCGGGAAGCGTTGCAGCGGCAAGTTGTCAGTCTGGCACAAGAGCCGGGTGTGTTCGGGACACTCGATCCGCAAACAGGCGCAGATTGTACCCGCGAAGGTGTAGTCACCCGCAATATAGGTGAATATCCTGTAAGTGAATTTGCCCACAACGTATTCAAGTACGTACGCAAGGGGCATGTGAAGACCGATGAGCACTGGACACGCAATTGGAAGCGTGCCCGCCTCATCTGGGAAATAGGAAAGGAGGAATAAAATGAATTGGAAACTGACAGATAATAAAAATTGGGACTCACTGGAACAACAGTTCCGGTGGGTACAAGATATGAACTTCGTGATGCAGCACCATTTGCATCACGAAGAAGGTAGTTTGGCCGTGCATACCCGCATGGTACTGGAAACATTGCAGCAACAACCAGAATATCGGGCTTTGCCCGCACAGGAACAGGAAATATTGTGGACGGCAGCTTTACTTCATGATGTGGAGAAACGTTCTACTTCTGTAGATGAAGGAAACGGTATTATCACTTCCAAGGGACATGCCAGGCGTGGGGAATATACAGCACGCACAATTCTTTACAGGGATATTCCTACCCCGTTTCATATCCGGGAGAACATTGCTGCGCTGGTGCGTTATCATGGTTTGCCGGTTTGGATTATGGAGCGGGAGAATCCTGTGAAGAAGCTGTGCGAAGCATCTCTCAGAGTGGATACACGTTTACTGAAAATGCTTGCTGTGGCGGATATTCAGGGACGTATCTGCAAAGATAAGCCTGCATTGATGGAAGCTGCCGAGTTATTCGAGATGCTTTGCCGTGAACAGGATTGCTGGGGAAAGGCACGAAGCTTTGCAACGGGTCATGCCCGCTTTCAGTACTTTCAAGCGGAGGATGGGTATATAGATTACATTCCGCATGATAATTTCCGGTGTGAAGTTATTTTATTATCCGGTTTGCCGGGAATGGGGAAAGATCATTATATCCGTACATTGCCGCAGGATATTCCTGTGATAAGCCTCGATGCTATCCGGCGAAAGCATAAAGTTAGCCCTACGGATAAGGTTGCCAATGGCAGGGTAGTACAGGAAGCGAAAGAAGAGGCTCGCAATTATCTGCGTAAACAGCAGGGCTTTGTATGGAATGCGACCAATACTTCAAAACAAATGCGCTCGCAACTGATTGATTTATTCATTACTTATGGAGCCAGAGTGAAGATTGTCTATATCGAAAAACCGTATGAGGTATGGAGGAAGCAAAATCGTGAACGGGAATTTATGGTTCCGGAGGCGGTACTGGATGCAATGCTCGGGAAGCTGGAAATTCCGCAGTTGGGGGAGGCACATGAAGTGGTGTATTCTGCCTGATAGTAGGTATTAGCTACTGATAGTTTAGATACATCACTCTTTGTTTATCAATTGTTCCATTGCATTAATAAAGGCCTCAGCCCGTGGACGAAGTGTATTTACCAAAGCAAGATCACAATATGCAAAGTCACTATAATCACTTGCCTGACGTTTTTCAAATAGAAGACTAAAGGTTGCGCCATGATCTAAGCTCAAATGCCCGGTGCGAACAAAATGCATAGAAAGTTGTGTCTTCACGCCATTATGTGTATTGGCTTCTATCTTACTGCCTAACAGCAATGCAGAAGCAGCATAATAGCAGGCATAATAAAGACGATTAA
Source organism: Bacteroides sp. Phil13 (assembly GCF_001940965.1). Taxonomy (NCBI): domain Bacteria; kingdom Pseudomonadati; phylum Bacteroidota; class Bacteroidia; order Bacteroidales; family Bacteroidaceae; genus Bacteroides; species Bacteroides sp. Phil13. Next base: position 67,875 of record NZ_MSHA01000056.1, on the reverse strand, counting down.
CGGCTGCATTATAATAACCGCCTGCAGTGTTATAATCAGCTTCTTTCAGGGTTTCGTAAGCACGTTCCAAACGATAATTCACAATGGCGGCACGACTTTCGGAATCAAGTTTTTCTTTCATAACACGATCCCTTCCTTCATTACATTGATGCTGAATGGGGTCGTGATTCTTTCCCATACACGACGCAATACTACCATCGGACTGATAATCACCCCGGTCTCCACTTCCACTTCATACAAATGACGGGTAATCTCCAATTCACGTTCAGGTGCCAAATGATCACCATCCAGCAATATAAGTAAGTCTATATCCGAATCTACCTGTGCATCTCCCCGAGCTTCGGACCCATAGAGAATGGTCTTTGCATCAGGAGCAATGCGATGCACTACTTCTGCAATCCGGCGAACAATATCAGGTCGTTTCATAACTTAATCTCCTATTCTCTTATTACACGACAAAGATAACAATGTTTTCGGAAATACAACTTACTACAATACAATACTTACCGAGAAATACGGCGCTATATGGAAACAAGGATCATATTCCCTCCCCATCGCCTTAAAGAACGCTGACAAGCTTCTGCCATCATAATAAGCATTGCGTACCGCATTTATCCCCACCATAACAGGCAAAGAAATGTGCTTGGAAACCTTGAATTCAGGACGGAACCCTACCACAATGTACTGGTGCGTAAAAATCTTATCATCAACATTCAACTCTGTCAAAACCATCTGCCCACCCATTTCCGTAATGAAACTGATGCTGAACGATATAATGCAGGAAGCGCCATAGGATAACCGAAAGCATTGTTCAATGCCAAACCCGCACCCAGTTCCAGATTAGGGAATATACGCCTGACAAAGACCAATCCCGCACTTCCCAATACGTTCCGGAAACGTAAATGCGAATAGCCTACACAAATTTAATCAGCAAATAAATTTTAAGTCCACCCCTCACGAACAATAACCTTTTGAACAAGTATTCAAAAAATTAGATTTATCTTTGCGCCGATTTACGGCCAAAACACATTTATCATGAGAAAGCTTGTTAAATTAGTTATAACCCATACTTGCGTATAAAGTCAGATGAAGAAGATTGTAAATGTCCCGTCAAAGCAAAGCCTTCTCCGGGAAACGAGAGATTATGTAATGATCGCCCTTGGATTAATTCTTTATGGTATAGGCTGGACAGTATTTCTGTTGCCCAATGACATCACCACCGGAGGAGTACCGGGTATTGCTTCTATTGTTTATTTTGCCACAGGCTTCCCTGTTCAATATACGTATTTCAGCATCAACTTAGTCCTACTGTTGCTCTCTATCCGTATTTTGGGATGGAAGTTCAGTATCAAAACCGTATTTGCCGTGTTCACACTAACATTTTTCCTGTCCGTGATACAGAAACTGGCAGAAGGAGTGGTGTTGCTGCACGACCAGCCTTTCATGGCGTGTGTCATCGGTGCATCCCTCTGCGGAGGCGGCATAGGCATCGCTTTTTCTTCCAACGGTAGTACAGGTGGAACAGATATCATTGCCGCTATCATCAACAAATACCGTGACATCACGCTGGGGCGTGTAATGCTGATTTGTGACCTGATTATCATTTCTTCCAGTTACTTTGTATTGAAGGATTGGGAAAAGGTAGTTTACGGTTATGTAACCTTGTACATTTGCAGTTTTGTTCTGGATCAAGTAGTGAACAGTGCCCGGCAATCCGTACAGTTCTTTATCATCAGTGAGAAATACGATGAAATAGCCCGGCACATCAATGTATATCCACACCGGGGCGCCACCGTCATCAATGCTTCCGGATTTTATAGCGGTAAGGAACAGAAGATGTTGTTCGTACTTGCCAAAAAACGCGAATCAACGATTATATTCCGCTTGATAAAGGATATAGATCCAAACGCATTTGTATCACAAAGTGCGGTAATCGGAGTATACGGAGAAGGGTTCGACAGAATAAAGGTGAAGTAGCTACGAGTTACGAGCTACGAGCAACAAGTCCCTTTCGGAATAGAGCAGTGCGCAGCTACTCGTTACTTGTAGCTTGTATCTCGTAGCTTGTAACCACCTTCTTTCCAGACATACACTACAGGGCGGCGGAGATACGGCTTCAGTTTCTCTGCCGCTTCTTTATCCATATAGTCGGTAGTTGTAAAAGTAAAGGTCAGTGCATTGTCCTTTGCAGAAAGTTCGGCTTTCATCAGCAACATATCTGCCTTTTCGCCGGCATCTCTCACTTCATAATCCATCACCGTATCGGGTAATAACAGGAAATCTTTCATTACAGGAGGAGTGAGGAAAGAAGAAGCAGGCAATTCCTCCCAACCGGTGGTATAGAAATGGACATCACTGTCACAGGCAGGAGCACAAGCTGTAGATACGGTACAAATCACTTTCGTACTGTCGCTCGTAGCCAGCAGTTTCATCTGCCAGGAACTTTGCGGTGTCATCTGGATACGGATGTAGTCGGAAGCAAGCTCCGTCATTTCCGATTTACCACCAAAACGGTTCGTTACTTCCGCTTTCATCTTACTTTCAAGGAAGTCGATAAAGTCGGCACGGTTCACGGCAGTAAGCAACGGGCTAAGGCTATCGGGCATATTTTTGAAAAAGGTTTTAGCTTCCTGGGCCTGCAGAGAACACATCCAGACACAAGCCAAACACAAGAACATTGTCAATTTCTTCATCATATTATTTTTCTGTTATTCTTATTTTGCATTTTATTACCTCAACGCACTCTTCAGAGCCAGGAACATATCTCTCCAAGAAAACGTGCATCTGTTTCATCAAAGGTATTCAGGCTTTCACTATCTATATCGAGCACGCCCCACACCTCGCCATTCTCACGAATCAACGGAACAACAATCTCCGAGCGCGACAACGAGCTGCAAGCTATATGACCGGGAAATGCATCGACATTGGGCACTACCAACATCTCCGTCTTAGCCCATGCCGTGCCGCAAACACCCCGTCCTTTTCGGATACGTGTGCAAGCTATCGGTCCTTGAAAAGGCCCCAATACCAGTTCTTCTCCTTTCACCAAATAGAATCCCACCCAAAAGAAGCCGAAAGTTTCTTTCAGTGCAGCCGAAACATTAGCCAGATTGGCTATAAGGTCATTTTCACCTTCAATCAGGCTCTTTATCTGGGGCAGCAAGGTCTGATACTTTTCAGCCTTGCTGCCGTTGCTGATGCATAAATCTTCTGCCATAATTATACTCCTAAATACGCTCATCAATTCTTAGCTTCCGGCTCATCTTCCGTACCACCTTCAAATCACATATTTATTTAGGACAAAGATAGAAAATAAAAATGAGACTGAGAACAGAATAGAAAAAGCACACAGTTTTATTTCGAGTCTCGCACGCATCGGATCGGTCCTGCCACCGACTTTACATAATAAAAATAGAATTGGTATTCGAATATATGGAACAGACCGGCATCCTTATGGATATGCAAAATGTTCACTCGGTTATCCGTGTCCGTGGTTGCATTATGGTAGTTCCCACAACTGTTTGTACGAAAACCTCCTCCATCACCTACACGTGTTCCCTGTGTCGGGAAATAAGAAGTCGGACCGTCTTTCCACTTCTGCATATACATATTCATTCCATATCCATCCGAAAATTTATCATCATAATTGATACCACTCATAGATCCGGGATTGAGCCCCGTATTTGTAAACTCGAACCACAATTCACCCGAGGCAACCCTCCAGCCTGTAGGACAAGGGTCGAAAATAGATTTTTCCGTTCCGTAGTTATCGTATATATGTACATTATTAGTTTGGTTAATCGTATAAGCCTTCATTCCCTCGGAAGCCGGCTCCAGTCCACCCCAAAGTTTGTTATCGCTTTCTCCTATTGGACACCAGTCTCCATTATTGAAATAATTGCTCTTTTGTTGTACGTAACTTTCATTTCGGTTAACATCGTTCGTTCCAGTGATAAAAACCGTGGGATTGGCGATGGCGTGTCTGACAGCTCCGGTCAGGGTACTCCCAATTACCGAATGGAACAGCTTGTTTTCATCTGTGCCAGATGTCTTATGTACTTCAATCTGGTTGGAGTTGTCATAATGCAGATCTGTATGTTCGTCATTATAATCATGATGTTCGCTTACAACATTGCGTAAAGGAGGGAACGGATCTTTTCGTCCCCATTGATACAACATGCCGAAAGCCTGCGTCATTTCATCCGGATACCGATGGAGACCAGTTCCTATACCTTTCTGATTCTCGGCCAATGCACCGAGGTTACATGACATGACGGCATAACCCTGAATACGCGGCTTCTCAGGATAGATACCATTATTATCCCAGTCGTATGTGTAATAAGTAACAGCCCTGCCGAGATTATCCGGCTCGTGGTCTGTAACCCAGATGTGCCAAGACCACAGAACGTCTCCCTTGCTATTGTAAGCACCGATCAAGGCATTACCTTTCTTTTGCGTTCTAACATAAATTTTCTGATGAATGTCGCCTGTGTTCTCACCGAGTTGCACCAATGTTCCATTTGTATTATCACCAATGCAGTCTTTGGTCTGCCAGATAATGCCGACACTGGCTATTTTCAGATTCTCGTCATGAGGACTTAAATAGTCTGCAAAATTATACCCGCCTCCTGTCTCTACACGGTAGTAGGGCTCGAAAGACAGAAAACCGTTTGGTTTTACTACAAAGCAGTTGGACGATGGATTATTCTGGCCTTTCTCTCCTGTAATAGTCAACGTCATGCGATAAACCTGATTACGTTGTATATTAAAATTATTAAGTGAGTTTCCTCCGGGATAAGCTGCATAGAGATATTTTTCACCACCTATTTCAGCAGTTACATCTACCACAAGTGCATTAGAGGGAGCTGCATCAGACTTGTTTCCGCCCTGATTTTCTATTTCCCCTTGCAGATTTTCAGGAACATAAAAAACAGCCCATTCTTTATCTTCACTCTTTTCCAAGTCCGAAGCAGCAAAGGCTATGGAACTGAATGTCGTTCCATCAGGAAATGGAACCGCATTCATCGGCTCTCCATTTCCATCGCCGGCAAAGGTTTCTATCCGGCAAATATTCGGAATTTGCCTTACGTTGACATTGTTCAGCTTCATCTCTGCCTTCAGCATCTCTACCTTTACTTTAAGTTTGGCATACATACGCGTAACCGGTACTGTAACCGTAATGCCTGTTGTTACTTCCACCTCCTCACTTGCTCCGACCATTGGTATCGACACCTTATCTATTGAACGTAATGGGAAAGCGGTAGGTAAAGTTTGTTTCTTCAGTTGTTCCAAATTCTTAAACTTCTGCCATGAAGTATCCGTGTCATCGTTAGCCCAGTTGTCATACCCCGTATTGGTTACAACATATACGAAGGACGGAATTCCGGCTTTCAGATATACAGGCAAATCTTGCAACATTATCTGGTCAGTGATAGTATAGTAACGCGGCTTTATCAGCAGTTCTTTCGTAACTGCATCATACTGAAACACCCAAATATTGTGTACCTCTTTTTCTTCCGAAGTCTCATTCTCAGGTATATTGCTCGGTATAGATGCCCTTGTCTCTGCTTGTGCTTCAACGGCAAATGTATTGACCGACAAATCCAATACGGCTTTCGTCAGTTCTCCCTCATTAAGGACTGGACTGTTTGTTCCATTTGTCTCCGGATGCAGTTCTTCCGTACAACCCTCTATTGTGATAATTACCAACAGAAGTATGAATAATAAGAAGTAGTGTTTCATATCAGTCAAAAGTATATTCGTTATCATAAGCATATTTCCATTCTTGCACGTTCACCATGAGTCTGCTATCTCGGACAGTAATAGTGAAACGGTAAAGATTGTTGCGGGCAATGTTGAAACGCTTGGCATTGTCGTTGCTATCCGTCTTTCCGCTCTCGTCATAATTCGCGAAATAAACCCTATGCGGTTCGTCCTCATCAGTCTGAGCATCGAACCTTACTTCAATACACGAGTATTTGTCGCCCGCATCGATGTTCCGGTATTCGGACAGGTAGGCAATCCATTTCTCATATTTATTTCCGCCAGTATCCATCCATTGGCTTGCAAAGCGGAAATCTTGTATTTTTTCTTCCACATCGTTACCATCTTCCACAAGGTGTAAACCACTAACGTAATCGCTGTTCCACTCACCACTATGATCGTAATCGTCCTGCGAAAAAACATCTTTCGGAGCACAATATCCCTTTTTATTATAGCGATGAATCTTCACCTCACTAAACGATAAATCAAAATGTTCGTCCGTCTTAAGTATCACCTCTACCTTTGCCACTGCACGGAGCAAAGTGACAGGCTCAGGCAGCAATGTAACCTCTCCAACCTTAAATTCTATATTATTGTATTCGTGAACACCATAAAAAGGAACTAGTCGTTCCGGTCCCAACTCGAAAGAAGAAAAACTGCCAAACTGCCCCCATTCGGCGTCGCAGACATCCGCAAGTAACGTTTCTCCAGCCTGCATTGTATCGTCACCATACTGCGGCCAATTGGCAAGCACAACCATCTTGAAATTTTTATGATTAACCAAAGATGTAGGCGCTTTGCCAAGCACACTATAATCCCTGTAATCGCTTCCTTCAGTCACCACGAAGCCATCCAGTTCAAAACGGGCGATGAACTTATTATCGGAGGTAAAGAAATAAATCCTGTAGTTATTGTTCTCTACATCTATGTAGTTCTCATAGGTTTCTCCAACCTTATAACCTTCATCTGTCTCCAAACTCCTTATAGGTAATCTGAAACCGATACTAAGAGCTGTTCCCCTATCGGATAGGCTGAAGTTCTCCGTGTCATGGCTACACGAGGTACCCCACAACACAAAAAGTGCCAGAATCCCCGTGACAATATATCGTACTACATTCTTCATTCGCATTCCTCCTATCACAGTTCACTGTTTTGCAGTACAACTTTCCAAGAATTGATATAAATATAGGTATCGAGCCAGTGATCATCTTCATCGAGGAAGAACACCATGTCATGCATGTCCTGCCTGTCGAGATACTCCTGATCGTCCATATTTCGGTGATAGAAGCCCTTCACTAGTAAAGCATAGTCGATAAGAGGGATGGAGAAAACCGTTTTTCCCGTTTCTTTATTGGACACGGTGAGCCGTGTCGCCTGCCCTTTCACAAGACGCGGCACAGTCAGTTCGGCTATAGCCGCACTGAAGGCGGCGCGAGATGTGGATCGGACAGCTTCGGAGCGGGTGTCCATACCAACTTCCCCGGCGTCGGTGTGCCATGCGTAGAAAGTCACCAGTTCATCGGGCAACAACGTGTTGTCCCAGTCCATACTTCCGTTAGTGTCGGTGATGGTGAAGACAAACTTGTCTTTGTCCACAGCCTCTCCCGAAAGGTGCTGTAACACCACTCGCACATTGTTGGTGTTCTTTACCAACGGTACAGTATAAGTGTACGTACCTTCGGTTTTACCGAACGTCTGTTTCGTCAGCCACCCATAAAATAAGCGGTCAAGATCTTCGGCAACAAATGCTTGGTTCCCAATATCACGTTGCCTCTCAAGTGTACAGGTCAGTCCCTTACCGACAGTTGTTTCGGGTATCGAAAAAGAACCTTTGTTAGTAGTACCACACCAAACAAGTAAGTCGTATTCGCCCGGTTCTACATCTACAGTCATGGCATAGCCATCGGCTGCAAGGGCTTCTCCTTGTTCAGTACGTTGCCAAACCACCCTACCATCGACATCAAGCAGGTAAAGTGTCACGACATTCACCTCGTGAGCAAAAGCATCGGCAAACTTCATGTTGTAATCATAACAGAACTTCACACGGTAATTCACTGAGCAGTCACCCTCACCGTCATAGATTAAGCCGTCGCAGGCATATAGAATCGGAGTCCAAGCGATAACTGCCAGTAACTTTCCGATTGTTTTTCTTATGTAAGAGCGTATATCCATTTGACTTAAATTGTTATATTTTATATATGCTGCGGAAAATACCGCAGAGAATTTTCATTTTCGATGGGAAATGGCAAATATACCTTTTCCGGTTCCGTCCTCTCTTTGCACCGGAACGGAAGTGCTTTTCTAAAACCATTCCATGTGGAAGTCCCTCATGGAATGGTTGTTTAGAAAGACAACGTTTTTTTCATAAAGAATTAAAGTTCAACATTTTGGCTAACAATCTTCCAAGATAGGATATTAATTTTTGCCCCAACGTAATAAATGTCACCATCCGGATCGTCACCGGGAACAATTTTTTCGTCTCCATCAAAAATTCCCTTACCTATCTTCTCTAATTTGTCAACGGTAACTACGTAGTGGTGATTACGCACCACACCATATTTGGCTTCCGGAATAATTCCATTTTCCGTAATAGCGCCATTGTTGAGGTGCTCAATGGGAATGTTGTAGTACATCAATCCACCGTTATAAGCGGTAGCATCTGCGGAAGCAGTGGCCAAATTATCATTAAGAGTGGTAATGATTTGTTCTGAGTAAGCGGAGCCGTCTCCTGTATATAATGAGGCTCCATTCTCATTCGTAAATACCACTTTCACTTTCCCATCGCCCACATTCTCCAACTTCACATACTCTTTACCAATCTGAGTATATTTTGTGTTGCCTTTATCATCTTGACCATCTTCATACCACACGTTCAGTTGATTTTTTGTCTGCAGTACGCTGAGCACGTATTCGAGGAAGGAGTCTTGTTTGAAAAGCACACCATTGTAACGTACGAGGTCAAGTGCATCTCCGTTTACATCGCAAACCTTGGCTTTCAACAGAATACTCGTAACGGCAGAAAAAAAATTGGTAGTAACAATGGCACTTGTATTGGTGTTCTCTGCACAATAGGCAGAAGTCCCCAATTCAGTTAAGCCATCTTCCAAATCGACATAGTTCAGATATTCGGAATTGCCTGAAACTGCTGCCGCATTTTCAGGATATCCGGAAAAACCGTAGTTGAATGACTTGCCCCAGTGGCTACGGTAATCGATTGTTCTATTCCACATAAAGCCCAAGTCATTATCTGCCCAAGCAATATCTATGTTCTTGACCATGTGCGATTTCTTTGCTGTAGCATTCAATTTCCATCCGAGCAATTCCACATAAAGGTCTTCCGAAGCGACATTATCGCTTCCGGCTGAGTTGTCTTCACCTGCCACAGTGACTTTTATCGGATAACGCCCATTTTCATCCTTTTCGAGTTCACCGGACACATTCAAAGTTACCTTGGCCGCCAGACGCTCTACATATACGGTCACCGTATTAGTAATCGCACTCACATCCGTCATCGGCTCAAGAGAAAAATTTTCCTCTTTAACTTCTGTTACGAAATACTTTGCCCGATTGGTGTCGGTGTAACTTGTAGTGCTCATGGTAAAGTAATTGATAGTACTGTTATTGATTGTTTCCGGATAATAAATACCTTCCGCATTATTATCCGCAAGCACTGTCTGCATTTCGTCAAGCGTTTCCCCATACACGAAATCATTCGGTTTGTTGAGCACCGCTACCATATACTTAGGATAGTTCTTCTTGTCCATTCCCTTCAGTACCACAACGTTATTACTTGTAAATTCAATGTTTCCGGCAGGGGTGGTTACCGAGGCGTTACCATTCGTCCAAACATCACCTTGTGTCACAAATACACCATCTGCATCATAAAAATAGAAGTAGGCATTTTTTACGGACTGCTCGTTTGTTCCGTACTCAAAGTCACCTTCTTGCGCTCTTGTAAGAGAACCTGCATCAGCAAGGCGGACATTAATATACGCCTCACTTCCTGCGAAAACATTCGGTGTATCATCCGGAATAACTCCTAATTCATCATTCGAACATGCACACAATGCGGTACACACGAACAAACCCAAAAATAATTTATTCATCTTCATCATTTTTTGTAATCTAATTTTGTTAATAATATATTTTCTCGTTAACGTCTTCCTTTTTCAAGCTGCTCAAGCGTAATGCCAGCCTGTTCTAATCCGAGCGATTTCGCCTCGTTCAAGTAACGTCGGGCACTGTCGTAATCCTTTTGCCGGATGGCCAGTGCTCCCCGTGCATAAACAGCCTCGGGCGAATCATCTGCCTTGGCAAGATAACGCTTCGCGCTTGTGAGGTCACCGCGGCGCATGGCAGCGTTGGCAGCATTCAGGTTAGCAATAGTGTCATCCGGAAACATGCGTACCGCTGTCTCGAATACCTCAGTGAACTCATCCGTACCGGGTTCATACTCTTGTGCAGCGAGATAGAACTCATTCAGATCCAGTTTTTGCGGTCGCTCACACATGATTCGTTTTATCTCCTCCACATCGCTGTAACTGCGGATAGTATAGGCTATGCGATAGTCAGTGTGGCGTAACGCAGGATAACAGTTCTGTAACAGGAAACTGTATTCCATCGGATAATCACGTTTTATTTTCCACTCTTTGGCATCCGGCTCCAAATTACCGTCTATCAAAGTGACTATTTCCGCACGATGTGCAAGGTTCGACCGTTCCACGTAGTAACGCAATCCTGCCCAATCCTCCGGTTCGTAATCGGTCGTTATTACATCGCCTTCAAACCGGTAAAGTTGCTGTATGTATCTCTTCAATGCGGCAGTACGCCCGATAGCCAACTCTTTGTTATGCGCATAAGAACCTTCAGGCGAAGCATAACCTTTCAGCCATACTGAAGTGATAGTTATGTCCGTATCGTTTCGCACGGAGTCAATTGATGACTGTATTTTCCCAAGTTCGGCGGTGTTGCGTCGATAGTCCGGATAAATCATCGTTTGATCCACCGGAAAGTCGATGAATGCTGAGCCTTCGAGCGAATCCCTTTTTTCAATCTGCCCTTGCGGACGTACATATACCAGTTCAGGGAAAAACGCCTCTGTGTATCGTCCAAGCATACCGACCTGTTCTGCCAATAAAGTATTGCAACATCCATAGTCGCTACGATGTAGCAACAACACGGAGCCGTTCATCCATTCTGCATACGGTACTAAATTGTGGTATTCAATGGTATCAGGCTTCTTCGAGACTTTATAACTCTTTTCATCTTTACCTGATAACATGCTCTCTCCATTACGTACATAGAAGTAATAACGCTGTCTGCCGTAAACCCCTACCGATTGCAGGGCAAGCGAGTCGTTATCATTAACTAACCATGGCGTAAGAAGTACAGCACGATTTTCATCCACATCAAGCCCTGACAAATCCCAAAGCATGTCTATGGCAATGTACCCTCCATTACGTTCCATTTTAAGATTTTCCACGGAAACACCATCCACGATGTCCTGTTTCCGCATATCGATTGCGATCTGTGCTTCCGCTACCACAACCATGCCCCAAAGGGCTACTAGGATATATAATATCTTTTTCATCTTGTACACGATTAAAATACATAAACAAGGTTGATTGCCGCTTTCGTCGGTCCCACATAATGGTGTGGTTTGTCCGTTTCTATCCTCTTACCGCATCCTAAACACTGGAAGCGGTCATAGCGTGTATAGGAATAACCAAAACCAATTTCCGCCTCAAGATTCCAATGCCTCCCCAATATCCACGCATAGCCATAAGCGATACCCGCGCCAACAAACCATCCCTGGTAACGGGTATCCTTTAGTTTACGAGCATCCGTACCAAGGAAATTGATTTTTCCGTCAAAACCTCCGATGTTATACTGTCCTCCATGAATGTGAGTACCTACAAAGTGCCCCGAGAAGCGATCGCAGAACCAGTATCTGACTTCAGGTTGAATAGCCCAATGTTTCCAGTGGCGATTGTGCGAAAGCATCCATGCATTGAACTGTCCCGTAACATCTAAAGTCCATTTAGAGGCGAGTCCTATTTCTATTCCCAAATTCGGATTCAAGAAAGCATCCGCCAGAACATTACTTTTGACAGCCACGTTCTGAGACTTGACACTCTGCGTCATGCCGGTAATGGTAACTACCAGCAAAACAAATATCCGTTTCATAATTCTATTGTTCATATTTTATGGCTATAGTTAATTATTACATTCCAAATTTTACAGTCTTTCCTTATATAGGTACTTTCAAGAGAGCAGCCACGGTACCTCGCTTTCTTTCCGCACAAAGGAACAATGTATTTGTTATCGCATCATGCCAAAACGTATAAATCATATTGGCAAAATCGTAATGGACATTATACGCAAACTGCAATTTTGTATCGGACATGTCAAATCATCAAATCCAGAGTCATTTTTTAAGTGTACGGAGCCATTATTAACAGTTGCAATACCTATAAATGCAGTAAATTAGGCTATCTTTGTATATTACAATGTCGATGTGTATATCACTGTCTACCCAAACAATTTTAGTGTACCGGAAAAAGCCAGTGGAAATACACACTTGAAAAGAATAATTTGAATTCGATTAATATGGGAGCATTTGTCACATACAGCAACTTGATGACCTATATTTTACCAATATTTTGTTCGGCCATATGCTCGGTCTTTACCTTATTATTGACATGGAATTATCGCAATCTAGCCGAAAGGAAATTAAGGTGGATCGTGAGCATTTATTGTATCCTGATAGCCATATGGTGGTCATCTGCTTTATGGCATACTGTCTCTGATGAGCCGATATTCCTTCCGGTCGATATACCTTTTGCCTTGTCGTATATCTATACTCCCATATTGTTCTACAACATTGTTTATAATCTGACTTATTTTGAGGATAAAAGAAACTTTCCCATACTGAATTACCTTTGGCCAGTCCCTACATTGGTAATTATCCTGATAGTGGCAACCTGGATATCGCCTCCCAAGGGAGAGTTTTTTACCGGCTTATCGTTGTTCGAAGAATATACGGCGCTTTTCATATCCGACTTTTTAGTGCGGTTTATCACAGCGGTAGTCTATATTGTTCCAACCGGACTATTGTTATTGCGGCATTACAAGCGAACAGTACTTCAAAAAACCGATACAGATCGAAAATATCTCAGTATAAAATCATCGCGTTGGCTCATCGTGTTTTTCATACTTTCCATCGCTATATTGCTAATCGCTTTTTTGTCTTCGTTGGTTGGTCCAAGCCAATGGCTTATCCGGCTGAACGCATTATGCATTATGGCTCAAGAGATATTGCTTACATACCAAATCATCCGCAGGCAATATCTCTCTTACAAAATATCTGATTTGTTTCCAGCCTACGAAAAGAAAACCGAGAACAACAACCCGACCACCCAACAGCAGCCTGCGCCGAATAATACGCACGGACTATTGAACAAGAAGGTGTTCGAAAACTATTTGTCTCAACAAAAGCCATACCTCAATCCCGATTTCAAACTGACTGACATGGCCGAGATAATGGGTGTAAACCGTACCGTCATGTCCAACTTTATCAATCAAACGTATGGTATGAATTTCAGGCGTTATCTAAACCTGTGCCGGATCAAAGAGTATCAGGCACTGATAGTGCATCCTTCAAACAAAGGTAAAAATCCGTATCAGGTAATGGCCATGGCGGGATTTAAAGATTCCAGACATTTCCAGCGTGCGATTCAACTGGAAAATATATATAAAGAACAGACTCACAAAGAACCATAAATAAACCAAAAGGATGAATCAAGATATCGGACGTGCTATAGTTTTTTCAATACCTGCAGTAAGTGCTGCGGTCAGCTTGATTATGATTTCGCTCGACATAACCCGCTCTTCCAATACGGTCAACCGAAAAATACATTACAGCATAATCACTGTATACTGTCTAATAATACTGTACTGGAGTGGACTGGTAATGTATTCCATCGCCCGTGACGCTTTCATAGCATACTTGCCTGTTTGCTTTTCCTCGTTTAGTTTTATTCCCATATTCCTGTACATGATCACCTATATTATTACAGGAGTAGGCGATCGAAAGCATTTCCCCACATACCATTTCATCCTTCCAGCATGTTTGACCGTAACTATCCACGTGATTGCCTTTACAGTACCGTTCCAGCAACGATGGAATGCCATTTATGACAACGGGGTAAGCCTGATAAGCGCAATTATTGACAGCACGTATATCATCTGTATTTTGCTGAGTATTTTATATTCCGGGTTGAGCCTGCTCCGCATAAAATCGTACAAACGTCAAGTTACCAATTATTCCGCTGATATCTACCGAATGTCGCTGGATTGGTTGTCCTTTATCATCATCTTCAGGGTCCTGTTGCAAACCTTACCGATAGCCGGATTAATATTGGGCATCGAACTATTCAATAAATTGGGGGTTATCTGGACATTCACAACATTACCAGCAGTCTTTACTCAGATTGTGTTGTGCCTGAACATTCTTTCGGAGAATTATGTGATCATCGAACCTATTACCGCCAAAGAAAAGGAAATGACCACGTCCGGAAATTATGCGCAACTGGAACGCCAGCGGGTTGAAAAGTATTTAGAGAATGAAAAACCTTATCTAAATCCGGAATTCAAAATAACCGATATGGCCAAGGATCTTTTTTCAAACAGGACTTATATATCTGCTTTCATCAACCGGGAATATGGTATGAATTTCAATCGTTTTATCAACAATTACCGACTAAAGGAAGTAGAAAGACTACAGTCAGAGGCTATACAAAGAAAGCAAAAAATATCCTCGACGGAAATTGTCATTCATGCTGGATTCAGTAATTATCGCAGTTATTTCCGAGCAAAAAAAATGGCAAAGAACGATCCCGTTTCCATTGATTAAAAGAAAATTTAAACAACCAGTAAGATACACGAATACAGGGATATAGAAACTAATCATCTGTATTCAACTTATTTACTTCCTAAATACAGGAAGAACATTCCAATCAATACTAATATGAGATCGACAGCCTTACTCTTTAAATTCTTTTCACGGAAGAAGAGAGCTCCGAAAAGGAAGGAGACAACCACACTGCCGCGGCGTACCATAGAAACGATGGAAATCATGGAGTCTTCATAGCTCAGGGCATAGAAGTAGGCAAAGTCAGCCGCACTAAGGAAGACGGATATCAGGATGATAGTCCAGTCCCAACGGAAAGGAGTACTTTCTTTTCGTTTGGGATACCATAGCAAAAGGATGATGGGGCACATGATAAATACCTGATAAACATTGTACCACGATTGTACAACCATAGGATTGAATTGCTTCATCAGATACTTGTCATACAGTCCGCTGATAGCACCGGTGATGGCGGCAAGCACAATGAAATAAATCCATTTGTTATGCTTGAAGTCGATGCCCTCTTTCTTGCCGGAACGGCTCAGCATAAAGAAAGAAAGTATGGCAAGCATGACTCCGATCCATTGATACAGGTTCAGACGTTCACCGAATATCAGCATGGCCCCCACGAGTACCATTACAGGGCGGGTGGCATTAATCGGTCCTACAATAGTCAACGGCAAATGTTTCATACCGAAATAGCCGAATATCCAAGATGAAAGAACGATAAAGGACTTGATAATTATAAACTTATGTACTTCCCAACCTACTACAGGCACATCAAACATTGTTCCGTTAAGGACCGGAGTAAAAGCGGAAATCAATATGAAAGGAAGAAATACCATACTGGAAAACACTGTGTTCAGAAACAGAACGGGAAGCACAGCATTGTCACGCAATGATTTCTTCTTAAATGCATCATAAAACCCCAGCAAGGCAGCTGAGAGAAAGGCGAGTAATAACCACATGGTTCTTAGTTAATTAATTGTTAGTTATTCAGTTATTATCTGCGATGAATAATTCCTCGGGATATGTGACATCTACCAAAAACAAGGCATTACCCGGAACGGAAGTACCAGCCTTGCAACGGTCTTTCTGTTCGATGACACGCCGGAAGCCTTCAACGGTGAGCTTGCCACGGCCTACTTCAAGCAGAGTACCGACAACTGCACGAACCATATTGCGCAGGAAACGGTCCGCCTGAATGGTAAATACCCAGGTTACATCATCTACCTGCGTCCAAGCGGCATGCATAATGCGGCAATTGTTCGTTTTTACGTCCGTATGCAGCTTGCTGAAACTGGTGAAGTCCGTATAATCAAACAAAATACGGGCAGCTTCGTTCATTCGCTCAAAGTCCGGCGCTTGGAAAAGACGGCAACGATATTGACGATTAAAGGGAGACTTTACCGTAGTCACGTAGTATTTATACATGCGGGCTGTTGCATCAAAACGGGCATGCGCATCGGGCTTCACTGCACGGATACGGTAGATAGAGATGTCCGGTGGCAGAAGGCGATTCAACTTGTCGGTAAAAAAGACAGTATCCAATGGTTCATCACTATCAAAGTGGGCTACCATCAGGGAAGCATGCACACCGGCATCGGTACGTCCGGCACCGATAACCTCTACTTCACGGCGCATCAATGTGGCAAGTGCGCGCATCAGACACTCTTGTACACTGTCTCCGTTGGGTTGTATTTGCCAGCCGTGGTAAGCGGTTCCGTCGTAAGCTAAATAGATAAAATACCGTTGCATACTCTTTTGCTTTCATTTTTTCGGCTGCAAAGATAGTGCAAACCCAAAGCTGTACAAAATAAGCTTGCTTATTTTTAATGCTGAGGTGCAGCCTATCTTCGCTTTCAAGCAAAGATATTATAAAGCGGAAAAATGACAAGCAAATAGAGAAGAACTCTCTTTTCTTTTTTATACTTTTGTGCCCACATAAAAACAATTCCAAACAATATGCAACAAGTATACAGTAAACTTCCACTCTTATTTTTAGCAATAATCATCACCAGCACTTCCCTTGCCGGATGCAAAAAGAAAGATATGTCCCTCAAGTTGAATGAACCGAGAAACATCAAAGGGGTAATCAGCTACAGACGGACTTTCGGAGACTTGAATGAAGCACATTTAAATATTGCACAAGCCATAGGTATCGCCCCCATCGCTTCGCGCAAGGATGCAGAAAACATGAAAGAGAAATTGCATCATATAGAAACAAATGATTTATATAAGGTGGATTCCCTCACACACTCCATCCCTTATCTGATTCCGAGTGCAGCACAATTGCTCGATACCATCGGCAGCAATTTCCTAGATTCGCTTACGGCAAAAGGACTGAATCCGAATAAAGTCATCGTGACTTCCGTACTTCGCACCCAGGATGATGTGAAACGCCTGCGCCGCCGCAACGGAAATGCCTCCGCAAACTCTGCACACTTCTATGGTACAACATTCGATGTAAGCTGGAAACGTTTCCAGAAAATAGAAGATGAAGACGGACGCCCCTTGCAGGATGTCAGTGCAGATACCCTGAAACTCGTTCTCTCGGAAGTGTTGCGAGACCTGCGGAAAGCTGAGAAATGCTATATCAAATACGAATTGAAACAAGGATGTTTCCACATTACTACGAGAGGAAAGGGATAAAAGATTAATAATATTTCCCAATTCCACCAAACCCCGTTATTATTCTATTGTCTTTCGTTTTATTGATAAAGTTGTTTAATCGCTTTTCAAATTCTTCCGGCCGTTTCCTTGCAGCTTCAATGTATGCAATTCGGATACGCTTATATGCATCAGAGAAAAGTTGATAATTTTTCCATGTGATCTTATCCTCTTTCAATCTGTCAATTATATCATCGGGGAAAACAAAAGGAACAGACAAAACATTTCGTATTTTATCTTCAAATTTAGGGTGTATCATTTTATTATCCAGCAGCCACTTAAGCCTTTCTTTATTGGCTTGCGAGTATGTACTTTTAGGGTTTCTGGGCGTGAAATGCTGAATTTTATGTTCTTTGTCAAGCGCCTTTATTGTACTGTCAATCCACTCGAAGCAAAGGGCTTCTTCAACAGCATCGTTGTAAGTAATACCTTTTTCGCCCGAAGATTTACCGGGAAATACAAACCAAATATCACTGGCAGTCTCAAAGTTGTCAGTCAACCACTTTCGCCAATCTTCTCTGTTTTCAAAATATCTTATCTCTGTTGACATAATACCTCCCCTCATTCCTCCATCATCCTCCACGCCAGTGGCAAGTAATTTACAATGTCCCCTGCCGTCATTCCCATCATTCCCTGCTTCTTGCAAGCGATGTCTCCGGCAAGACCATGAACATACGTAGCCAGGCAAGCTGCATCCTGTGGCACATATCCCTGGGCTAATAACGCAAGCACAACGCCTGTCAGCACATCACCACTGCCTCCTGTTGCCATACCGGGATTGCCTGTTGTATTAAAATAGCACTTCCCTTGCGGAGTGATAATAGCAGAATACGCACCTTTCAACACAATATATACCCCTGCCGTCCGTGCCAGTTCACGTGCCTTCGTCAGCCGTTCATAAGAATCCTGACATTTTCCTACCAAACGTTCCAGCTCTTTGGGATGAGGCGTAAGTATGCTGCCTTTCGGCAAACGACCGATATAATTGCGGTGTCCCGCCAACACATTCAGTGCATCAGCATCCACCACCATAGGTGTCTGACAAGCATCTATCTGTTCCAATACCGCCGCCTCGGTTTCTTCCGACTTTCCCAGTCCCGGTCCGATGCCTACCGCCTGATAATCATCCGTATCCGTAGGACAGGCAAAACAAGTATCGCTGGGATCCATTTCCGTCATTGCTTCCGGAACAGAAGTCTGCACAATCATGTTGTTGCAATAAGGCACATGTACCGTCAGCAATCCTACTCCGGAACGCAGGCAAGCCCTTGCGGCAAGTATGGAAGCTCCCGCCATTCCTTGCGAACCCGCAATAAGCAAAGCCCGTCCGAAGTCCCCCTTATGGGCAAACTTATTGCGTGTCTTCAACAAATACTGCATATCTTCCCCTTCCAGCAAGAAATAATCCGTATCCGTTTCCTCTATTGCATCTTCACTCAGACCGATGTCCAGCAATTCCCATTCACCCACGAACTCCTGATTTTCCGCAAAAAGAAAAGCCAACTTCGGCAATTGCAGAGTTAGCGTCACATCCGCACGGACAATATTCGCCCGGATATTGAATGTATTCTCTTCTCCCATCAAGCCCGAAGGAACATCAATGGCCACCACCCGCGCCGACGAAGCATTGATATACTTCACCACGGCAGCAAAACCACCGCTCAAGGGCTTGTTCAGTCCGCTACCGAACAGTCCGTCAATCACCACATGATCGTCCGTCAACACAGGTGGCACAAATTGTGAGGTCACTTCGTGGAAATCTACATTCTCCACATCCGCAAGTCGTTCTTTATTCGTCTCGCAATCGGGAGAAAGCTCTCCCTTGGTATTAAACAAATAAACCGAGACTTTATAGCCTTTCTTTGCCAGCAAACGGGAAACGGCCAATGCATCTCCCCCGTTATTGCCCGGCCCGGCAAATACCGTAAAAGGTGTTTTTGCATCCCAACGTCCGGCAATAGCTTTTGCCAATGCCTGCGAGGCACGTTCCATCAGGTCGATGGAAGCAATCGGTTCGTTCTCTATGGTGTAAGCATCCAACTCTTTGATGCTTTGGGTAGGAAATATTTTCATATCTAAATCTTCAAACTAATATTATTCATTAAATCCATTTTCTTCTTTTTCCGCCTCCTTGTCAGCCTGTTCCATTTTCTTCGTCAGCAGTTCCTTCGGGAAATAATACTTAAACGGAATCCGATGGCATCCCGCACGCTTCACCGCCAACGTCAACATACGGTCTGCCTTGAAATACACACGCGACAGGTTCACGGAATGCGGCAACACATCTTCCGGATGTTCAAACCCTTTGCTCGTGACCGCCGTCTGAAATGAGCCGATGCCGCGCAACGTTACAGAATGCCCGTCACTCAACTCCTCTTCGATGATTTCACCTGTCGCGGCCAGAACAGCTTCTACCACTCCCCGATGAAAACCAGTCCGTTGCGCCACCTGATGTGCCACGTCCCGCTCCGTTTTACCGCCTTTCTTCTGCAATTTCTTGCCAACGGCATACCACAATTCTTTTCTTTCTCCACTCGATACATCCGCCTTGCGACGGACAATATAAGGTATTGCCATATCTTTGTTTTACTAATAGTTATCACCTCTTTATAAGATAGTCCTCGCTTCATTAAAGAACAGTGTTACCAACACCCGGGTGTTAGAATATCCGACACCCTCATGTTGACACTACCAACATCCCCATGTAAGCATTCCCGACACCCGGGTGTTGGTAACAGGATTACTATAACAAAGGTAGACTATTTAATAGAGATAAACAAGAAAGAATTAAAAAGAATCAATAGTATTTTCCATGCAAATATTGCATGTCCCGAAACAAGCTGGCTAAAATTTACCATCAAGACTGATAGAGACAGATAATCTTAATTAATTTTAGGAAACCACCCGCCATACATAGATAACTCAATAGACATCACAACCTAAATTATTTCAAGCTCCAAATGCATTTTTTACATTTTAAGATTCTAAATAGCACATTAAACAATATAAATTAGTAGATTTGTTTTCTTAATAGGAAATAGCATATTAGTAGAAACCTGAAGAGATATAGATGTGATAAAGGCGACTATCTTATATGTAAAGTTTTAGCTGAGTATACTATGAAACATATTAGTAAAGTTATCTTAGTACTATTGTGTATTTTGCTGTCCTACCCATTTTATGGAATGGCACAAAACATAAAGTCTTTTGATTTTAAAGGAAACTTTTTCTATAATACAATTACTTCTATTGAACAAGATACGTTAGGCTTTATGTGGTTAGGTTTGGATAATGGCGTTTTTCTTTTTGATGGTTATTCTCTTCAGCCATTAATTCATTCAATGATAAGCGACCGTTATGTTAATTTCTTAAGCCACAGAAAAACAACATTGTATATAGGAACCAATGAAGGACTTTATGCCTACAACTATATAAATAACCAATGTGACCTTTGTTCTCCATTGTTGAAATCCAAAAATATTATAGCTTATCAGTGTAACAGCGATTATCAAGTTGTAGCTACAGACAGAGAGGTTTTCCTCTTTGACTATAACTGGAATTTCATCCACAAAATAACCATATATAAGGAATCACTGAATAATCATATTACCTCTATGGTGATTTATGGCAATCAAGAAGCCTTATTGGGTACAGAATCCGGTTTGGTGATCATTCATATTGAAAATGACGGTAAAACGAAGAGCAACACTTTATATAGTGGAGACAAAATTGTTCAATTATTTATTGATAGCCGCAATAAACTATGGATATGCCGTGGCGAAGAAATATTATATAGTAACATAGATACTTTGGATTCTGTGGGAATATCGGGATTTAAGCATATTGCCTATAATCATGAAGTTATCTCTTTCTTCGAATACGCAAATCAAGTGTGGGTGGGAACCAGGGGATATGGTATTTCCATATACGAATATGACCATAGCGGAAAGGCAGTCTTGAAAAATAAATTATTAATAGATAAATCAGGAGATAGCGAACTGAAAAACACTATTAATAAAATTTATAAAGACAAGAAATCCAGAATTTGGATATGTACATTAGAGGGAGTATATTTATACAATGATGAGTCCTCCAACTTTCATGCCATCAAGCATAGTAAAAATGGAAAGAATGTTCCATCCAGCAATATTATTTCTTCCATATACTGTGGCAATGATTATTTATGGTTGGCCACATCCAATGGAATTAATAAGATAAAGTGGAACAATAAAAATGACTATACTATTACGCAATATGTTGACCGGAGAAATACAAATGACATAATGGCTGGCAACAAAATACAGTGCATCACCAAATTCAAAGATCAAACCTTCTTGATCAGCACAAAAAACGCAATCAAATTTTTCGATTCGGGAAGATGCCTTTTTTATGACGATCAATCACTGAATGTTGCATTAGAGCAATATGGAATGCGATATGTACGTTCCATATTTAAGGACTATTACAATAATATCTGGTTGGCATTCTCCGAAGGTGGGGTTGGTAGTATCAATGCTTCAACCGGCAAATTCACCAGATTAGACTATCCGGAAAAGGTGAAAGGCAAACACAGAGCCATTTGTAGGGACAGCAATGGAAACATTTGGCTTTCATCAGACAATGATGGGTTATATCGCCTACAACTGGACGATGATTTGAAAGTTATAAGTACAAAATTATACCCTAGAAATATGTTTGGTGGATCGTGGATAACGGCAATATATATAGACCATCAAAAAAGAATATGGGCCGGAACAGCAAACGGATTATATAGATACAACATTGAGCAAGATAAGTTTACCAGATTAGAATTCCCATATTCAAGAAAGAGTTCCTATATTGGGGCTATTATACAGGATAATATGGAGAATATATGGGCGGTTAGTTTACACGGTATTTATAAGATTAATCTAGAAGATTTGATTGTCTATTATGAATTGAATGTAAATCAAGATATTGTAAAGACATGGTATATTTTGGGAACATGCGTCAACCGCAATGGAGAAATATTCATAGGAGGAGTAAATGGACTCAACTTTTTTAATCCTACTCAATTGACACCAGACACTTATCCGCATAATGTCTATATATCCGGCATAAAACTTCTGAATAAAGAGAATTTTTCCGATGAGAAGAAAAATCGCTTGCACGAGATCAATAATTCGGGCAAGTTAGTGCTATCGTATAAAGATACTCAATTTTCCTTGTCTTTCAGCTCTCTCTATTATAAAGATCCGCTAAAAATAGAGTATGCCTATATGTTAGAGGACTTTGATAAAGACTGGATTATTACAGACGCATCAAGAAATAACGCTTCTTATTCCAATTTAACTCCCGGCACATACACTTTTAAAGTAAAATCAACTAATGCTTCGGGTATCTGGATGGACAATATACGGACTATTGAGATTGTGGTAGAAAAGGCACCATGGAGAACTTGGTGGGCCTACTCCTTATATGTAAGCATAGTTGCAGGCATTTTACTATTAGTTGTCCGAAACTTTAATTTAGGTTCTAAATTGCGGCACAAGGATGCTTTATCTAAGTGGAAATTAGACTATTACACTCGTTTGTCATATGGTTTTAAGGTACCCTTAACTCTGATTTATGCGCCTCTGCAATATTTACTAAAAAATTATGACCAGTTGACAAATACAGATGTTAAGCGTATGCTACATACGATGTCAGGCAATGTATTCAAATTGTCGGAACAAGTATCGAAATTGATGGAGTTCAAAAAAGTATCCTTGGGAGAATATGATGTACAGTTATCAAAAGTAGATATTATTCCTGTTATCCAAGGAATTTGTAATTTATTTCTAGATGAGTTTGCCACAAAACATGTAACTTATTCAATAGAAGGAAACGTGACTTCTGTTACAACTATCATAGACATAACTAAGATAGAAGTAGCTCTATATAATATTATGGAAGATGCTATTTCCTATATAATAGATAATGGTAGGGTTGAGGTGAAATATATGCTTGACTCCCATGATTACAGGCTGAACGTAAGTATTATTGCATCCCGAAGTGGAGAAGGTGAGTCTAATGTACAAGAGTTAAACACTCGCTTTTTAATTGCATACGATTATCTAAAAGTGCATCATAGCGAACTATCCATACGTAATATCGAAGGAAACCGGATGAGGGAATATATTTTCGACTTGCTATTAGGCGACTCTCATTATAGTGCAAGAGAAATGAAAACATTGGATAAAGCACAATCTGTATCGCTGTTATTACCTGTAACTGTTCAAAAAGATAGAACTGTGGATGAATTGAATATTGATTCGGATAAAACTTTGCCAGTGATTTATCTGTATGAGGGAGACAAGGACATAGATCTCTTCATAAAGTCTGTTTTTCAAAATAAGTTTAACATATCACTAAACACAGCTGCTACCGACATAAAGCACATACTCGACAAAATACCTTCTCTAGTTATTTTTGATGTGGTGAAAGAAGACGACTATAAATTTGAGTTATGTCGCAAAATGAAGGAATACCAGATATTATCAGCAATACCCGTCATTTTCATTTCCTCACTTTCTTCTGAAATAACGGAGCAGAAGGCATATGAAGCAGGAGCTGATGTGTTTATTGCAAAACCATTCAATGTAGCTAGCCTGGATGCAAGAATAAGACAGCTGCTTGATGTACGTACGGCAATCAAAGAGAACATTCGGAAAGAGTTGATTATAGATCCTAAAGAAGTACTTATCACATCAGATGACGACAAATTCGTTGCTAATATCATCAACGTTATAGAAGATAACATAGCAGATGTTGAGTTTAATATTGATAAATTGGCTAGTTTATTAAACATAAGCCGTTCTACTTTATATCGAAGAGCTATGGAAATCACGAATTTGTCACCAAGTGATTTAATCAGAAAAAGGCGCATGCGACGGGCCGCAGAGCTGTTAAAACAAACTTCCCATCCTGTCTCAGAAATATGTTATATGGTGGGATATTCAGATCAACGCTATTTCGGACAAAGCTTTAAGAAAGAGTTTGGTATGACTCCGAAACAATATTCTATTCAGAAAAAGGTATAGAAACAGAGTTTGACATCCGCAGATATTCTTCAGATATAGCAATTATTTACTATTATAAATCTGTGTCATCTGCGGATGAAATATCATATAGATACTCTTTTATTTTCTTTTTTTACAAGAAAAACTCTTATTGTGGAAAGTCTTTTTCAAAATCAGAAAGATTAATCCAATCTGCCGGAACTCGCTCTCCGTTCCTTATCCTGTGCCAAAAGTCATGGGCTTCGCTGGTGTCCGGATATTTATCAAAGATATCCCCCTTATTATACATTCGCGGATCTTTTTGATCCAATAATCGTCTGGTCATTTCTTCTTCCATTCTATCTTTTATGCAAGCATATTCCTTCTTTTGAATCAAATTGACCATGCAATTAGGATCCTTTTTTATATTATATAATTCCTCCATTTCCCGTTTCCCAAAAGACAGTTGCCATAAATATTTTGTTTTGGGATTATGACGGGCTTTCAGGATCTCAGTTTTAGTAGGGCTACCGTCCACATTCATATAACCTGTTTCAGGATCACCTGCAGGCCAGCGTTCAGGTTTAAAGTTTTTAAGGTAAAGGAAGTCTCCTCTGATCAACCCACGGATAGGATATCCCTGATCATTGGGGCGACCTACATCATGCCGTTCTTTACCAATCATTACGTAATTACGGTCTATCCCTGTGTTTTCATCTTTCAGCAAGTCAACAAAGTCTCTTCCAGTGATAGCTTGCATCCCTGATTGCATTTCACTTATACCTGCTACCTTCAAAATAGTAGGTGCCAAATCTATGACACTGATGTATTCATTGATCTGTCTTCCCGGATGTCTTATCCCGTTCTTCCACATGACTGCCATTGGGATATGATTGGAGTTATAATACTCCTGTCCTTTACAACGTGGAAAAGGCATATTATGATCAGAAGTAACAATTATAACAGTATTGTCAAGTTCGCCTATTTCCTCTAAAGACTGAAGTATCAGACCTAAATGTTTATCAAAATGCTCTACTTCCACTGCATAATCCAGCATATCTCTTCTCACAACCTCATTGTCTGGCCAATAGGACGGTACAGAATCAATATCATTGATATTCTTCCCAAAGCGCTTAGAAGATTCATATTCATAGCCACGGTGCGGTTCAAGTGCTCCATACCAAAAACAAAATGGCTTAGACTTGTCCCAACTCTTTAGAAAATCGTTAAAATTGGCTGCATAATCACAATCAGAAATCCCCGTAGTTGGAGGCGTAAGTTTACGTTTGTTCCATACCTGCCCGGTGAGATTTCGGTTCTCACCTCTTGAATTGACAGCATATCCAGGTCCCCAACCCTTTCCCGTACAGCCTACATAATATCCATTATCAGCTAAAGCTTCCGGATAGGATTTAAATTTCTCAGGAAAGTTCGGCCAATGATTACAGGCTTCTTCCAACTGCCATGAATTTCTACCTGTAATCATAGCAGCACGTGAGGGTGCGGATTTGGCATTACATGTATACATATTATTAAATAAAAGTCCATTGCGAGCTACAGTATCAAATGCAGGTGTATTTATCCATGGAACCCCATAAGCACTCATATGACCTGCATCATCAGCTACACAAAACAAAATATTGACCCTAGGCGCAGTCTGTGCCGTCGCAATTGATACTTGTGCAATAGTTGCAACACTTAGCAAAGAAAGTATATGAATATTCATTGTCAGATATTTAAAAGTTAATGTTTTTATAGAATTCATTTATTACATACCATGCTTTTTTGCGATATCCTTGATCTGAAATTAACCCTTTTCGATTCCAACCATTTTGATTGAGCGGGTGAAAACGATAAGGAGAACGAAAATCAAACAAAATCCAAGGGGCTATACCTGTCAAATTAGGAATAGAGATAAACATTGCTAAATTGTCCTTATATAGCCGTTCCTGATATTCTTCACTCCAAGAACTCGCAACTGTAGCATCTCCAGACTGGCCGTATAATGCTTCTCCACCAAATTCGGAAATAAAAAGCGGTTTATCTGGACAGATATTCCAGCTAATCTCAGACGGCTTAATTGGCCACGGATGATACCACCCCATGTATTTATTGATAGATACAACGTCCAGATATTCTGTAAGTGTATCCTCCAACTCAAATGTTTGGGTATCACCATTCCACTTCACCTTATCAAAAGCAGCAGTAAGCAAACGGGTGGTATCCATCTTTTGACAATTATTTATAATTTCTTTTAGAAAACTGTTACGCGACTTGGAGGGACTGGTTTCATTAGCAATTCCCAAAAATGTCAAAGCACATCTGTTTCTATCTCTCATTATCATTTCAGAATGCATAGTCAATGCTTTCTGCAGAGTTGCTTTACTAGTGAAATCTATATTTTGCCAAAGTGGTATTTCTTCCCACAGCATGAAACCCATTTTTTCAGCCAATCTTACGATGTACTCATTTTGAGGATAATGTGCCAGTCGTATCAAATTAGCTCCCAATGCCTTTGCTTCGGATAACAGAGCTACTGCGTCTTGTTGAGAGAAAGCTCTACCTTGTCTCTGAGCTATTTCTTCATGAAAACTGATACCCTTCATAAAAACAGGACTACCATTCAGATAAATTTGTTTCCCTTTGACATAAAGATTTCTAAATCCGAGTTCTTCTTTAATAGTATCGCTGCGAGTAGCCAGTTGAACCAGATATAGCTGAGGCGTTTGCGGTGACCACCGTTGTAACCGCTTAACTTTTATGGAAGTCTGCGCCATGCCTGTACTATCTGTGCTCAACTGTCGAAGTACATTTAAAGCGGGAATAGTAATTCGGATATTTTCATTTACACGCTTTTCAGAAAGTTGTACTTTGACATGAACCAGATCCGGCTTATATTTGTCTAACTGTATAAAATAATGATCAATATATAGTTGGGGAGTTTTCACAATCATAACATTCCGAGTTATGCCACCATAGTTCCACCAGTCATAGAGTAAAGCAGGTATCGCATCTTTATTTCTATAGTTATTAACCTCCAATACAAGAAAATTGTCTCCAGAAACAATATAGTCTGTTATATTTATCTGAAATGGAGTAAATCCTCCTTCATGCTCCCCCACTTTGGTTCCATTCAGATATACAGTGCATTGGTAATTTACTGCCCCGAAATATAGAAATACATTTTCGTCAGAACTCCTTTTTATACTGAAATGCCTTGCGTACCATACTGTACCTTCATAATATTTTAATTCCGGATATTGAGAATTCCAGTCACCCGGTACATTAAGCCGTACTCCTCCTTCAAAAGCATATTCTTTGAAATCGGACTTACTTTTTAAAGGTTTATCCTTATAGATAGAGTCTTTATGCCCATGCAGATAAGGATCTATGATTACATCCCATTTCCCATTTAATAGTACATATTTCCGTCCATATACGTTTGTCATAGCAAATTGGGCGCGTGCAATCTGTACTTGATTGCAGCAGCCCCATAATAGTAAAAACAAATAAACCAATTTCTTTTTCATGGTAGTTGTTAAGTGTTGTTTATAAATAAAATGCAGGTTAGATTGTCTTAACCGTCCTAACCCGCATTCTTATATAATTGGCCGAAATACCTATTGCAACAGTTTCTTATATCTGAGTAACGCTTCTACATAATAATAATCGGCATACGTAAGTGGAACATCAACTTCACTGTTTCGGGGTTTATTTCCCACTGAATGCTTAAGAATAAACCCACCATTTGTCTGGGGAGCCGCCAGGTACTCGTCTGACGAGAGTGTTCTCAGTTGTTGAGCGGCTACAGACTGATATTCTTTAGAAAGCTTATCATCATTGACGTATTGCCCCAATTCTAACAGAGCGGATGCTATGATAGCTCCAGCAGAAGCATCCCGCGGTTCGTCCGGAATATTAGGTGCATCAAAATCCCAATAAGGTATCTTGTCTTCCGGAAGGTTTGGGTGGTGCAAGATAAACTTCGCAATGTTAATGGCTTGCTGAAGATATTTTTCGTTCTGGGTTTCTCTATACATCATTGTATAGCCATACAATCCCCACGCTTGTCCACGTGCCCATGCCGAAGTACTTGAATATCCTTGATGGGTATCCATTTTGAGCGCTTTATTAGTTATGGTATCATAATCTACAACATGGCATGAACTATAATCCGGGCGAAAATGATTTGTTATAGTTATCGTAGCATGGCTGTTTGCAATTTTATCAAACAATGAGTCCTGTGATAATTTATATGCATTTTCTAATAGTTCCAAATTCATTAAATTGTCAATAATTACAGGATACATCCATTTAGGCTTATTATCCCACGAACGAATAACTCCTATATTTTCGTTATAGCGTGTTGCTAATGACCGGGCACTTTGTAACAGGATTTTTTTATAATTTTCATTTCCTGTTATTCTGTAACCATTTCCAAAACTACAGTTCATCATAAAGCCTAAATCATGCGTATCTAAAGCATATTGCTCCTTTTCAATACGCATCGTATAGTTTTCTGCATATTTTTTCAGCGTTTCATTCCCAGTAGCTTCATAAAGCATCCATAAAGTTCCTGAAAAAAAACCACTACACCACCAATGCGTATCTGACGTAACAAGAGTTCCATCTTTCTCTGTAGTTTTTGGAAGCCTGTCAGGCTGATCCATCAGACTGGCAGCCATCAATTCAGACTGTTCAATGCTACGTTTTAATCCTTTTTCTATCACAGAACTCATCATATCATTACTATTATTACTGCATGATGGTAAGAGTAGTCCTATTACTAGGACTGCCAAAATCAATGTCTTTTTCTTCATATAAAATTTTTATTAGTTATTTTTCCAATCCGTTAACGGCATTATTTCTTTGTTGGAATCGAAATTCCCTTCCGGTATGAGTTTAACTTGCAATACTTCTGTTGTATTGGGCCGCAGTTCAGCTTCAAACCCAACGAATGTCACACCCGGATTTTTGGCATCCCAACTGTTGGGTGATGTCGCACTCCAAGTTTTCATTCTGACCTTTGCCGGAGATTCCACCTCCAATAACAGTTTTTCTCCATTCTGGGATAGCTGTATTGTATGTTCTCCTATAATAGCAGGTTGAGCTTCCGTCACCATATTCCAGCGAATAACAGTGGGCTGTCCCAATGTCTTTACTTCATCCCTAACAACGGCATAGTGAGAATCAACGATAGCTACTCCTCTTTTTACTTCCTTTGCTTGACCTTCGTATATCTTGGTAAGGTCTGCAATAGCATACATGTAGTTTTCATTATCCGAAAAGTCTGTAATCGTTGCATAACCATTCACATTTTGATATTTATTGTCAAAAGAAAGTGTATTATGAGCCAGGTTATTGTATCTAAACACTTTCCAACGATCAGATTCCTGACTCTTATTCCACAAATCAATGCCTTTGGATTCTAATGAGTTGTAATCCTGAGGACCTAAATCCGTACTCCAGCGAGTATCCTTACTGATAAAGATAAAAGAACCGGCATCCAAATGTGTGTGTCCTGATTGTGCTGTCCCTCCTTTGAGCGCAATGGATAATCCCTGTTGATAATCCCAAATAGTCCGCATAAGGGCAACAGGAGTGGTTGTTTTACTCGATACCCACATTCTTTGAGTAGGTTTAGGCAGATTATCCATAGAAGTAGAAGCGCCCCATATCAGAGCCAGTACAGCATATCGATAGGACCTAATACTCTTTTTAGAAGACAGGCTAAACTGGTATTTCTCACTCCAAAGAATATCTTTATCGACAGTCCTATTAGCAAACCAAAACATAGCAGGACTTACGCGACCAGATGAAGAACAATCTCCATAGTTGAAGGATTTGCCATCAGAAAGTAACATGTTCTGGATAAACTTTCCAGTATTCAAGAAACCTGGTTCCTGAGAAAGATTATAATCAGTTCCCATAACATTTTCCAAAGCATCAATTAAGAGGAGATTGTAAGTCGTCCCATATCCCCAATAGGAATAGCCTTCGGCATACGCACCATCAGGTGCATACACGGACATAGGTAGTTTAACAGACTGAACAGCTCGGTTAATCAACTCATCAGCAAGGGTTGGAATTTTATCATAAATAGCCAAGGCACCAAGTGTTATTCCCCCATTACATACCTGATTCCAATTATTATTTCGATAGAGCCAGCTATTATATTGGCTGTCTAATGATGGATTCAAACCTTTGGTTTCTATAGCTTTCTCTATTTTAAGCTTAGTCTGATCACTGATAAAATTGTAAAGCCAGTCATATCCGATAGCCATAGCTGTAGTCATTTCAGCTACATCCAGAAAGTGAGATGGATTCCAATCAACAAAGTCTGCGGCATTATCTAATTCACTTTCTGCCCGTTTGGCATATTTCACTTCACCAGTCATTCTGTAGGCATATCCTAAAAGTAACGTCCTGCGCAAACATTCACGCGACACTTCAAGCAATCTTCTGCCAAGAATAACTCTTTGGCAATTAGGCTTGCCAAGAATATTATCGGCCTCTTCTATCATGATGGCATGATATTCCTTCCACACTCCATCTGTTTGTATAGCAGAACGGATGACAGATTCATCTTCTGTTGTCATTATCAGATAGGGATGGACCCTGTCTTTAACCTTCTTACTATCTCCTTCTTGAGCCGATATGCAAGCAGAGTATAACACTGCTAAAAATATAAATAGTATATTCTTCATTTTCTTTTAGTTTTAAAACGATGCTCCAATAGGTCCTTGGGTTGTGGAAGCTGTTGCTGATTTGGAAGAGGTTGAATAATGAAATGTGAATGTCTTTCCTACTTCAATACCTTCTACTCCGTCTTCGTCAACATAAAATGGAAGATCTGCCCATTTGGACATATTACTTCCCATATTCTCAAAAAACTTGTCAATATATTCCATTGGCAAAACAGGCGGATAATCAAAAGTCAGTACTTCCGAGAAATTATCTTTAAAAGTCAGTTTGCCTTCCTCTATCAGTTGATAGCCATCGTCAGAGAGTGTAGTACGCTTCAAATTCTGCGGGTATTTGGCAAACAGTCTTTCAAATTCCTCAGAGAAAAATAAGTTGTTATTGCAAACACTCATACTAATATCCTGAGCACGTTCATCTTTCTTTGGTATTGAAATTTGCCAAAACACATCACTCGCGGCACTTGATTTCCACCCTACATTAGCAGAAATATTGTTCTCAATTTCAACTTTGATAGCATAGTTTATTTGTATATGGTGCCCAACATTATAGAATGTACTGTGCTTAATTCCAAAATAGTTTGTGACTACATTATCAAATCGTACAATATGGGCAGTGTTATTATAAACATAGCAATTATTGATGACAATACTATCTTGCTCGTTTCCACGTGAATCTATCAATCTGCCATTGGCTGGATCACTTGTGAGAGCTAAATTACGAATGGTAGAGTTATTCAGATAAATTTTATTATTGACATTGTCAGTACGAATACAGAAGTTCCTGCAATGGTCAATAAAACAATTGTCAAATTTCAGCCTCACATTTGATTCGTCAATACGAAATAAACGCTGCATGAGATTACCAGTTGCCGCATCTTTACCTACGATATAGATATTCTCAAAAGTGGCGCTACCTTCCAAACGGATCATATCAGCATTTAAGGCTCCTTGCGCGTCACAAATAGGTTGTATGATAGGCATTTTGCCAGAACCATTTTCGGCCTTAATTACAACATTATGTTTGAAGACATTCTTGCCTTCCATATAGTAAACTCCATCACGACGCAATATATATGTTGCATCTCCATTTTCATTAATAGCTTTGGTTAAAGCGTTGACCGACGTAATACCATCGTCCGGTTCTACAATAACTACACTCTCAGGATTACTTGGAGAGATTTCCAAATCATTAATATTGAGTATATCTTCATTCTCGCAGCCCACACACAAGAGTGACAATGCGAAAAGTAATCCTATAGCTCTAGAATATATTTTATATAGTTTCATAACTTTAGTGTTTTAGTGGAATAATGTTTATTTAAAGATATCATATTTAAAGCCGATGTATGCAGCCGAACCATAGTATTCAACTCTGGACGGATAGTTCGTTATATCACGACGTTTACGATCGGAAGATTGTGTAAAGTTGGACAAAGTAGCATACAGAGAGAATTGTCTGGTCAAACTATATTTCAACTGCATATCCCATTTCACGAATGGACGCGTAGATTCCACATCAGCTGCATCTTGGCGGTGCTGTTCTGCAATCAATACTCCGTCTTGATAGTTGCAAGATATTCTGCCTGAGAATTTCTTGTAATCATATCCCAAAGAAACGTTGAATAGTAGGGAAGGTTGCTTTAACAACCGGTCTGTATATATAATGTCAGAGTTGGTCGGAAGGAATGGCTTCTCAGTACCTCCGGGAGTAAAATCCGGATTTTTAATTCTTGACTTCAATGTTTCAAAGTAGTTCATTTTAGAGTCCATAAGAGTAAGATTAGCACTGAATACCACACCTTTCATGAAGTTCCTCATTTTGCGGAACTGCAGTTGCAAATCAAATTCCAACCCCTTCAACGTTGCATTATATGGACTATTTAAAGGATAGGTAATGCTACCACCTGACAAACTCATAGGTAAGTCAAAATTAGCAGGATCCGTCACTGTACCATTCAACATATAGGCAGAGCGAGTATAAGTAAAGTTTTTAATATCCTTATAAAATCCACTAATAGTAAACAGTCCATAATCCGGTTGATAGAACGTCAATATAACATCATAATTTCGAGATAAAGCAGGCTTCAAATTAGTACGACTCCATGTTACTTCATTCACATTCGGTTTTATGATTGTTCGTGGAGCAAGCAGATTATAATCAGGTCTTGACAGTGTTTCAGTGTATGCCAGCCTGATGTCCATCCAGTTTGTTGGCTTTACACGCAAATGGATTTGTGGTAGCCAATATCCATATTTGTCGGAATCACTACTCTTTTCATATTCAAACTCATGTTCTTTTTCTTCATTGTCAGGAACATTAGAGCCACTGTATGCATTGTACTTCAGGTGAGAAAAATCATAGCGTACGCCTGGTATAAATGTAACGTACTTGCCAAAATTTATTTCACCCATAATATATCCTGCCCAAAGATTCTCATTCCCATCATAGTCTTTCAGAATTTTTGTAGTAAGGATCTTGCCATATATATCTTGGTTTATATTATAAAAGTTTCTCATGGCATTATGATCTAGTGCAAAATTAATGCATAAGTCCTTATACTTATTGTTTAAAAAATCGTGAGGCTTATAATCAGAATCTAAGAAATCAGTGATACCTATATAGGAATTTTTGAAAGATGATGGAGTTAAATCAGGCATATTCTCGAATACCGGATCAGCTCCTTCAGACAAATCCATACGTCTATACCTACGAGCAGTTTCAAGGCTTCTCTCTTTTTGACGGAACTTTCCACCGATTTTAATGTATCCATTGACCTTTTCGCCGAAACTAAAAGGTTTCTTTAAATCTAGCCATGCACTGTATTCTGTTTCTTTGGCAAACTCTGTATTAAAAATAGCTTCATACAGATAGTACTGTGTAAGATCATCTTCTTTGACGAATTTAGAATTAGCTATCAAATAGGGAGGTTGATAAGATAATGCATCGATATCAGCTGTAAAGGGGGCATTCAGCCGGAATTGCATTTGGTGATCGTATGGGGTTCTTGTGCGCGAACTACTACGTCCCACTCCGAGATTCAAGGTTGCTCCCAAAACATTGAACTCGCCTTGCAACATATTGGTAATATTGGTATTATGTGAATTACGGTCAGTTTGTTGAAATCTCAATCGGGTTCCTTCTAAATCATAACGTTTTTGACGAATATCACGATCTCTGTTCATTCTACTAAAGAGATTAGACATTTTGAGTTTAGACCCTTTTCCCAAGTCGAAATCCATATTCAGGTTTACGTTAAAACGTTGACGCTTTTCTAAATTTGATTCCAGACTAACCCCTGTAATCCATGGTTTCGTGTAATCAAACCCAGGAGTAGGCGTATTACCATTTACTTTATAAGCTGCATTAAATGTATCATTGCTCCGGTCTGTCTGGTCAGCGCTTGCGGTAAATATGACACCTAATCTTTCACTAAAAAATCGATTGCTCGCCATGATACCACCTTTATACCGCCCCATTCCATTAATTTGTGAATGGTAACCTGTTTCTCCGGTTACATTAAGTTTGAAGTCTCTCGGGGCATCTTTCATTATTAGGTTTACTGTTCCTCCCAATCCATCGGCATCCTTGTCGGCCGTACTGGCTTTCAATACTTCAGCCCCAGCAATCATGTCCGGTGAAATCATATTCAAGTCAGTACTCCGATCGGTGCTACTTGTTGATGGCGCATTCATACCGTTAATAGCTACCGAGTTATACTTAGGATCCAAACCACGTATGATGATTTTTTGGCCCTCTCCTCCATCACGCTGGATCATTAAACCAGGAAGACGGCCAATAGCATCAGCAACATTTACATCCGGAAGTTCATGCAACTTTTCTTCAGATACAGCATTCATAATACCAGTTGCATTTAACTGACTTTTAATCGCTGCTGTCTGCCCTTTGGCTTGAGCGCTGATCACGACTTCTTTCAACATATGATTATCCGGACGCATAACGAGGTTCAGTGTCTTCACTTCATTAGATTTAAGATCTACATCAAAATCTTGCGTCTGATATCCAATGAAAGAGAATTGGATTGTCTGCTTGCCTTTAGGTATAAATAAGGTATACTGCCCATTGGCATCTGTTATTGTTCCCTTATTCGAACCTTTTAGCATGACAGTTGCGCCAATTAAGAAGTCCTTAGTCTCACTATCTGTGACAACACCCGTAATTGTAGCATTTTGAGCTACTAGATTTCCTCCTACATATAGGAATAATAATAAGATAAGCAATCTTGTCTTCATAAGCGTATAAAATTTAATGGTTATATTGCAAATTTAATGGTTAATTAATTGAGAGATGTTGAAAATAAAAGCAATATATATCTATTTCTGTACTTTTATTGGCAAAAACGACTATAAACTGGTCAGAAAATGTAGAATATCTGGTCAAGAGTACATCTTAAAGCTTTCAAAACACCTTTTGCATATATATAATTTCGCAGCAAAGAACTTATGTATACACATAGAAAATACGTCTAAATTTATGATGAACAATGGTAGATATAACCTACCTTTGCCACAAAAAAGAATATGATTAAACCGATAACCGTCTACGGCAACTCCGTATTAAGAAAAGAATGTGAAGACATAGAACAGAATTATCCCAATATCCAGGAAGTTATAGAAACCATGTGGCAGACGCTGAGAGATGCGGACGGATGCGGATTAGCCGCACCACAAATCAATCTTCCCATCAAGCTGTTCATAGTAAACAGCAGAGATACCTATATGTCCGCTAAGGAAAGAGAACACTTCTTTGTGGAAGAGGATTGCGGAATAGAGGAAACATTCATCAATGCAAAAATAATAGCTTATAGCGAGAAAGTATGGACTGCAGGGGAAGGTTGCCTGAGTATTCCCGACCTTTACGAAGAAGTTACACGCCCCTGGTCGGTGACAATCAGGTATCAGGATAATGAGTTCAAAGAGCAAAACAGGACTTACTACGGCTATACCGCACGAATCATTCAGCATGAATTTGAGCACACACAAGGAAAATTGTACATCGATCGCTTGTCTCCGTTGAGAAAACAACTCATAAAGAATAAGTTAATGCGGATTATTAAGGGAAACAGAAAAAAGTAACAGCATTTCTGTATCACAATAAAAAAATGCCTGATAAACAAGTTTATTTTGCCCTGTCTATATAGTTATTACGTTGATTAGTTGTTATCTTTGCAAAAGAGGTACAACAACTATATAGATGATTATTATTTAGGTGAACCAGCTCTAAGCTATTATTTAGAAGATGACAATGAGCATCTTATGTTTGATACCGGATATTCCGACTCATTCATCAATCCATGAGGTAGTTGTCGGACTAAAATAAAGATTGAATAACTACATATAAAAAGTCAGACCATGAAAACGTTCACTGTTTTATTAGTAATTACGTCTTTAACGTTAACTTCATTGGGAAGGAGTTTTGAACCATACCGCCCCAACGGCTGGTACTACATCACAAGCGGCGCACAAGACAGCCTTTCGGTAGAGCCCATCGTTACAACCAAAGATTTTGTTTCTATAAGGCTTGACTCTTTTATGAGTGAGCGAACAGGTAAAATGGCCTATCAGATTGTGGGTAGAGTGAACGACCAGTCCATTAAGATATGGGCAGACGCTACCGAACAGTCGATAGGCAAGCATATCGGTTTTGTATGCAACAACAAGGTAGTATGTAATCCTTTGGTGAACGCTCGCATCGAAAGCGGTAATTTTGCGATTTCAGGTGAAGGGCCTGAGTTCAAAGCCATGTACAGGCAAATTCAAGAGGACATCAAAAACGAAGAGATTGCCGCGGAGCATAAGAAAGCATGGGAAGAGGCCCGCAAGTTACGGGCTTCCATCACCGACACCACTTTTTTGGAAACCAAGCGCCCAATGTCTGACGATGCAATCGGTCCCTACAACTACCACACGGGATTGAACGAAGACCGTGCATACAATCAAACGGTTTATTTAATTGCAGTAGACAGAGCCAAGAAATTCCTTTCCGTTGAAAACGACCAATTAGTATTGAACCTGAAATCGGGTGCGGAAATCAATATTGCGGAAGACCTGTTCCAGTATATCACCGGACTATTCGACAATTGGAACAAATGGGTAAAAGAGGGAAAATCCAAGATTATAAAAACAGAAGAGGGATACTACGATATAGAACCGACAACTCAGAAACGCAACAATCAATAACTTCTCTCTAAGCGCTTCAAGGCTGCGATAGAATCGGACACATACACATTATCCGGTTCTATTGACCGCCAATAGCAAAGAGTCCCGATCAGACGCTTCAGGTAAGCAGGATCATGAGAACCTATCCGGCGTTGATGCTCCGCAAGCCCTTTCGTAAGAATGAAATGGACATTCTTGCGTATCTCCCTTTTCTTTGCTTTAGGAATGGTCAGCTTCACACCGGAACTGATGGAAACGCCTGTGATAATCTTTCTCTTATGCCCACTCAGGAAACGGGTTTTCTTATGATTGATTTCAAACTTTTCCTCCCGAATGATCTGTTTAATCAGAGGCAATATCTGTTGCGCCGGAAAGACATCTCCTGAAAAGGTGAGATCATCCGCGTAGCGGGTATAAACCAGATTATATTCAGTAGCCAGTGCCGCCAGTTTTTTATCCATCTCATAAGAGATGATATTACTCAGTGCCGGACTGGTAGATGCTCCCTGAGGCAAACATCTGTGTACACAACATAAAGCCGCAAGCACTCTTGCAATCTTGGGCGGATATCCCATGTCCTCAAACATTTTCCGTATCCGCGGACTGCGTACAGAGCCAAAGAAATCATGAATATCAGTTTTCAGTACATAGGGCTTGCCCAGGTGTGGCCGGACATTATCGGAAATGGACATCTTGCACCGAAAACCGGTAGCTGCGGGATGAATATTCACAAAGGACAGAACACGATGATTGATAGTGTCCTGAATGGCTTTCAACTCTTTGTCCGGTGCTGAAATCATACGATAGCCTCCTTTTCGTTTACCAATCCAGAATTCCCGGTAATGCCCGGAAATATCTTTCAATATCTCCTTCAGAACCTCTTCTTTCACTCCCAACAGATTGGCACACTTCGCCACCGCCTCCTCGTCGAACCACGGAATGGTTATCGGAGCAGAAGCACCAAAGTACCGGCTGAACCATCCTTTACGGGTAGCTTCTGTATCGGTAATATCTTCCGTATTACTGCGGTTTCCGGCTTTCCACCTTTTGTATCCTTCCTGTTTACGACTCGAAGAGATAATTTTGTAAATCAACAAGCCAGTGACAATCAGTACCGCTATTAGAATTCCATTCATTTTACATAGCTGATAAAAAAGGAAGAGGATGAGTATTTACTAATGTAAATCGTGGTATTTATACCAGAGTATTTACATTCTAAGAAAGCTCTTGAGCTTACGAGGCGACTGCACCTCTTTTCTGCTAAATCTTTTTCTCATCCTCTTCGTATGCAAAAATATATTTTTTCCACTTACAGCACAAAGGAGAGACAATTTATTTGAATACAGAAACGTTTTTTTCATCAGATTCTATAACTTTGCCTCCCATAAAGAAAATATCTATACTATAATGAGTACATCCAAACACCC
Source organism: Bacteroides sp. Phil13 (assembly GCF_001940965.1). Lineage (NCBI taxonomy): Bacteria > Pseudomonadati > Bacteroidota > Bacteroidia > Bacteroidales > Bacteroidaceae > Bacteroides > Bacteroides sp. Phil13. The sequence goes on along the minus strand of NZ_MSHA01000056.1, from coordinate 29,204 downwards.
CAAAGGTCTTTACCTCGTCTTTGCTACCAGCACGGCAGAACGTTTCAGCTACTACGGTATGCGTGCTATTTTCATTCTGTTTCTAACCCAGGCACTCTTGTTCGATAAGGAACATGCCGCCTCTATTTATGGCAGTTATACCGGACTGGTTTATCTTACTCCGCTCATCGGCGGATATATTGCTGATAAATACTGGGGCATCCGGCGTTCCGTTTTCTGGGGTGCTATGATGATGGCAGTAGGCCAGTTCCTGATGTTCTTCAGTGCGTCGATGCTGGATACTAAAGAGCTTTCCCATTGGTTGATGTATGGGGGACTCACTTTTTTGATTTTAGGCAACGGATGCTTTAAGCCTACAGTTTCGTCATTGGTCGGACAACTTTATGAACCGGGAGACAGACGCCTGGACTCTGCTTATACTATATTTTATATGGGTGTAAATGTGGGTTCTTTCTTTGCCCCGCTGGTTTGCGGTTACTTCGGTGAGACAGGTGATCCTAATGATTTCAAATGGGGATTCCTGATTGCAGCAATCGTTACAGTATTCACAGTAATTCTGTTTGAAACGCAAAAGAGCAAGTATCTGATCGGTCCTGACGGAAAGCCACTCGGTATTATTCCAGACGCCAAACGGGAGCAACCGAAAGAACATAAAACAGTTCAGCAAACAGCCATAGATAAAGATAAGAAGATGCGCAACAATTTGCTTCTCGGAGCACTGACCATTGCCCTTGCCCTATTCTTCTACTGGTGTTTCGGCAACGATTGGGTCAGTATAGGGATATTCACAGCCTGTATCATCTTCCCCGTCAGCATTCTGCTGGATGGTTCTCTGACAAAGATAGAGCGTGACCGTATCTTCGTTATTTACATTATCGCTTTCTTCGTTATATTCTTCTGGGCAGCCTACGAACAAGCAGGTGCTTCACTCACCCTTTTTGCTGCCGAGCAAACCGACCGTACAATCTTCGGTTGGGAAATGCCTGCCTCTTGGATACAATCTTTCAATCCCTTCTTCGTAGTTATACTGGCAGCCATTATGCCCAGTGTATGGGGTGCGCTGAACAAACGAGGCATGGAGCCGGCTTCCCCCACCAAACAAGCTATCGGTTTGCTGCTGCTCTCACTGGGATATTTAGTCATTTGTTTCGGTGTGAAAGATGTACAGCCAGGTGTAAAAGTCAGCCTTATCTGGCTAACCGGACTTTATTTCATCCATACTATGGGAGAAATAGCCCTCTCTCCTATCGGCTTATCCATGGTAAACAAACTCACCCCTGTCCGTTTTGCCTCTCTCATGATGGGAATCTGGTATCTTTCCACCTCTACAGCCAATAAATTCGCAGGTACTTTAGGAGGTCTTTATCCCGAAGACGGTAAGGTGAAAACCCTGCTCGGATTCCGCATTGAAACCATGTTCGACTTCTTTATGGTATTCGTTATCATGTCCGGTGTAGCCTCTCTTATCCTCTTCCTGCTTTCAAAGAAATTACAGAAGATGATGCATGGAGTGGAATAAAAATCGTATTTTTGTGCCAATTTTAAAAATCTATCCCTTATGGACACCATACAAATAAAAGACAAAAAGTTCACTGTTTCCATCAAGGAACAGGACATTCTGAAAGAAGTAACCCGCGTTGCAAATGAAATCAATCGCGATCTGGCTGGTAAAAATCCTCTGTTTCTCAGCGTCCTGAACGGCTCGTTTATGTTTACTGCTGATCTAATGAAAAACATTACTATTCCCTGCGAGATTTCTTTCGTGAAACTGGCTTCTTATCAGGGGGTGTCCTCTACCGGAGTTATCAAGGAAGTGATCGGTATTACCGAAGATCTGACAGATCGCACGGTAGTGATTGTGGAAGATATTGTAGATACTGGTCTGACTATGCAACGTCTGTTGGACACGCTGGGTACACGTAACCCAAAAGAAATCCACATCGCTTCGTTACTGGTGAAACCCGATAAGCTGAAAGTGGATTTGAATATCGAATACGTAGCTATGGAAATCCCCAATGACTTCATTGTAGGTTACGGATTGGATTATGACGGTTTCGGACGCAATTATGCGGATATTTACACAGTAGTGGATTAAAAAAGGAATTTGAATTAGGTATATATAAGTAACAGTTAAATTGTAAATCACAAATGTTGAACATTGTAATTTTCGGTGCTCCCGGTTCAGGAAAGGGAACACAAAGTGAGAAAATCGTAGAAAAGTACGGTATTAATCACATCTCAACCGGTGACGTGTTGCGTGCAGAAATCAAAAACGGCACAGAACTGGGCAAAACAGCTAAAAGTTATATCGATCAAGGCCAGTTGATTCCTGACGAACTGATGATTGATATCCTTGCAAGTGTATTTGACAGCTTTGAAGACAGCAAAGGTGTAATCTTCGACGGTTTCCCCCGTACGATTGCACAGGCAGAAGCTCTGAAGAAAATGCTTGCTGAAAGAAATCAGGGAGTAAGCGTTATGCTTGACTTGGATGTACCTGAAGACGAACTGATGGTCCGCCTCATCAAACGTGGTAAGGATTCCGGTCGTGCCGATGACAACGAAGAGACTATCAAGAAACGCCTTCATGTTTATCATTCACAGACTTCTCCGCTGATTGACTGGTACAAGCAGGAAGGACAATACCAACACATCAAAGGACAAGGTGCATTGGAAGAAATCTTTGCTGATGTTTGCGCTGCAATTGACGCTGCAAAGTAAAGTAGCACAATCATAATTTAAAAGCGAGGTAATACTCATGAAAATGATATTACCGCGCTTTGTTGTTCTTTTGCATAGCCTGAGTTGTATAGAAAGTGAAACAGACACGCAGTGAGATAGTTGATTCTTCCATAAAGAATCTTACGTTCAACTTTCCCTATCATATAACCAAAGACTTTCAGCCTGACAGAGTTTAGCCGAAACTAGAGTTAGCAAGCAAAAAGGAATAAAAAAGTTTGAGGTAGTCCTAGAGAATCGTTACTTTTGCATCGAAAAAGAAAATAAGTATTTAAAAATCAATCGTAAGGAAAGAAATGGCTGAATCGAACTTTGTTGACTACGTAAAGATATATTGCCGCTCCGGAAAGGGCGGACGAGGCTCTACGCACATGAGGCGTGAGAAATACATACCCAATGGCGGTCCCGACGGAGGTGACGGAGGACGAGGAGGTCACATCATCCTGCGCGGTAACCGTAACTACTGGACGCTGTTGCATTTGCGTTACGACCGCCATGCACTGGCCGGACATGGAGAATCCGGTTCCAAGAACCGCAGTTTTGGTAAGGATGGAGAAGATAAGATTATTGAAGTTCCTTGTGGCACAGTGGTATACAATGCCGAAACAGGTGAATATATCTGTGACGTTACCGAGCATGGACAAGAAGTAGTTCTGCTGAAAGGCGGACGCGGTGGACTGGGTAACTGGCACTTTAAGACAGCCACCCGTCAGGCACCTCGCTTTGCGCAACCAGGTGAACCAATGCAGGAAATGACAGTAATCATGGAGCTGAAACTTCTGGCAGACGTAGGTCTGGTAGGCTTCCCGAATGCCGGAAAATCAACCTTGCTTGCTTCCGTATCTGCCGCTAAGCCCAAAATAGCCAACTATCCTTTCACCACATTGGAACCCAACCTAGGTATTGTTTCTTACCGTGACAGCAAGTCGTTTGTCATGGCGGACATTCCCGGTATCATTGAAGGAGCCAGTGCCGGAAAAGGGTTGGGATTACGTTTTCTGCGGCACATCGAGCGTAACTCTCTGTTGCTCTTCATGGTGCCTGCCGATAGCGACGATATCCGGAAAGAATATGAAATCCTGTTGAATGAGTTGAGCACTTTCAATCCTGAAATGCTGGACAAACAACGGGTACTTGCCATCACCAAGAGCGATATGCTCGATCAGGAATTGATGGACGAAATAGAGCCTACACTCCCTGCAAACGTTCCGCATGTATTCATTTCTTCCATTACTGGTATGGGACTTTCCGTACTTAAAGACATTCTTTGGGAAGAATTGAATAAGGATAGCAATAAAATAGAAGCTATCGTTCACCGTCCGAAGGATGTAAACAAACTCCAGCAAGAGTTGAAAGACATGGGTGAGGATGAAGACCTCAGCTATGAATATGTGGAAGACGATGAGGACGTGGAAGACCTGGAAGACTTTGAGTATGAGGAAGAGGACTGGGAGGATGACAAGCAATGATTGCTCTGACAGAAGATAAACGAATGTTGGGATACGGGGTTATGACACCGTACTCCAACATTTTTTGTTTCGCAACTACCCGCCGGGGAGGTTTCAGCAAAGGAGATTATGCCTCTTTCAACTGTACACCTTACACGGAGGATGATGCGGAATCTGTCCGGCGCAATCAGAAACTACTCTGCAACTCCATGCCTCAACGGCCTAAAGAATTAGTCATTCCGTTTCAGACACATGGTACAAAGGTGGAAGTGATTGATGAGAAGTATCTCAATGCCACATCTGACGAGCGCACGACCATGCTGCAAAGAGTGGATGCACTAATCACCAAAGAACCAGGTTGTTGCATTTGCATTTCTACGGCAGACTGTATTCCTATCCTGCTATATGATCGCAAGAACCAAGTGGTAGCCGCCGCCCATGCGGGTTGGCGAGGAACAGTGAATTACATAGCCGGACACACTCTCGACAGGATGCGGGCGCTCTATGGAACCGATGGAAAAGATGTTATCGCTTGTATCGGTCCCGGCATATCCTTACCTTCTTTTGAAGTAGGCGAAGAAGTGTACGAAGCTTTCCGCATGAACGGTTTTGCAATGGATTATATATCAGAATGGAAACCGGAAACACATAAGTATCATATCGACCTGTGGGCTGCAAACCGGATGCAGTTGCTCGACTTCGGTGTACCCGGCGAGCAAATAGAAACATCAGGTATTTGCACCTATATGAGGCATGAAGAATTTTTCTCGGCAAGACGGCTGGGGATTAAATCAGGACGTATACTATCGGGAATTATGATAGTAGACACAAAACCATAACTTTTTTAATATGAAGAATATTTTGTCCAAAGGGCAGCTATCGATTCTCATTGTATTGGGAATTTTGATTCTTGACCAAGTCATAAAGATCGAAGTTAAAACGAATATGCTTTATAATGAAAGCATTCATATCACGGATTGGTTTTACCTCCGCTTTATAGAAAATCCCGGTATGGCTTTCGGTATGCAGATAGTGCCTAAAGCTATTCAGACTATTGCCCGTACCATATTCGCCATTGCAATTGTATGGTATATCGTCATACTTATTAAAGCTAACTATAAGCGTGGTTATATTGCATGTGTTTCATTGATACTGGCAGGAGCTATCGGGAATATCATCGACAGCATATTCTATGGTGTTATTTTCAGTAAGAGTACACCCGCCGAGATTTCTACTTTCGTACCTATAGGAGAAGGATATACCAGTTGGCTGCATGGAAAAGTGGTCGATATGTTCTACTTTCCTCTTTTTGAGTTTAACTGGCCAAGCTGGATGCCATTTATAGGAGGGGACAATTTCGTATTCTTCAGTCCGGTATTCAATTTAGCGGATGCTGCCATCAGTTGCGGAGTGATTATCTTATTTTTGTTTTACATGAAAAGTTTAAATAGTAGTTTTAGTTTATGTACCAGATCACCGTATCAGAAGAAATAAAGAATGCCTGCCCCATCTTCAAAGGTGCAGCCGTCTATGCAGAAGTTACCAATACAGCCTTTTGCGAAGGGCTTTGGGAAGAGATCAATACTTTCACCCGGGAACTGACTTCCACTACCCAGCCGGAGGACATCAAACTGCAACCCGCCATTGCAGCTACCCGCGAAGCTTATAAACGCTGCGGCAAAGACCCAAGCCGTTACCGTCCTTCTGCCGAAGCCTTGCGCCGCCGTCTGATGCGCGGAATTGCCCTTTACCAAATAGATACACTGGTTGACCTGATTAATCTGGTATCCCTACGCACTGGTTATTCCATCGGTGGTTTCGATGCGGACAAGATACAGGGCACTGACCTCAAACTGGGAGTTGGACGCGCCGAAGAACCATTCGAAGGTATCGGACGGGGTGTGCTGAACATCGAAGGACTTCCGGTCTATCGCGATGCCGTAGGCGGTATCGGTACTCCTACCAGCGACAACGAACGTACTAAAATGGATTTAGGCACCCAGCATATCCTTGCCATCGTCAATGGTTACAGCGGACAGGAAGGTCTGCGGGAAGCTGCCGAGATGATACAGGAATTACTGAAAAAATACACTTCCTCGAATGGAGGAGAAATTATCTATTTTGAATAACGAGAAGGCCTTTAATCATGAACATATTCTTTCTGCTGCTGTCATTCGCACTGGCTTATACTCCGCCTGAAAAGAAACCTAGCTTCTCGCAAATGGAAATCAATCATATCCGGGTTACTACACCGGGGCTTTTCGATAACGAAAAATTGTTAGAATTGCATCTGGAGCAAATACCTGACACCGCTTATTGCTTTCCGCTTCCCGGAGGAAAAGTGATTTCTCCTTACGGACGTGGTGGTGGCCGTCACTCGGGTATTGATATCAAAACTTGCGCCAAAGACACGATACGCAGTGCTTTCGATGGCATTGTACGTATGTCGAAGCCTTACAGTGCTTACGGCAACGTAATCGTTGTGCGCCATTCTTCGGGATTGGAAACGATATACAGCCATAATTTTAAGAATCTTGTTCAGAGCGGTGACGCCGTTAAGGCCGGACAACCCATTGCACTGACCGGACGTACCGGACGGGCCAGCACCGAACACCTTCATTTTGAAACCCGCATCAACGGACAGCATTTCAACCCCAATCTCATTTTCGATTTCAAAGAAAGGACACTCCGCAAAGAGTGTATTCACTGCACCAAGAATGGAAAAGACGTCATCGTGAAGCCTGCAACAAAAAAAACAGCCGGAACCAGCTAAGTATCCAAACGTTTCACTAAATTTGCAACTGTTTTACCTATAAAACGACATGAACTTATAAACAATTCAATGATAGAAAAACTGATTGTTCTTGAGGATATCGACCCGGTTATCTTTTACGGTGTGAATAACGCCAATATGCAGTTGATAAAAGCTTTGTACCCCAAACTGCGCATTGTTGCACGCGGCAATGTCATCAAAGTGTTGGGAGATGAAGAAGAGATGTGCGCATTCGAAGAAAACATTACCAAACTGGAAAAATACTGCGCCGAATACAACTCATTGAAAGAAGAGGTGATCATCGATATCATCAAAGGAAATGCACCGCAAGCAGAAAAGTCGGGTAACGTCATCGTATTCAGCGTGACAGGCAAACCGATCATCCCCCGCAGTGAAAATCAGCTTAAACTGGTAGAAGGTTTCGCCAAGAACGACATGGTATTTGCCATAGGTCCTGCCGGTTCGGGAAAGACGTATACTGCCATTGCCCTTGCCGTACGTGCCCTCAAAAATAAAGAGATCAAGAAAATCATCCTCAGTCGCCCCGCCGTGGAAGCCGGTGAGAAGCTTGGATTCCTGCCCGGTGACATGAAGGATAAGATAGACCCGTATCTGCAACCGTTGTATGATGCCTTGCAGGATATGATTCCGGCTGCCAAGCTGAAAGAATACATGGAACTGAACGTCATTCAGATTGCTCCCCTCGCCTTTATGCGCGGAAGGACGTTGAATGATGCAGTCGTAATTCTGGATGAAGCGCAGAACACCACTACCCAGCAGATCAAGATGTTCCTCACCCGCATGGGTATGAACACCAAGATGATCGTAACGGGAGATATGACACAGATCGACCTGCCCTCTTCCCAGACTTCGGGACTGGTACAGGCACTCCGCATCCTGAAAGGTGTGAAAGGCATCAGCTTCGTGGAACTGAACAAGAAAGATATTGTGCGTCACCAGTTGGTAACCCGCATTGTAGATGCCTACGAGAAATTTGATAAGGAAACCAAGGCCGAACGGGAAAAAAGGAAACTCACCACGGGGTAACACAGAGTCTCACAGAGTTTTTTTCTGCTCTGTGAGACTCTGTGTCACTCTGTGGCGAAAACCATAGAAAATATCCAAATCATAAATATTATAATGATGCAAGCATTAACAAAAACAGATTTTAATTTTCCGGGACAGAAAAGTGTATACCACGGAAAAGTACGTGATGTTTATAACATCAATGGTGAAAAACTGGTCATGGTAGCAACTGACCGTATCTCTGCATTCGACGTTGTTTTGCCGAAAGGCATTCCTTTCAAAGGACAAATGCTGAATCAGATTGCAGCCAAGTTCCTGGATGCGACTACTGATATCTGTCCCAACTGGAAGACAGCTACACCCGACCCGATGGTAACGGTAGGTGTGATGTGCGAAGGTTTCCCCATCGAAATGATTGTACGCGGCTATCTTTGCGGTAGCGCATGGCGTACTTACAAAAGCGGTGTACGCGAAATCTGTGGTGTAAAGTTGCCCGAAGGAATGAAGGAAAACCAAAAATTCCCCGAACCCATCATCACCCCAACTACGAAAGCTGAAATCGGTGAACACGACGCAGACATTTCAAAAGAGGAAATCCTTGCTAAAGGTCTGGCTACTCCCGAAGAATATGCCGTATTAGAGAAATATACCATGGCACTCTTCAACAGAGGAACCGAAATCGCGGCAGAACGTGGTCTGATTCTAGTAGATACGAAGTATGAATTCGGTAAGCACAACGGTACTATTTACCTGATGGATGAAATTCATACACCGGACTCCAGCCGCTACTTCTACTCTGAAGGTTATCAGGAACGCTTTGAAAAAGGCGAAGCACAGAAACAACTTTCTAAAGAATTCGTTCGCGAATGGTTGATGGGCAATGGTTTCCAGGGCAAGGAAGGACAACAAGTTCCGGAAATGACAGACGAAATCGTAGCATCCATCAGTGAGCGTTACATTGAACTGTACGAGCATATCACCGGAGAGCAATTCGTGAAAGAAGATACCAGCAACATTGCTTCACGTATCGAGAAAAACATAACAGAATACTTAAATAAGTGATAAACGGTTTAGTAATAAGTGATTAGTAGATTTATTAATCACTTATCACTAACCACTAAACACTATCAACATGGATTATCCCCAGGAACATATCAAACCTTACGGTGAGGACGGAAAGAAGAGTGAACAGGTAGAAGAAATGTTCGACAACATTGCTCCTGCTTATGATAAGCTGAACCATACCCTTTCATTAGGCATCGACCGCAGTTGGCGCCGGAAAGCGATCCATTGGTTAAAGCCTTTCCAACCGAAGCGCATCATGGACGTAGCCACCGGTACAGGTGACTTTGCCATTCTTGCCTGCCGCGAGTTGCAGCCTGACGAACTGATAGGCACCGACATCTCAGAGGGAATGATGGACGTGGGACGTAATAAAGTAAAACAGGCGCACCTCTCGGACAAAATATCCTTTGCCCGGGAGGACTGCACCTCTCTCTCATTTGCCGATGACACGTTCGATGCTGTAACCGTAGCGTTCGGTATCCGCAACTTCGAAGGGTTGGACAAAGGGTTGTCGGAAATGTGCCGCGTGCTGAAAACCGGAGGACATCTCGTCATTCTGGAACTCTCCACACCGGACCGTTTGCCGATGAAACAACTTTTCACCATCTACTCCAAAGTAGTCATCCCCCTGCTCGGCAAATGCTTGTCAAAAGACAATAGTGCTTACACCTACCTGCCCCAAAGCATCCGTGCTTTCCCGCAAGGCGAAGTAATGCAGGAAGTTATCCGCAAAGCAGGTTTCAGTCAGGTTAATTTCCGCAGACTGACATTCGGTATATGCACTCTTTATACTGCGACTAAATAGAATGATAGGATGGTAAGATGATAACATGTTAAGATTCAATGTTATCATCCTACCATCCCACCATTTTACCATTACTATATTATTGACATAGCACACTAAGAGAATTATGCAGAAATACGGTTTAATAGGCTATCCGCTGAGACATTCGTTTTCCATCGGATATTTCAATGAAAAGTTCAAATCGGAGAATATCGACGCCGAATATGTAAACTTTGAGATACCCAACATCAATGACTTTATGGAAGTCATAGAGGAAAATCCCAACCTCTGCGGACTTAATGTGACCATTCCGTACAAAGAACAGGTCATCCCCTTTCTTGACGAACTGGACAAAGATACCGCAAAGATCGGCGCAGTGAACGTCATCAAAATCATCCGCCAGCCGAAGGGAAAAGTAAAACTTGTCGGCTATAACTCGGATATCATAGGATTTACACAGTCCATTGAACCTTTACTGCAACCCCATCACAAGAAGGCGCTGATTCTGGGTACAGGCGGTGCATCCAAAGCCGTCTATCGCGGACTGGCCAATCTGGGCATCGAAAGCGTATTCGTATCGCGTACGAAAAAGGAATCGTCTCACCTCACTTATGACGAACTGACACCGGAGATTATGCAGGAATATACTATTATCGTAAACTGTACACCCGTAGGCATGTACCCTAAGGTGGATTTCTGTCCGGATATTCCTTATGATCAATTAACTCCCAACCATTTACTCTACGATTTGTTATATAATCCCAATGAAACCCTTTTCATGAAAAAGGGAGAGGCTCACGGCGCCGTTACTAAAAACGGACTGGAAATGCTGTTATTGCAAGCATTTGCCGCATGGGAAATATGGAACAAATAGAGTGAAAGGAAGGAAAGATGAAGAAAGGTATCAAGTACAGTCTACTCGGACTGTTAGCAGTTATCGTTATTGCCCTCACGGGTGCGAGTTTCTACATGCTCGGCTACTCGCTGAGACCAGAGCACAACAAAGGGAAAGATATTCCCGGCTCCTACGAGTATATGCTCAGCGAGTATCCGCAAATCAAGCCTTGGATAGATAGTTTGCAAACTGTCGGTGCTTTACGGGATACCTTTATTATCAACCCTGACGGGGTGCAACTGCATGCCATTTACGCAGCCGCTCCCGAACCTACTCACAAAACAGCCGTCATCGTGCATGGTTATACGGACGATTGCATCCGCATGCTGATGATAGGTTACCTTTACAACAAAGATTTAAAGTATAACATTCTGTTGCCCGACCTGCAGAATCAGGGATTAAGCGGAGGCCCTGCCATTCAAATGGGTTGGAAAGACCGGCTGGACGTTTTGCGCTGGATGGACATTGCCAACGATATTTACGGCGGAAATACCCAGATGGTAGTACATGGCATCTCTATGGGTGCCGCCACCACTATGATGGTATCCGGTGAGCCTCAACAACCTTTTGTGAAATGTTTTGTGGAAGATTGCGGTTATACCAGCGTATGGGACGAATTCTCCTACGAATTGAAGGGACAGTTTGGACTGCCTCCGTTCCCGTTGATGTACACCACCAGCTGGCTGTGCAACGCGAAATACGGTTGGAACTTCAAGGAAGCTTCTTCGCTGAATCAGGTCAAGAAATGCAAACTGCCGATGTTCTTCATTCATGGCGATGCAGATACATACGTACCCACCTGGATGGTATATCCTCTCTACGAGGCAAAATCGGAACCTAAAGAATTGTGGCTTGCCCCCGGTGCCACACACGCCATGTCCTACAAGGATCATCCGGAGGAATACACCGAACGTGTGAAGAATTTTGTAGGAAAATACATCTATTGATGTGATTTTTCCTATATTCGTCCCACAAATACATTAGTATGAAAAGATTAATCTCCATAAGTTTATTCCTATGCCTGCTGCTATCCATGCAGGCACAGAAGGTCTATACTACAGACAATATCCCCAAAGTACATCTTCAGAACAAAATGCGCTATGTCTGCAATCCGGACGGCATCCTCTCTCAGGCTGCCTGCGACAGCATCGACCGTATGCTGTATGCATTGGAGCAACAGACGGGCATTGAGACAGTAGTTGCCGTAGTTCCGTCTATCGGCAATGATGATTGCTTTGACTTTGCGCACCGCTTGCTCAATGAATGGGGCGTGGGAAAGAAAGGAAAGAATAACGGCCTGGTCATTCTTTTAGTAACCGATCAGCGCTGCATCCAGTTCTATACAGGTTATGGACTGGAAGGAGACCTACCCGATGCCATCTGTAAACGTATCCAGACGCGCGACATGATTCCTTATCTGAAAGATGGTAACTGGGATGCGGGTATGGTTGCCGGTGTGCGTGCCGTATGCGGTAGACTGGACGGCAGCATGGTGAATGATACAGATGATGAAGAAGACATTTCTTTCTTCGGCATTCTGGCAGCAGTTATCGGATTCTTTGTTGTTGCCGGAGGAATCGGTTGGATGGCGGCACGTGCCGCAAGCAAATGCCCCAACTGCGGACAGCACAAATTGCAACGCACCAGCAGTAAAGTGGTTTCCCGAATCAACGGAGTAAAAACGGAAGATGTTACCTACACTTGCCGCAACTGCGGACACAAGATAGTACGCCGCAAACAGTCGTATGATGAAAACTATCGCGGAGGTGGCGGAGGAGGTCCGGTTATCTTCGGTGGTGGCGGAGGCTTCGGCGGCGGAGGCGGTGGCTTCAGCGGAGGCAGCTTCGGTGGAGGTATGGGAGGTGGCGGAGGTGCCGGTTCCCGATTCTGAGAGTTGAAACTCTCAGAGTGACAAGATACGGGTTACAAGCTACAAGTGCCTTTCGGTATCACAGCGCAGCAACTCGTAGCTTGTAGCTCGTAACTTGCAGCTAATTAATAATAATCATTTAATAAAAGAAAAGTATGAAGAAATCAACTATTATCATTCTTGTTGTTTTAGCTCTCCTCGTCATTTGGGGTGTTACTGGTTATAACGGACTAGTAACTATGGATGAAAACGTAAGCGGACAATGGTCAAACGTTGAAACACAATATCAGCGCCGTGCCGACTTGATTCCGAATCTGGTCAGTACAGTAAAAGGATACGCTTCTCATGAAAAAGAAACTCTGGAGGGTGTGGTAGAAGCTCGTAGCCAGGCTACTCAAATTAAAGTAGATGCTAATGATCTGACTCCGGAAAAATTGGCCGAATATCAGAAAGCTCAAGGTGCGGTAACTTCTGCATTGGGTAAGTTGCTTGCCATTACTGAGAATTACCCCGATTTGAAAGCAAACCAGAATTTCCTGGAACTGCAAGCTCAATTGGAAGGTACTGAAAACCGTATCAACGTGGCACGTACCAACTTCAACAATGCAGCAAAGAACTTCAATACTGCCATCCGCCGCTTCCCGAAGAATATTCTTGCAAGTCTGTTCGGTTTCGAAAAGCGCGCTTACTTTGAAGCTTCCGAAGGAGCAGAAACAGCACCTCAGGTACAGTTCTAAATAAGTATATTCCTACCGTAACAAACGGTTCTATAAAAAACAAGTCCCCCTTCTACCCTGGAAACTTGAATAGATCGAAGTTTCCGATGGGTGGAAAGGGGACTTGCTTTTTTTTAGGATGACTACTGCAAATCCGTTATTGCCTCCTTCAATTCCTTTATCCCGCTCCATGCTTTGAGGAACAAACGAATTCCTATCAGCAACCCTATGACAAGACCAGTCCAAGCACCTATCAATATATAACGATCCCCCATTTGGGACATATCCCATATCATGCTTGCCAGCAACGGTACGCCACACAACACACTCACAGCTATCCCCACTTTGAAAGACATCCGGAAACGACTCTCCGCAAGACACACTTCACGCACACTCATCTTCAGGCAATCAATCTTCCTTAGCAGCAACATCCACGTAAGTTGCCGGGCGAGTATCACAACTACAAACAAAAACAACAATATCCACGTCAGTACGCTGAAATCATATACTTGATTGCGCACCAAAAACCAAGACATAAGAGGCAGACAAAGCACTAAAACCGTAAATCGCCGCAACACACGATCCTGTACCTGCTTTACTTTGCTGACCACCTTACTATTTAGTTGCTGGCGCTGCTCCATTTCCAGACGCCCGAGCCTTTCTTCCATTATATTCCAATTTTGTTTCAATTCTTCCAGTTCCATAATCTGTTTTATTTTAGCTATTCGCTTGTTTTGTAAGTTTATCCTTGATTCGTTTCAATCTTGAAGCTACGGTGTTGCGCGGCACGCCGACAATTTCCGCAATCTCCTCATAAGAATTTTCATCCAGCCACAGCAAGATGACGGCACGTTCAAACTTGTCCAGTCCCGCAATGAGGCGATACATCTCTTTCAAGCGTTTGGTCGTCTCACTATCTTCTGCTTCCAGCCCGTAGAGGGAATCCAAGGAAGTATGTTCGCCCCGGCGTTGCTGCTGGCGGTAGAAGGAGATACAGGTGTTCAATCCCACGCGGTAAATCCACGAAGAAGGTTTACCCTTTCCTTCATAACCCTCAAAGCCTTTCCAAAGGTTTATCACGACATCCTGATAGAGATCTTTAAAATTATCCCCATCCGTAGCGTACATGTAGCAGATTTTATAGATCACTCGCTTGTATTCCTCAATGAGGGAAGTGAACTGTTTTTCTTTCATATTCTGTTCCATCTTAAGATAGTCTTTTGTACATAAGACGCCGGTTTTGGATATTAGTTGCAAGAGAGAAGAAAAAAAGGAAAAGTCAAGGCTGTTTTCACGCCCAGAATTTGCCATTTTTTGCCACCGCATTGGCAAAGTTGTGCCACCATGCCAGCAAAGCCGTGCCACTGTGTTGGCAAAGTTGTGCCATCATGTTGGCAAAGTTGTGCTATCGTGTTGGCAAAAGATTGCCAATACGATGGCAAAATATTCTCAATATAATAGCAACAAATGCTTCACTTAGAGATCACTATTCAGTAAGGTTAACTATAAAGATTTATAGTTCATTTCTATTCCACTCTATGCATACTTTTTAATAAAAACTTGTATCTTTGCTGCGTATTTCTTTCGTTAGAAAAGAAATATATTTTCCGATTTGGAGATATCATTTTATTATTCGTAACTTCTAAAGTCTGGTAAATTTTTGCAAGAGCGAATAATAAGTGGAAGTCTCCACGTCCGGGTTGCGTATAACTTTGTTATATACACTCTGACGTGGGGCTATTGCTTATTGTTTTCTTGACGGGTTTACCAGAGCCTTGGAGTTGAATAATAATGTCAATAGTTCCCACGTCTCTTTTTTTACATTAGAGAAGTAGGAACACACGACTAACCCTTTAAAACTTATAACACGATGGATGAACTTCTTACCTGCTCCTGCCAGATGAAAACCGACTTAGAAAACTCAGCCGATGCATTTTCCTTTTTCAAAGAGAACTACCCCTTATCCTGTATTACGAATAATCTGAATGCACTGTCCAAACAAGAACTGCGCTGCGCTTGTTGCCTGATGGGAACTGTCTTAATGGGAATGTCCCGAAAAAAAACAATTTGGGAGCGATTGAAAGTAAAGAAGTAGGGTTCGGTTAATTTCTTATGCAAACTCAAGGCTATAAGCAAAATAATCGCTACTTTTGCACATTCAATTGAAAAAACATATCAACTCATGAGTAACCAAAGATACATGATGCGTGGTGTCAGCGCGTCTAAAGAAGATGTGCACAATGCCATCAAGAACATTGACAAAGGTATTTTCCCGCAAGCTTTCTGTAAAATTATCCCCGACATTTTGGGCGGTGACCCGGAATATTGCAACATCATGCACGCCGACGGTGCAGGCACAAAGTCCTCATTGGCTTATATGTACTGGAAAGAAACAGGTGATCTTTCTGTTTGGAAAGGTATTGCACAGGATGCACTGATTATGAATATCGACGACCTGCTTTGCGTAGGTGCAGTAGATAACATCCTGGTTTCCTCTACCATCGGACGAAACAAATTGCTGATTCCGGGCGAAGTAATATCCGCCATCATCAACGGTACGGACGAATTGCTCGCCGAGCTCCGCGAGATGGGTGTAGGCGTATATGCCACAGGTGGTGAAACTGCCGATGTAGGCGACCTGGTACGTACCATCATCGTAGATAGTACTGTAACTTGCCGCATGAAGCGTAGCGATGTGATTGATAATGCCAATATCCGTCCGGGTGATGTAATTGTAGGCTTGGCTTCTTACGGACAGGCTACTTACGAAAAAGAATATAACGGTGGCATGGGTAGCAACGGACTGACCAGTGCCCGTCATGATGTATTCTCCAAATATCTGGCAGAGAAATATCCAGAAAGTTATGACAAGGCAGTACCTGAAGAACTAGTCTACTCCGGTGGTCTGAAACTGACGGATACCGTAGAAGGTAGTCCGCTGGATGCAGGCAAGCTGGTACTCTCCCCTACCCGCACGTATGCTCCGGTAGTGAAGAAATTACTGGATGCACTTCGCCCTGAAATTCACGGTATGGTACACTGCTCTGGTGGCGCACAAACGAAAGTACTGCATTTCATTGGTGATAATTGCCGCGTGATTAAAGATAATCTGTTCCCCGTTCCTCCTTTGTTCAAAACAATTAAAGAGCAGAGCAATACGGACTGGGCAGAGATGTACAAGGTATTCAATATGGGACACAGACTGGAAGTATACTTGTCACCCGAACATGCCGAAAAGGTAATCGCCATCAGCAAGAGTTTCGGTATCGATGCTCAGATTGTGGGACATATTGAAGAAAGCAATCAGAAAGAACTGATTATCAAGAGCGAATTCGGAGAATTCAAATACTAATTCAATGAAGAAACTGATTTATATCTTATGCTGCCTCTTCTGCCTTTTTATCACTGCAGATATGGGGTATGATACGTGGGAACAGTTATCAGTAAAATCATTTTCTTTCAGGCTGTTCATGCGTATACTTGCATTGTTGGGTTGGTGTGCCATAACTTATGGCGTCGCCACCCGGAGATATGGATGGGTACAAAAACTTTGCAAATAAAATAAATGGCAGACAACAATACCATATTAGAGAAACTCGAAGGGCTTGTTGCCCGCTTCGAAGAAGTATCGACGCTGATTACAGACCCGGCAGTGATTGCCGACCAGAAGCGTTATGTAAAACTCACCAAAGAATACAAAGAACTGGGTGACCTGATGGATGCCCGCAAAGAATATATCCAGGTGCTGAACGGCATCGAGGAAGCCAAAGAGATCATCACTAACGAAGCTGATCCGGAAATGCGGGAAATGGCTCGCGAAGAATTGGATGCCTGTCAGGCACGCCAGCCGGAACTGGAAGAACATATCAAGCTCCTCCTCGTGCCTGCCGACCCACAGGACAGTAAGAACGCCATTCTCGAAATCCGCGGGGGTACAGGTGGCGACGAAGCCGCAATCTTTGCCGGAGACCTCTTCCGCATGTATACCAAATTCTGCGAAACGAAAGGTTGGAAGATGGAAATATCCAGCGTCAACGAAGGCGCAGCAGGCGGATTCAAGGAAATTATTTGCAGCGTTACGGGCGATAATGTATACGGAACGCTGAAATATGAATCGGGTGTACACCGCGTACAGCGTGTTCCGGCTACTGAAACTCAGGGGCGTGTACATACTTCCGCCGCATCTGTAGCCGTGCTACCCGAAGCAGAAGAGTTCGATGTAGTAATTAATGAAGGCGAAATCAAATGGGATACTTTCCGAAGTGGCGGTGCCGGTGGACAGAACGTAAATAAGGTGGAATCCGGTGTACGTCTACGCTATGTCTGGAAGAACCCAAACACGGGTGTTTCTGAGGAAATCCTGATAGAATGTACCGAAACGCGCGACCAACCGAAGAATAAGGAACGCGCCCTCTCACGTCTGCGTACCTTCATTTACGACAAGGAACATCAGAAATATCTGGACGATATTGCTTCCAAACGAAAGACAATGGTATCTACCGGAGACCGTTCCGCTAAAATCCGTACCTACAATTATCCGCAAGGACGTATCACCGATCATCGTATCAACTATACCATTTATAACCTTGCCGCCTTCATGGATGGCGATATTCAAGATTGTATAGACCACTTGATTGTAGCGGAAAATGCAGAACGGCTGAAAGAAAGTGAACTGTAACCCCAAAGGAAAGACGTAGCCCCGGAAACTTCAACGGCAGAACAAATGAAAGGACAGTTTTTAAATAAAGCATTTCATACTCTGACGGAAGCATTTCAGAATTGCCTGAAACGTTTGCCAACTACAGTATGTTTTGTCTTTGCACTTACCGCCTATCTGGCTTATCTGGTATCTACCGAAATGGAGGATGAAAGAAAACTTACGCTGGTTCTGGGTTATTACTTTTCTGTCGGCACCCTGCTCTCACTCACTCTCCATCTGTGGAGCGAAGAAATAAAGAACCGGGTAAAAGGGATCAGTGTGCATATTATGATGCATGTGTTGCTTATTGCCGACGCAGTGTATCTCTACAGCCTCTCTCCGGAGCGGTCGCTCACAGAAATAAGCATAGCTCACGGAGCGGCTATCCTCGCCTTGTGGCTTTCAGTCTTCTTCCTCTCATTCACCAAAGAAAAGAATGACATTCCGAGCTGGAACTTTGCTTCCTACACTGTAGGGGCTTTTGTCACGGCAAACGTGGTGGGACTGATTATGAGTGGTGGAATAAGCCTGCTCGTCTTTTCACTCCACCAGCTCTTCGATGTGGATGTGAGTTGGAAATGCTACCTGTATATCCTTACTATATGTAGTGTATTGCTCCCGATGCTACTCTTTCTCGGCATGTTGCCCAAAGACGAATTAAAACACAACCAAGAACCGCAACCATCAGAGTTCCTGAACGGAACGATACATTTCCTTTTTCTCCCGCTCATGGCAGGGTATCTGCTTGTACTCTATATCTATGCCACCCGCATCCTTATCAATTGGGAACTACCTACAGGCTGGGTATCTTGGCTCGTAGTGGCACTCATGGCGGGATGTATCGCCATTGAATTCGGACTGTATCCGGCACGGGTCAGTGAATCAAAGCGCATAAATGAATGGATTGCACGCTGGCTGCCTGCCCTGGTACTCCCATTACTGATATTAATGACAGTCGGTATCATCCGCCGCTTCAACGATTATGGTGTCACAATCAACCGACTTTATCTGATTACACTTAATATCTGGTGTTATATCGTTTGCTTCGGATTGGTCTTCACCCAGGCACGCCGCATCAGTTGGATTCCTATCTCATTTTCCATCATCTTCCTGCTGACTTCCGTATTGCCGGTGAACTATGCAAGCATCACCCGGAACGTCATGCGCCATAGCGTAGAGAAGGAACTGGCACGAAGCGGTAAAACAGACTTGCCCCTCTCACGCAACCAGTACGACAACTGGCTGGATTCACTTCCGGCAAAGACCGCATTGCAAGTGAACGACCGACTCCGTTATCTGCACTACTGGTTCGGACGGAAAAGCATAGCCGACCTTGTAGACAAAGACGCATCATTCTATTATGCCCAAAACCGTTTCGGTCAGAACAGTAATAAAGCGGCCGATAACGATAAAGCTGCAGACGGTAACCGGGCTGTATCATACAATGGTCAGGCATCCTCACAGACAAGCATCGAGATTCCTAAGGGATACAGCCATTTCGTAATCATACCGGAATCAAGCAGGCAACTCAAAATTCCACATAAGTATATAGAAACAGGAGTATTGCTCGCCTCTCTCGGTACGCGGACAGATGAAATGAACGATACGGCATACATTGACCTTAAAAACATTGAAGCACTTCAACGTTATAAATATGGTGAAATGCCTCCTGCACAATTCAAATGTAACTCTGATAAGTGCCTCTTCATACTGACAGGTTTCTCTTTAGATTATCAAGAAGAAGGAGACGAGGCTCTTTTACTGAATATAAACGGCTATCTATTCAAGAAATAGTAAAACGAATCATAAACAGACTAAATATATCCAATATGAACAAACAACAACTTTTTGAAAATATCAAGCGTAAGAAATCATTCCTTTGCGTAGGTCTGGATACAGACATCAAGAAAATCCCGGAACACTTGTTGAAAGAAGAAGACCCGATCTTCGCCTTCAATAAAGCCATCATCGATGCAACAGCCGACCTTTGCATCGCCTACAAACCCAATCTCGCTTTCTACGAAAGTATGGGTGTGAAAGGCTGGATCGCCTTTGAGAAGACCGTGAAGTATATCAAGGAGAACTATCCCGACCAATTCATCATTGCCGATGCAAAGCGTGGTGACATTGGAAATACCTCTGCCATGTATGCCCGCACTTTCTTTGAAGAACTGGACATCGACTCTGTAACCGTAGCCCCTTACATGGGTGAGGACAGTGTTACCCCGTTCCTGACTTACGAAGGCAAATGGGTAATCCTCCTAGCACTAACAAGCAACAAAGGCTCACACGACTTCCAGTTAACAGAAGACCCCAACGGTGAACGCCTTTTCGAAAGAGTACTGCGCAAGTCTCAGGAATGGGCTAACGATGGACAGATGATGTATGTGGTAGGTGCTACACAAGGCCGTGCTTTCGAAGATATCCGCAAGATTGTTCCTAACCATTTCCTGCTTGTGCCGGGTGTAGGTGCACAGGGTGGCTCACTGGAAGAAGTCTGTAAGTATGGCATGAACTCCACTTGTGGACTGATTGTGAACTCCAGCCGTGGCATCATTTATGTGGATAAGACTGAGAAATTTGCAGAAGCTGCACGTAATGCCGCAAAGGAAGTGCAACAGCAAATGGCGGAACAGTTGAAAGGAGTGATTAACGCCTAATCACTTATCACCTACCCTTAATCACTAACAACGTGTTCGAACGAAAGATCATTAACGACCCGGTATTCGGGTTCATCAATATTCCGAAGGGGTTGCTGTACGACATCGTGCGGCATCCTCTCTTGCAGCGTTTAACCCGCATTAAGCAACTGGGTTTGTCGTCTGTGGTTTATCCCGGTGCACAGCACACGCGCTTTCAACATTCGTTGGGGGCTTTCCATTTGACGAGCGAAGCTATCCAGCACCTCACCAGCAAAGGGAACTTCATTTTCGACAGTGAAGCCGAAGCCGTGCAGGCGGCCATTCTGATGCATGATATCGGACACGGTCCTTTTTCTCATGTACTGGAAAATACCATCGTACAGGGCATATCCCACGAAGATATCTCTCTCATGCTGATGGAACGTATCAACAAAGAAATGAACGGGCAACTCACACTTGCCATCCAGATATTCAAGGACGAATACCCCAAAAAGTTCCTGCACCAGCTAGTCAGCGGACAACTCGACATGGACCGCATGGACTACCTTCGCCGCGACAGTTTCTACACCGGCGTAACGGAAGGTAACATCGGTTCGGCACGCATCATCAAGATGCTCGATGTGAAAGAAGACCATCTCGTAGTAGAATCCAAAGGTATCTATTCCATTGAGAACTTCCTCACAGCCCGCCGCTTGATGTACTGGCAGGTATATCTGCACAAAACATCCGTGGCATACGAGAAAATGCTCATTAGCGCCCTGCTCCGTGCTAAAGAATTAGCAAGCAAAGGTGTAGAATTATTTGCTTCACCGGCATTGCGTTTTTTCCTTTACAATGACATCAACAAGGAAACTTTCTATAACAATCCGGAGTGCCTAGAGAATTTTATCCAACTGGACGACAATGATATATGGACCGCATTAAAGGTCTGGAGCACCCACAGTGACAAGGTTTTATCCACACTGAGCTTCGGTATGATCAACCGTAATATCTTTAAAGTGGAAATTTCTACCGAACCAATATGTGAAGAAAGGAAAAAAGAGTTAACTTTGCAAATCAGTCAGCAACTGGACATACCCCTCTCTGAAGCGAGCTATTTCGTCTCTACCCCCAGCATCGAGAAGAATATGTACGACCCGGCAGACGATAGCATTGATATCCTTTATAAAGACGGAAGTATCAAGAATATTGCTGAAGCATCGGACATGCTCAACATTTCCCTACTTTCTAAAAAGGTAAAAAAATACTATCTTTGCTACCAACGTTTGCATAGGTAAGTATAAAATATTCACCCAAGGACAAGGAAATATAAAAAAAAAGTCCGTTATTTGTGATTTGAAACCATCTAACAAGAATAAGACAATGGAGTTCTCTGCTAAACAAATTGCAACATTTATCCAAGGAGAAATCGTTGGAGACGAGAATGCAACTGTACATACTTTTGCCAAGATAGAAGAAGGCATCCCCGGTGCTATATCGTTTCTGTCCAACCCCAAATATACATCTTACATCTACGAAACAAAATCCAGTATTGTACTGGTAAACAAAGACTTCGTTCCTGAACAAGAAATAAAAGCCACTTTAATTAAGGTGGATAATGCCTACGAAAGTTTGGCTAAATTGCTCAACCTTTACGAACAAAGTAAGCCTAAACGTGTTGGTATTGACCCGTTAGCTTTCGTTGCAGAAACTGCTAAAATCGGAAAGGATGTTTACATTGCGCCCTTTGCTTGCATTGGTGAGTATGCAGAAGTAGGAGACAATACAATGATACATCCGCATGCCACTGTAGGCAGTGGTGCCAAAGTAGGCAGCGATTGTATCTTATATGCCAATACAACCATTTATCATGACTGTCGGATAGGCAATCATTGCATCCTGCATTCCGGCAGTGTGATCGGTGCGGATGGTTTTGGTTTCGCTCCAACTCCCGAAGGTTACGAAAAAATACCTCAAATCGGTATCGTAATACTGGAAGACAATGTAGAGATAGGCGCAAACACTTGCGTGGACCGTGCTACAATGGGTGCAACCATCGTACACAAAGGTGTGAAACTGGACAACCTGATACAGGTAGCCCACAATGACGAAATCGGTGCAAACACCGTTATGGCAGCGCAAGTGGGCATTGCAGGATCTACCAAAATAGGCGAATGGTGTATGTTCGGCGGTCAGGTAGGCATTGCAGGACATATCCATATCGGAAATAAAGTGAACCTCGGAGCACAGTCCGGTGTTCCCAGTAATATTAAGGATGGCAGCCAGTTAATCGGTACTCCTCCCATGGACCCGAAACAATACTTTAGAGCCTCTGTTGCCCAACGGAACCTGCCGGATATGCTAACAGAACTCCGCCAGCTCCGTAAAGAACTGAATGAATTAAAACAACAAATAAATAAGTAACAAATGTTGAAACAAAAGACTCTGAAAGACAGTTTTTCCCTCAGTGGTAAAGGTCTTCACACGGGACTTGACCTGACCGTTACTTTCAATCCGGCTCCGGACAACCACGGATATAAAATCCAGCGCACCGACGTGGAGGGACAACCTATCATTGATGCGGTTGCGGACAACGTGACTGAAACCACTCGCGGCACTGTTCTTTCCAAGAATGGCGTGAAGGTTAGTACTGTAGAGCACGGCATGGCAGCCCTCTATGCCTTAGGCATCGATAACTGCCTGATACAAGTCAACGGTCCCGAGTTTCCCATTCTGGACGGTAGCGCCCAATACTATGCAAAAGAGATAGAGCGCGTCGGTACAGAAGAACAAAACGCCGTTAAAGATTTCTATATTATCAAGTCAAAGATCGAGTTCCGCGATGAAAAGACTGGTTCTTCCATCATCGTGTTGCCCGACGAGAACTTCAGTCTGAATGTGCTGGTATCTTACGACTCGACCATCATTCCCAACCAGTTTGCAACTCTGGAGGATATGTCAAAGTTCAAAGACGAAGTAGCTGCCAGCCGCACATTCGTATTTGTACGCGAAATAGAGCCATTATTGCAAGCCGGCCTTATCAAAGGGGGGGATCTGGACAATGCTATCGTAATCTACGAACGTGAAATGTCTCAGGAAGACTTCGATAAACTGGCCGACGTAATGGGGGTTCCCCACATGGATGCCAAACAATTGGGTTACATCAACCACAAACCACTGGTATGGGCCAATGAATGTGCCCGTCACAAACTGCTCGACGTAATCGGTGACTTGGCTTTGATAGGCAAACCCATCAAGGGACGTATCATCGCTACCCGTCCGGGACATACCATTAATAACAAGTTCGCCCGCCAGATGCGTAAGGAAATCCGCCTGCACGATATACAGGCTCCGACTTACGACTGTAACCGAGAACCCATCATGGATGTAAACCGTATCCGCGAACTGTTGCCGCACCGTTACCCATTCCAATTAGTGGACAAGGTGATTGAAATAGGTGCCAATTATATTGTAGGCGTGAAGAATATCACCGCCAACGAGCCTTTCTTCCAAGGACACTTCCCACAGGAACCGGTAATGCCGGGTGTATTACAGGTTGAAGCTATGGCACAGGTAGGCGGCCTGCTTGTATTGAACTCCGTAGACGAACCCGAACGCTATTCTACCTATTTCATGAAGATAGATGGTGTGAAGTTCCGTCAGAAGGTAGTGCCGGGTGATACCCTTATCTTCCGTGTGGAACTACTTGCACCTATCCGCCGTGGCATTTCCACGATGAAAGGTTATGCGTTCGTAGGCGAGAAAGTGGTTTGCGAGGCAGAGTTTATGGCACAAATAGTTAAGAACAAATAATTCAAAGCATGATAAGTCCCTTAGCGTATATTCATCCCGAGGCAAAAATCGGGGAAAACGTAGAGATTGCTCCTTTTGTATTCATCGACAAGAATGTGGTAATCGGCGATAACAACAAGATTATGGCAAATGCCAACATTCTGTACGGTTCACGTATCGGCAATGGAAATACTATTTTTCCGGGAGCTGTTATCGGTGCTATCCCTCAGGATCTGAAATTTCAGGGAGAAGAGAGTACCGCTGAAATCGGTGACAACAATACCATTCGTGAAAATGTCACCATCAATCGCGGTACGGCTGCCAAAGGCAGAACCATTATCGGTAACAACAACCTGTTGATGGAAGGTGTGCATGTAGCTCATGACGCTCTTGTCGGTAATTACTGTATCATAGGTAACTCTACCAAAATGGCAGGTGAGATAGTTATAGACGATTTCTCCATTATCAGCGCTAATGTATTGATGCATCAATTCTGCCGTGTAGGTGGATATGGCATGATACAAGGCGGGTGCCGTTTCAGTAAGGATATTCCGCCATACATCATTGCAGGTCGGGAACCGATTGCTTACAGTGGTATCAACATTATCGGGTTGCGTCGTCGCGGGTTCTCCAATGAAACCATTGAGAACATACACAATGCATACCGTATCATTTACCAAAGTGGCTTGAACACTTCAGATGCATTAAAGAAAATAGAAGAAGAAATTCCGACGAGCCCGGAAATAGAATACATTGTCAGCTTCATCCGTGACTCCGAACGTGGTATTATTAGGTGATAAAACGATAAAGTAATTAGAATATGATATACAGATTTACACTTATCTCCGATGAAGTGGACGACTTCGTAAGAGAAATACAAATTGACCCGGAAGCTACATTCTACGACTTCCATGAGGCTATAGTGAAGTCAGTAGGCTATACTAACGACCAGATGACTTCTTTCTTCATCTGTGATGATGATTGGGAAAAAGAAAAGGAAATCACACTGGAAGAGATGGATGACAATCCGGAAATGGACAGTTGGGTAATGAAAGACACCACTATCAGCGAACTGATAGAAGATGAAAAGCAGAAGTTACTCTATGTGTTCGACTACATGACAGAACGCTGTTTCTTCATCGAACTTTCCGAGATCATTACCGGAAAGGAAATGAAAGGTGCCAAGTGTACCAAAAAGGAAGGCGATGCCCCGAAACAGACTATTGACTTCGAAGAAATGGCAGCCAACAGCGGATCACTCGATCTGGATGAAAACTTCTATGGAGACCAGGACTTTGATTTGGAAGATTTCGACCAGGAAGGTTTTGACATAGGCGGAGGCGAAGGTGGCACACCGTTCGAGGAAGAAAAATTCTAAATTTGAATATACCAAAAGAGGAACCATACTCTTTATAGTATATTTTTAGACGCAGATTACGCGGATTACACAGATTTTTTTAGTTTAGAATCCGTGTTATCCGCGTAATTTGTGTCTAAAAGATAATCTCCATTTTATCTTTGAAACCATTTTACATAATATCTGTATGAAAACCCTGATAGTGCTTATTGGACCGACCGGAGTCGGAAAGACCGAACTCAGCCTGCGGCTGGCCGAGCATTACCAAACTTGCATCGTTTCCGCAGACTCCCGGCAACTCTATGCCGACTTGAAAATAGGAACGGCAGCCCCTACCCCCGAGCAACTGCAACGCGTGAAACATTACCTCGTAGGAACCTTGCAACTCACCGATTATTACAGTGCCGCCCAATATGAAACGGAGGTACTGAAGCTTCTGGAAATCTTATTTACCGAACAGGATATAGTATTGCTTACTGGCGGTTCTATGATGTATGTAGATGCCGTTTGCAAAGGCATTGATGATATTCCGACCGTAGATGCTGAAACACGCCAAGTGATGCTGCATAAGTATGAAACGGAAGGTCTGGAAAGATTGTGCGCAGAGCTAAAGTTACTCGACCCGGAATACTACAGAATAGTGGATCTGAAGAATCCTAAACGTGTAATCCATGCACTGGAGATATGCTATATGACTGGAAAAACTTACACTTCATTCCGCACCCAACAGAAAAAAGAGCGCCCCTTCCGCATCATCAAAATAGGATTGACGCGCGATCGGGAAGAACTTTACGAACGCATAAACCGACGGGTAGAGATTATGATAGAGGATGGCCTGGAAGAAGAAGCCAGAAAGGTATATCCTTACCGGGCACTTAATTCATTGAATACGGTAGGTTATAAAGAAATGTTCAAATATCTGGACGGAGAATGGACCTTGCCTTTTGCCATAGAGAAAATCCAACAGAACTCCCGCATCTATTCGCGCAAGCAAATGACATGGTTCAGGAAAGATGAAGAAATCCGTTGGTTCCATCCGGAACAAGAAACGGAGATACTAGCGTACCTCCGTTCGGTAATGTAAGTTCTATTCTGATTCCAGTAAACTCTGATAAATCATTCTAATGGATGACTCCAGTTCGTCATACAGCTTCGGTATTGCTTGGGTATCGAGGCTTCCTTTTTTGTACCACTCTTCCAGCAATGGCTTCGTCGTACGGAATACTTCATCTTCCACTTCAGTAATCACTGTCATATAACCGTCACCTTTCCCAGGACTATACAACCTCTCCCAATTCAGATAACGTCCGGTGCCCATTCCCTGCTTATAGCTGAAAACTCTGTCTGCCAAGCGAAGTGACCAATCACTGAGCAGAGCTGCCTCATGTTCTCTGTTAAAACGTACCATTCCGGGAAGAAGTTTACCGGCATCTTTCACCCACAGCGGGACAGCTATACCGGTAGGAGGATACCCTAACAGGGTCCACATGGTAGTCAGTTCGGCCTTCACACCCGGTTTTACCCCCTGTACCACCACCGAACACGATGTACTGCTACGCGGAATGAAGTCCTGATCTATAAACCAGCCCGATGCCTGAGGACGATTATACCCCCCGCTACGCAAATCAATATCCAGCATACGGTTACGGAACGAACGGGATAAATCATTGAAAATAAACTGTGGGGTAATGTTACCTGTAGCCGAAGCTTTCATCAGCACCTGGTCTGCTTCCATATAGCGCACATAGCCGGCCCCCTCGTTCACCTTACCTGCAAAAGAGAAGTTAGTACGGGCAATATAACCATAAGGAGCATCCTTCGGGTTATTGGCATCATACATCACATATTTATAATAATCTACTTCAAACATAGCTGCACCACCTTGTGCATCGATTACACCAAAATTAGCTTCGATATCACTGGGCTTGGAAATGGTATCCAGAAAATGACAGAAGTCCTCTACCGTAGCACAAACTTCAAGTGCACGATAAATAACACGCCCATTGGCTGCTCCCCGTTCTTCATCACCTTTTACATCCACCAAGTTATACGATTGTGTATTCATCAAAGCGAATCCTGCAGAGTTAGTTCCCATCCATGCCTCTTTCAGATATGCATTGGCACTATTCACTACAGCAATAAAGTCATACCTCTCGCCTTTCACATAGTCAACATGATTTCGCATAAAGTCCGTATCACGGTTTTTCCAAAGCAGAGGGCGCCCATCGAGTGTCACTTTACCCGATACAACAGCAGAAGTACAAGCATGCACAGGAGTAGCGAACAAAACGATTGCTACCGCACACAGGATTAATAAGGATATTTGTTTCAACATAAGTCATCAGGTATTTGGGAAGCTGATACAAAAATAAGATTTTCTACTAAAGAAGTATTCAAAAAGATCAGAATTATTTAGTTCCGGTTGAATATCTCAATAGGATTAATTACTTTTGAACGCAACTAAAAAGTACAGTACTATGAAACCACTTATTCCACTGGCAATATTTATATTCATTCTCACAGTCAGTTCTTGCACTACGGCACCTAATTTCCGAATAGATGCTACAACGCAGGGAATACAAATCGGAGACACACTTATTCTTACCCACCATCTACTACCGGACTGGAAAGAAGGCGACCGTGATACTTTCATAGCAACAAAAGAAGGAAAATTTTCTTTCTGCAAACAGACGGATGAGACAAAGCTTTACATCATAACCTACCATCCTTCTCAAACGGAACCTTTAAGATATTGCAATCGTGGCTTTGTATTCTATGCCCGTCCGGGCGATCATCTGAAAGTAAAGGGGAATGTAGAGTTCTTTCCTGCCATGCACAAAGAGGGCGGAATGTATGATGATCCGCGTTTACAACGCATCCTAACCCTGGAAGATAGTATAACAGTGGAACAAAACAAAATATATCGCAAACTATACTATTTTGCAAACCTGCGAGGCACCCCACAGGCCAATCCCGACTCTATGATGTATTATAACCAAGCATACAGTCAATGCGTTCCAGCGAACTAAGTGAAGCTCTGAAAGAATTCCGCAATACGGCAGATGACAGTGAATATGCCGCTTGGGAATATCTGCAAGCCGTAAACAGAGTCTCTTATTCGGAAGCTGCAGAAAGATTCACTCGTTTTACTCCCGAAATTAAATCATCGACTATCGGGAGAAAACTGGAACAGTTGCTCAAGGTCATGAAAAATATAGAACCGGGAAACACCCCAAGCGAGTTTACCGTAATCACTTCTGATAGTGCCCGTATTTCTTTGTCGGACTACCGTGGTAAATATTTACTTATTTATCATTGGGGATATGGATGTCCTGGAACTACCTGGGTACATCCGCGCTTATTGAAACTCTACGAGGAATACCACGATAAAGGTTTTGGGCACTATAAAATATTTTGTG
>NZ_MSHA01000055.1:0-8890 GCF_001940965.1 Bacteroides sp. Phil13 | reverse complement strand
TGTTTCTTACTTTGCAGGCTGAAAGGAGCTTTTACTATGCTTATTTATATAGTAGGAATAGCGAATTTTGCAAGGGATGAGTTCGATTTATAGAATGATGAGAATAACATATTGATATTATTAACAATTAAATTTTGTAGTTATGAAAGTAGAAAAGGAAATGAAGTATGATGCTCCGGAAGTGGAAGTTCTGGAAGTAGTTGTAGAATTGGGATTCGCAGCAAGCGGTCCGAATGCAGGTGGTGCAGATGACTCCGGCCTTCCTCCTCTGTAATGGCAGCTGTGGAACTAAAAAAGATGATCGAATAACATTAAACATTAATTAAATGAATATGAAAACAAAGAATGTTCTCTTTGCTTTGTGCTTGCCGATAGCTTTTACGGCTTGCCAAAATGAAGAATTTGTGAAGGACTATTCACAAGAATTGAAAAATAGAGGAGAAATAGACGTCATTCTCTCTGCAAGCTACCCTAAAGTGGGGAACTCTGTTGATACACGTATGAGTGCTGAGGAAAGCGGAAATTCTCTGTCATTCCTTTGGGAACAAACGACTGATAAACTGGGAGCTGCAATGATGGATGAAGAAAATGCGGGAACTGTGAACGGTGCTGCAATTTACAACAACTATCCGTTTATCGCTCAGAGTAGTGGTGCAACCTCTACATTTGCATCTCCTTCTTCTATAACAAAAGGTATCTATCTATTCTACAACAGCTATAAAGATGTATTGGATCGTGAAGCATTGTCTCTGTCGTTGCAGACTCAGGAATACGATCCGACAAGCGCAAAGACTCCTGCACAACAGATGGCTAAATACATGAATATGGTGGCTCCCATGGTGAACCTGAATGAGGGTATCAAATTGGCCGACGCTGCTGCATTCAATTTGCCGCTTGAATTTGTAAACCTCTATACACCGGTGAAAGTACCTGTACAATTCACGAATGCACCAGAGGGAACAAAACTGACTAAAATTACTATTAATGGTGGAAGTGACTTTGTGTTAGGGGGAGAGTTGAATCCTAAGGTTTTAGCTGGTACTTCTAATGTTAATGTATTAACAGTAACAGACGGAGTTATCGATGCAACCAAGATGGCTAAAGCTAAAGAAGCTATCGAAACAATTGTACAAGCAGGTTCTGATGCTGCTGGTATTTATACGACGACAGTTAAAGACTTGGTTAAGGGTGCTGCTGAACTGTCTATCAAAGGCGGTATAGCTTTAGGAAATGACAAGGTTCAGAATTTCTGGATTTTGATTCCAAGAGGCAAGTACACCTCTTTGAGAATCAATGCAGAAACTACGAATGGAAACATGATTGCGAAGACTATTGAAGTTCCGGCCAAAATAGATGGAACTGAGAAGAACCCGCAGGATTTTACTTCCGAAACTCGCGCATTGAACACAATCGAACTCGATTTCAATGCCGGAGGAAATGTAGAACAGCCGTATGAATTCACTATCAATAGCACAACGGATTGGAATAACTATATCCAATATGTAAAAGATCATCTTGAATCTTATGTAGGACGCGATATTACATTTACTATTGGTGCAGGCAAGTCTGTTTACGTAACCAGCCTTCCTACATTTGGATTTGTATTGGCGGGTGGTGACGTTTCTTCCAAACTTATTTTTGGTAAAGAAGACAAGACTGCAGTTACTGCTCAACTCGATTTGTCAGGCATTACGATGGGCTCTAATGTGAACTTTGAAGTAGGTGAAAATGCAACTGTTACGCTCAGAAAGGCGCAGAAAAAGGATGATATTGCTTCTTTGACCAATAATGGCACACTGACTATGGAAGCGACTTCTGCTATTACTGCTTTAACTAACAATAAGACGTTGAACTTCGGCTCTTCTAAGACTACTCCTACTTTGACAGTAGCTAAGGTAAATAATAAGGTGGGGGCTACAATAAATGTAAAGACTACTACAGCGTTTACTAATTATACTAATGAAGCGAAGACTACGACTGCTGCTGCCGCTAAAATAGTAGTAGAGGAAGGGGCAAGTTTAGACCTTAAAGCAAATGAAAATGCAGGTGTCATTGAAAATCATGGTACTTTAACGAATGCAGCTGGCTTCACAAATAATGGTACAATTGATAATTATGGTGTTTTGACAGTTACTGTCTCTACTTATACTAATGCTGGTACGATTATTGCCCGCGATGGAAGTGAATCAAATAATGGGGAGATAACTAACACTAATGGTACTGTAGAGGTTATGAATCCTAGTACTTATGCAGCATTGACTGGTGGTAAGCAGTATAACATTAATGGCGGTACAACAACTGCTGTCGTTACCAACCGTAAAGATTGTCTTGCTGCTATAGATAAGTCAATGAGCGTTACGCTGAGTGGTGGCGAATGGTCTATTGTAGAGAATGCCGTTACTCCTGCTGAAACAAGCCGTGATTTAAAAGCATCAGAGATAACTGCGGACTTGAACTTACAAGCTGACCTGAATGTGAAAGAAACTGCTGCTTTGAGTGAGAGAACTTTTACTGTAACCGGTACATCTACTATCAAGGCAGTTGAAGGGAAGACATTGACTATTAAGAAATTGGACGTTGCCAAAGGTATTACAGCAACAATTGCTGCAGGTGCAGAGGTAATTGTACCTAATGCAAGTGTAGATGAAGTTGCTTTTGACGTAAAGGGCACATTGATTAACAATGGTACGTTAACTACTCCTGAACTAGGTAGTGCAGTTAGTAGTACTAGCGATATTAAGAAATTCAATATTTCTATTGCCAGTGGTGCTACATTGACCAACAATGCTATTATCGGTGGTACGCAGAATACGCAAGCTGCCATTACTGTAAAAGGTAACTTGGATAATGCGAAAGGTATCATCTATGGCACTAACAATATTACTGATGCTGAAAGCTATAAGAAAGGTACTGTTTCTAAATTCCCGAAAATCAAGACAAGTGCAGAGGAGATATCAGGATTTGCTGGTGCTACAGAAATTGAAGCTACTGGTAATGTAACTGCTATTCCGCAGAATGTAAATATCAAATTTACAACTGGAACACCTGATTTGGATATAGTTACCGCCGGTAATTATGGAGAACTGACATTTACCGCTGATGCTGGAATTAAGTCAAGTGCAACTGCCAACGAAGTTATAATCAGTAAGATTACAATAAGTTCAGGCGTGACTTTGGCTGTTGACACAAGCAACGCTGGAAATACGTTCATTTGCAATGACCTTGTAAACAATAGTGGTACTCTCACAAATTCAAACAGCAAATTACTGAAATCTGATAAGACTACTCCATGGAGCTAAAAAGTCCCGTGAAGTAACCACCTTCATTCGTTAATTCAATAATAGTAAGCGAGGGTGTCCCCTATAAGGACATCCTCGTTTTGATATACCGCACAGAGTAGGTTGAGATAAGTGCTCAGGCATGATACTTACCAAGTATTTCATCAGCAGTGAAATGAAAGAATGATTTTAACCGACTCTAAGACAAATATCATAACTTAAGCGAAATATATGTACGAAAAGGATTTCTCCGACAAGCAGGAGACTGACTGGCTTAAACTCGCCACAAAAGTCTGGAATTCCCGGATACTGATTTTTAAAGTCTGTAGCATTGGTGCTGTTGTAGGGATAATCATTGCCCTTGGCACTCCCAAAGAATATACGGCAAGTATATTTGTGGCTCATGAAGATCTCCACAAACGTTCTTATTCGGACATCAGTGCATGGGTCGGCATGACGGGTAATACGAACTCTTCCACAGCCATTGAGAGAGAGGCCCTTTACCCTTCCCTCTATTATTCCATTGCCACTTCCACCCCCTTTCTTCTCCGGCTTTTCAATACTGAGATACACAGGCAGGGAGACAGCACCACAATGACCCTTGCCCAATACCTGAAAGAATACCAGAAAGCACCGTGGTGGAGTTCCATCACTTCGGCACCCTCCAGACTGCTGGGATGGTGCCTGTCCCTGTTCAAGAAAAAACAGAAAGAGGAAAAAATAGAAAAAGGAACTAAATCAGCACCTTTCTGGATAACCCGGGAAGAGGCCGGTATAGCCGGCGCCATCGCTTCCAGATTGAGCATTGAAATAGATCAAAAAAAGAGGGCGATAACCATAAATGTCACAATGCAGGACCCGCAGGTTGCTGCTATTGTGCTGGACACTATACAGTCACGCCTGAAAACATATATGACAGAATACCGGACAAGCAAGGCACGCCGGATATTGGAATATAACGAAAAGCTCTGCAGAGAAGCACAGGCAGAGTATTATGCCGCCCAAGAAAAATATACTCGGTATGCGGATGTTAACCAAGGACTGGTGAAATTGACTTCGCGTGCCGAGTTGTCCAGACTGCGAAGTGAAATGGATTTAGCCTATTCCATCTACAATCAAACAGAAGTGCAAGTGCATGCGGCGAAAGCAAAAGTAAAGAAGGTTGCTCCGGTATATACCGTCATTCATCCTATAATGGTTCCACTAAGTCCTTCGAAGCCCCGGAAGGGGTTGGTCATCGTAATGTACATTTTGCTAAGTGGTGTAGGAAGTATTGGTTGGGTGTTGTTTGCGAAAGATTTTATAAGAAACATCAAAAGGATAAAAACGATGCCCGGCAAGCAGTAGACAAAAGCTAATAAAGATGAATCGATGATTAGAGTAATAATTCAATTGCTGCCTAAAGGGCAACGCAAGCGGGGTATATGGGTGGCTTTTTCGGTCTTGCTGCGTGCCATCCTTGATTTTGCAGGAGTGGCAGCATTAATACCGATACTGCTGGTAGTAATGAAACAGAATGGAGGAAGAGGCATGATGCTGGCACTGTGTGGGGCTGTACTGCTATTTGTATTGTTGAAGAATGCTCTGGTGGTGTTTCTGGCACGTGTACAAAGCCGCTATCAATTGGAAATATATCGTGACTTTAGTAGGCGGATGTTTGCTAATTATTATCATCGTGGATTGCTTTTCCTCAAAGAAAAGAGCAGTGTGCAGTTGGGGCATGAGGTGAATTATGTCTGCTATATGTTCTGCTCAGGAGTGTTAGCTCCTATTTTTCGCATGGCAGGAGAAGTAGTGTTAGTACTGCTAATGGTGTCGGCGCTTATTGCCTGGGAACCGCTTGCCGGATTTTTGCTTTGTGCGTCTTTTCTGCCTCTGGCCGGTCTGTATGTGGGTTTGGTACGGAAGCGTTTACGACGCTATGGCATGGAGGAGTTGGAAGGACGTCGCAAGCAGAGCCGCACGGTGGTGGAAGCTTTCCGGGGATACTCTGAGTTGGAAATAGCCCGGGCTTTTCATACTTCGCTTGCTTCTTTCGAACAAGGTATGGAATTTATTGTTCGTAACCGTCTGCGTATGGAAGTGTACCAGCTTTTTCCGTCATTCCTCCCGGAAGTGGCAATAGTAGGTGGACTTGCCTTGCTGATCGGTACAGGAAGCGGTGATTTGGGGCTGGTGAGCGGTGTGTTTGCAGTAGCAGCTTTCAGGCTGATTCCTGCCGTGAGAGCTGTATTGAACAGTTGGGTGACACTTCAAAATGTTTCGCATACTATAACAGTAGTAAAAGAGGGCATAAGTGACCGGCCATGGCAAGAGATGCAAAGTGAAATGCCTTTTACCTTCAAGCACAGTATTGAACTACACAAGCTCGGTTTTGCTTTTCCGGACGGACATGCACTTTTCGGCGGTTTGAATCTAAATATCCATTGTGGAGAACGTATTGGAATACGTGGAGCAAGCGGTTCGGGGAAATCGACTCTCTTTAACTTGATGCTCGGCTTCTTTCCACCTACATCCGGTGAAATACTGATTGACGGTAGGAAGCTGACCTCTGCCAACCGGAGTGAGTGGCATAAGCTGGTGGGATATGTGCCGCAGGAGATATTTATTATAGAAGGTACGCTTGTTGATAATATAGCACTGGGACAATCTCTAGTTGACCGAACGAAAGTAGTACAGGTCTTGCAGCAGGTACAACTGAAGGAATGGGCAGATGAATTACCACAAGGGTTGGATACACCATTAGGCGAATATGGCAGCCGTTTATCCGGCGGTCAGAAACAACGGATTGGCATTGCACGGGCACTTTACAAGGAAGCTGAAGTATTGTTCTTTGATGAAGCCACTTCCGCTCTGGACAACAAGACGGAACAGGAAATTAATCATGCTTTGGAAATACTTTCACTACAGCATCGGGAATTGACATTGATTGTCATAGCCCACCGTGAAAGTTCGTTAGCTTTTTGTGACCGGATATTCGATTTGGATAGTGGAAAAATATATATACTAAAGAAAAATAACGAAGATGATACATGATTATTTGATAGCCGGACACCGCATCCGGGTGGAAGGTGAGAGGCTGGTACAGGCGGTAGATGCGTTAACAGGCTTTATCCCCTTTAAAGTAATGGCAGATGGCGAGCCTCTTTGTCACTTTGTAGAGTCTACCACGGAAGCACCTTTATTTGAAACAGTGCTATATACGAATGAGATTGATGGTATTGTCAGCCATTTTGGCCGGTATAATAATGGCTTTCTCTTCGTAATGCTGCCTCCTGAGGGTGAAGCACTTGAGCTTTGGCTGGATAAAAACAAGCAAGTGGCCAGTTTCAAAGGTAATTATAATCTCCGCCTGCTTCGGTTTGCATGCTGGATTGCCTATGGAGTGGTTACAGTACCTTTCAAAACAGTGGCTATCCATACCAGTACTATTGTGTGTGAGGGTAAAGCGATTCTCTTTTTGGGAGAAAGTGGTACGGGTAAGAGTACTCACACCCGTTTGTGGCGCGAAAACATACAAGGCACTGTTCTGCTGAATGATGACAGTCCTATACTTCGCATCATAGACGGAGAACCATGGATATATGGCAGCCCATGGAGTGGAAAGACACCTTGCTACAAGAATGAAAGTTATCCGTTGGCGGCTTGCGTACGATTGTCGCAAGCTCCATTTAATAAAATAGAACGGCTAAACGTAGCTCAGGGCTATGGAGCCTTGCACCCTTCGTGCCCACCTGACTTTGCTTACAGCGATGAATTGTATGATTACATCAGCGGTATTTTGAGCTCTCTGCTCTCTGCTGTACCGGTTTATCATCTGGCTTGTCTGCCCGATGCTGATGCTGCGTACCTCTCCCATGATACGATCTTCGGAGTATGTGGTAAATAACGGTATCCGATTGTAACTATTTCAAGGTCTTCGTAGAATTTGCAATCATTTTTATTACCTTTGCTTTGTAGAATATTAAAAGCAGGCAGTTATGAAGGCATTACCCTACGGATTATCGGACTTTCCCCGCATCAGGTGCGAGGATTACTACTATGTGGACAAGACCCGTTTCATCGAAATGCTGGAACGGCAACCTCCCTACTTATTTCTGATTCGCCCCCGCAGATTCGGTAAGTCACTGTTTCTGGCCATGTTGGAGGCGTACTACAGCATTGACTATGCCGGTAGATTTGAAGAGTTGTTTGGAGAACTATATATCGGGCAACATCCGACAAAGCGACATAACAGCTACATGGTTCTGCGCTTCAACTTCTCTGAAGTCAGTTCTAAGTTGGAATTTGTGGAGCGTTCGTTCTGTGAGTATTGCTGCATGGTGATGAAGAATTTTATTTTAAAATATGAACACCTGTTGGGCAGTGGAATATGGGAGGTTGTTAATCCTGACGAGACAAATCCAGAACAGATGCTGGCTGCCCTCAAGGAGTACGTCAGCCGCACGGACTGCCAGCGCATCTACCTGCTGATTGACGAATACGATAACTTTACTAACACCATCCTTTCTTCTTATGGGCAGGAGCGTTACCAGGAAAAGACACACGGCGAGGGTTTCATCCGCGGTTTTTTCAACAATATCAAAGCTTCCACTTCCAATGCCGGTGCTGCCGTGGAGCGTCTCTTTATCACAGGAGTGAGTCCCATTACAATGGATGACGTTACGAGCGGTTTCAATATCGGCACGAATATCAGCATGTTGCCGCAGTTTAATGATATCATCGGTTTCAGCGAGGATGAAGTACGGAAAATGATTACCTATTACAAAGATGAAAACGCACTGCCGGAAGATGTTACTGTGGATAGGCTGGTGGAACTGATGAAGCCGTGGTATGACAATTACTGCTTCTCGGAAGATAGTTTGGAAGAGCGGATGTTCAATTCGGATATGACACTTTATTTTCTTAATAGTTATTTACAATTGAAGAAGGTGCCCAAAATGATGGTTGACAATAATATCCGGACAGACTACAACAAACTCCGGCATCTGGTGCAAATAGACAAGACGTTCGGTGTGAACGCCTCTGTTATCCAGCGAATAATAGCGGAAGGCAGTATAACAGCACAGATCTCCACTTCCTTTCCGGCTGAAAAGATGACTGATACGGAAAACTTCAAGAGCTTGCTGTTCTATTTCGGAATGCTATCCATTCAAGGTACCGATTTTGGTAGTGCCATTCTTGGTATTCCGAACCTGACTGTACGTGAACAGCTTTATACTTATCTGGTAGAAGCCTACCGCGAAGCAAAAATGTTCGATCTGGATCTTTCTTCTTTTTCCCGTCTGGTGAAAGGAATGGCTCTTCGTGGCGAATGGGAGACTGTCTTCCGTTTCTTCGCCCGCGAATTGGAACGGCAGAGTGCTATTCGTGAGTTCATAGACGGAGAAGCCCATATCAAAGGCTTTCTGCTTGCCTATTTGGGACTGACACAGGGATATATTCTCTTCCCTGAACACGAATCTTCCAAAGGTTATGCCGACTTCTACATGATGCCGGACTTACTGCACCAGCCGGAGATCGCCTATAGTTATATTGTAGAGGTGAAATATGCCAAACGTGATGCTTCGGAGGTGGAGATTGCTGCTTTGAAGAAGGAAGCCGCTGAACAG
>NZ_MSHA01000054.1:0-102462 GCF_001940965.1 Bacteroides sp. Phil13 | reverse complement strand
CGTGTTCTTTTTTGGATGATTTCAGGCTCTGAATAATAATCAGAGTTCCTTTCCTACCTCGAAGCACGGGCATACTTTCACCCACTCTTCCGGTTCTATCACCCCGTTCCCGTTCAGGTCCGGACTAAGGTCGCGGTGCCCACAGACATAGCTGTTCCGGAAGCGCTTCAACAACTGGTGCACCAGCAGGCGGAGCGCACTTTTTTGTTCCGGTGTACGGGTATCTGCAGGATGTCCGTTACAATCCAGTCCACCCTCATAGCAGATACCTATCGAATGGGCGTTGTGCCCTTTGGCATGTGCCCCTATCTGTTCCAGGGGGCGGGTGGGGACGACGGTGCCATCCCTGCGGATGTAGTAGTGATAACCGATGCCATGGAAGCCACGGCGGCGATGTTCTGATTCCAGATTCTCTGTGGTAAGGGCATGATCCGCCCGGGTGGCGCTACAATGCACCACAATTAAGTTGATACTTCTCATGTGTTGAATGAATAGTTTAGTTAATTAAGAATGAATGGTTTTGCCGTTAAAAATGAATAGTTTAGTCAGTTTCCGGTTTAAGTTTTTGGTTGAAACAGTTTAGCCCAACGGATCGTCTTCTATGCCTCCGTCTCCACCGCCGCTGTTGCCACCGCCACTGTTACCGGAATCAGTTGTTTCGGGTTTGTAAAGTACACACTTCACACCGGTCACCAATGAACGGGTAGCCACGGTACGGTCCGAATTGCGGGTAGAAGCCGGACTGAAGTGTACCTGCAGCGAGGCCTGCGCGGCGGATACTTCTTCTTTGGTCTTTGCTCCCTTTCCCCTCGATTTCATGGCAAGCCTGAATGTTCCCAGGCCGTCCAGCATCACCACTTCGGATGATTGCAAGTGTCTGGTCATTACGGTGACAAGGTTGTCGATGGAATTCTTCACATCACCTTTGGAGAGGGAAGAATATTCTGCTATCTCCTGGGCAATTTTCTCTGTATTTACGCTACCTACGTATACGGTGCGCGGATGATAAAGTTTATCACCATCTTTAGTTTTCATGGTAGACTGAATAGTCTTGTAAAGTACTGGCATAATAAATTAGTTTTTAAATGTGAATATTTTATTGTTTTGTGTATTAAGCTTAACCACACTGCAAATATACGGCTCTTTTTGTTGCTAAACGAACGAAAAACAGAAAAGCGTTCAAGAAAAACATTTTATTATTAAAACAAGACTCTAATTTATTGTTTTCGAATTGTTTATTTTCACTTCTGGCAGAGGCTCAACAAATAGCGTCCCGGCAGGCGGATCTTTCCATGGCAGTTGCGCAGCTCATAAAAGCCATTCCATACAGGATGCCCGATGATACCGAAATTACTCTTGCAGACAATGGCATATTGTTCGGCGGGTGGAATGGGATAAAGTCCAAGATTGTATATGAGGCCGTCGAAGTTGCGATTCATCCCGTCCCGGGGTGACTGTAGAAGGGCTATCTCTTCGAGGGTCCATTCTTTTCGTTTGCTGCCGACTTCGGTGGTTTTCGTATCATTGACCGCCACTCCTTTTTTCGGAGAGACTTCCTCCTTCTCTTCCTCCATATTCTGTGCTATGCTATGCTGTGCTATGCTATGTGTACCAAAGTGCATATTTTTGCTATTTTTGGGAGAAAATGTTGCATTTATGGGGATAACTGCAGCATTTTCGTCCTTTGGGCATTCCTTTTCTTCCGCATCTTTAAGAACCGGCGTGCTGTTTTCTTTCTCTTCCGGTGTCGACGGGGTGAGCTCGTTTGATGACAACAAGCAATAGCGCGTATCTATCAGTGAGGTGTTCCGACGCTTGGTTGCAAAGAGGAACTGACGCTGGATATCTGCTGAAGTCAGCAAGCCGTACTCTTGAAAGAGTGCAGAGTCGAAAAGACCATATTCTACAGCAAGGGCAATAACACGCCGCACGTAGTCGGAGTCCTCCTGGTAGAGGTTGTCTGCCAGGTCGTCATAGAAGAGGTCGCCCGCCATTACGTAGTATCCTTCGTTGGAGTAGATACTGCAAAAGGCCTGTACAAGTACGGTTACGGCGGCATCTCCTTCTTTCTTCATAATTCGGCGTACAATGCGGTCGTGTATAAAATCGGTACTTATGGGGAAGTAGTCAAGTCCCCGTTTTTTTATTCTGGACATGTTTTTTAGTGGTTAATGGTTAGTAATAGATTGTTGATAATTCAATCGCTCATCGCCTCCCTGAGCCTTTTTTGTTTGCGTGCTATGCTTTCACTCACTACTTGCTTGGCGTGGCGGATAAGCTTTATCCGTTGTTCGCGGTCTTCGACCCGGGTGAGTACCAGGTAGCATTTAGGCTTGTCCATGATCTGTGGATGATCATGTTTCTTACGTGCCATACGATTGCTTTCTCCGCGGCATTTCTTGCAATAGTAGTCCGGATACCGACTGTTTTTGTTAATATAAAAGGCATTGAGGGGAAGCACTTGGAGACATTTTCTGCAAATGCGGGTTGGTTTTAAAGATAATTGGTTCATGATTCTGACTTTAATGGATTGATATATGATGGATGCTTGTGTCTTATGTATGTATGGCTTGCATTCCATAAATGTAATACTTGTATTCTGCGTGTGAAACACTTGTGTTTCATAGGATTGATATCTGCTGTTGTTCACAACTTTAGTGTATCTTTATAAGGGAGGAGCTCTGTATTCTGAAGTAAGATCTTGTTTTTCCATGATTTTCACACTTTTAATTTCCAAACAGAAAACAATTTATTTATTTTTCCACTCGCAAATATATTATATTTTAATATAGAAAACGAATAGTTTTAGATATTAATTTTCAGAAAATACATAAGTGTATGTCAATGAGGGATTAACACATTCTTATTTATTTACAATAGTAAATCCGGAAAGAAAAAGAAAACTATCTGTTGATCGAAAGCAGTGCTTTCTTCCATCCGGAACATTGCTGTTATAAAAACAATTATTATCTTTGTACTGTTACTAAAAGCAGAAAGGAGTTTAGCAAAAGATGAAACGTCCCGATATCCTCCACCACATCGCAGAAGCCATGCGGAATATTGCCCCTACAGCCCAGACCATTGTCTATGGCTCGGAGGCTCGTGGGGACGCACGTCCCGATTCAGACATTGACCTACTTATTTTACTTGATGATCAGGAAGAACTTACTCCCGAAAGAGAACTTGAACTTCGTCGCCCTCTCTCTGAATTGGAAGCCCAAACCGGGGTAGCTATTAATGCACTTGTCGTTCTTCGTCGTGTATGGGAACAACTTATCAGCCCATTTACCATAAATGTAACTCGGGAAGGTATAGCATTATGAAACAGCAACTTGATCCCGAAACACGTGCCGCAATGGTTGATTACCGTTTGGAACGTGCACACAGCACCCTTGGAGAAGCAGATTTGCTATATAGCGGCGGATATTTCAATGCCGCTGTTAATCGCTTATATTATGCTTGTTACTATGCTACTACCGCACTTCTGTTAAGTTATCAAATAGAAGCTAGTACTCACAATGGCGTGAAAACACAACTTTCTATGCACTTTGTTCGTAACAATCGCCTCAATTTAGAACACAGTACTACTTTCGGTTTACTTTTTGACAAAAGACACAGCAGTGACTACAGCGATTTTGCCTATTGCGATGCCCCATTAGTAGATTTACTACGTCCTCGAGCTGAAGCTTTCATCCTTGCTGTTGAAACTTTGACAAGAGAAAAAAAAGACAAACCCGGCTAATAGATATTTCCTATTTATAAAAAACAATTCCCCCACGGCTCATTTTTAATTTGTTCCGGTCCGTTTTTCCAAGAAGTCTTTCACCACAT
Source organism: Bacteroides sp. Phil13 (assembly GCF_001940965.1). Lineage (NCBI taxonomy): Bacteria > Pseudomonadati > Bacteroidota > Bacteroidia > Bacteroidales > Bacteroidaceae > Bacteroides > Bacteroides sp. Phil13. Next base: position 98,631 of record NZ_MSHA01000054.1, on the reverse strand, counting down.
TCCATGAATAATAAGGACCAAATTCACTCTTTATCGGTAAAGTTACTTCATTCTCATTCAGCAACAGCTTCACCAGTATATCATTCTTCTTATCGCGATAGAAAATAATCTGCAGATTGGCTCCCATAGGAGAGACCCGATAATCTTGCCAGGCAAGATGGAATTTTTCCATATCCGCCTCCTGATTGCTACATCCTTCTATTTGCATCAAAGCAAGCAAACGGATGAGGTGGGTATCATGCCCGAAACGGAGATCTGCCGCAGGAGTACCTTTCTTTATAGCAACATCCGCACTTTCCAGAATATTGCGCAACAAAGGCACAGCACAGCGAGGCATCAGACCGCCATTGAGCGGAGCAGCAGCATTACACACGTACATACGAGCATTCACCGTCTTCCAAATACCCACCAACTCCTCGTATTCAAAGATATCATAGAAAGACAAATCCAACTCTACATTCTGCATATCGGCAGCAATCCAATAGAGGCTGCGCATCATGGCATCCGGATCAGCTATCGCATCAGGTTTCACAAACAGGGAAGCCATCAGGCGTCCGGGACGAACATTCTTCTTTTCAAATTCCCTGAACCCACGTCTCCATGAAGCTTTCTCTGAAGAAAACTTCTCACCTTCGGGAGAGGTGTAAGCTATATAATCCATATACCGATGGTAAGCCCTACGCTCCACATGCAAGGCAGGATTCAGTTCTTTCAAGCGTTCCGTAAAATAGCTCATACTCATAGCACAACGCAGAGAAGTGGACGAACGGGCGTCTACGAAAGCATCTTCCCGGAATACTTGCGGAAAATTGTGATACATGCGTTCAGCTATCTCACGATGTTGACGTTCGCCAAGGGGAGTAATACTTCCACTACATCCGCGGGCATCTTCCCAAACCTTGTGCAGACGCTGACGGACATCCATGCCAAGAGGAGTAAGCCCAGAACATTGATAAAGGGAATCAAAAACACAGATGACTTCCGTATAACGTTCATCCGCTGTCATCCAACGGGAGCCATGACGACCGTAGTGACTGATATAGAAAGGCTCGTATCCTGCCGGAGCAGGGGTATGGACAGATGGAGGGGCAGGATAAGCATAATAAATACTTCCTGCCTGCTCCGGCGTCAATACGGACTGGGAACGGGCGGTGAAAGTACACAGTAAATACAATATAAAAATTATGCATTGTCTCATCTTCGTGACGAATTTAAGTTATCACTCTTTTATTCCTTTATTTTCAGATTACGAACATCCTTCTGTCCAATGCCTTCAGCTGCCTGATCGGGACGTATATCTCCCCAGGTAACAGTACAATCATCTATCAGGATATCAGATGCCGTATCGATATAGAAGCCATACGTCTTATCATGGATGAATCCTTCGCCTACGCACGGACGTTTATCATAAATGCCGCCCTCATAGGCAGTACGTTTCTGCAACAGCAGGTCCACGTCTTCAAAGTAGATATGGTTCACCTTGTCTTGTGTATCCCCGCCTACAAAAATACCGTTCTCGCTGGTACACTTGATATTTGTGAAATAAATACGGCTCACTTCTCCGCAACGTCCTTCGGTAGCTCCCTTCGGAAAGCGCCAACCGGCATCCTTATGATTACCTACGGCACGCGGATAAGAAGTCACGTAAATGGGTTCCGCTTTCCCCCACCAGACATCCGAGTAGAACATGCAATCCACAATCATATTAGAGAAAATTACGTTAGTAACCGTTCCTTCATCCCGGTTCTGAATACCGATGCCGCGATTGCTATTCTTAATGATACAGTTATTGAACAGTACGTTATTAATCTTATCCATATTCTCTGAACCGATCTTGATGGCACAGGAACGGGAGACCATGGTACAATTGGTCACCACAATGTCTTCGCACGAACCGTATTCCTCAAACTCGCGGCGGTTCTTCAGGCAGATACAGTCATCACCTGATTCTATATGGCAATTGGCAATGCGCACATTCTTGGAATGGTCTACATCGATGCCGTCGCCATTGCGTATCTTCAGATTGTTCAGAATAGAGATGCCATCAATGGAGGCATCGTTGCAACCAATGAGATGAACCGTCCAATAGGCACTATTGCGGATGGTTACATCACGAATCACTGTCTTCTCTATATTGATAAGCGTCAGCACATGCGGACGGGGATCAAAGTCGGTCACCGGTTTCAGCTCGTAAGAATCTTCCAGTTCCTTGCCCATAAAGGAGACACCGTTTCCGTCTATAGTTCCTGTTCCGGTGATAGATACCTCTTTCAGATCTTGACCATAAATCCACATCATACCTTCACCACGGTTATCGCGGAAAGCGCTCAATGAATAGGCAGCCTCATCGGGATTGGCAAGCAGACAGGAATTAGGTTCCAAGTGTAGTTCTACAAACGAGGCAAGATGGAAAGGACTGCACATGAAAATACGCCCCGCCGGAACAAGGACCGTTCCACCACCCGACTTGGAACACTGGTCGATAGCGGCTTGTATAGCTGCGGCGTCATCGGTCACGCCGTCACCTTTGGCTCCGTAGTCCATAATATTGTAGACAGTTCCTCCAGTCTTCGGAGTGCCGCACGCCCCTAACAGCAAGATGCTGCATAGGGCAAACAAGAATGCTTTTACTCTCATAATAAGTATATCTTTCTTAAATTAAACTACATAACTTCCGGCGGACAGTCTTCTATTCCCGCTCCCCATTCTTTATTCGGTTCATCCCCCATTATAAACTCCATCACACCGCCGTTCACTATATCCTGATGGGTAATATAATTCCGTGTATAAGGCTTTCCATTTAGTGTTGCCGACTGAATATAAATATTCTTCTGCGACGCATTACGGGCTTTCACGGTGAATGTATTTCCATTCTCAAGATTCAGCGTAAAGCTGGGGAATGAGGGGCTGGCAAGTAGATAATACGGGGTACCGGGACATACCGGATAGAACCCCATAGCGGCAAACATATACCAGGCCGACATCTGTCCGGCATCGTCATTACCGGAAAGTCCACCCGGTTCATTCAGATATTCCGTTTCCATAATATGCCGGACGGCACGTTGAGTTTTCCAAGGCTCGCCTGCATAATTGAACATATAAGCAACCTGATGACAGGGCTCATTTCCATGCCAGTAACGCTGTTCGCTGAACATGGAATCCAGTTTGGCTACATATTTATCCTTGCCTCCCATACAATCCATCAACCCGTACGGATCTTGCGGCACATACCAGGTATAATGACAAGGAGCGCCCTCAGTAATGAAACGGGCGAAATTGAAAGCATTGGCATCATTCAGGAAAGTACCATCGGCATGACGTCCCTGGGCATATCCGGTACGGGAATCAATCACATTGCGATAATTGGCAGCACGCTGTATCAATGCCCGGTAATCATCTGTCTTACCCAGAGCTTTCGCCATCTGTGCAAGGGCAAAGTCATCATAAGCATATTCCAGGGTACGCGATACTTGTTCTTTCGTGTGGAATGCATCGGGTACACCGTCTTCAAGAGGAATATATCCATATTCCAGATAAGAAGTCAGGGCACGGCGGCCCATACCGTTTTTATATTCATCAGGGTCGGAAGGAGTTTCAAAAGCATTCTTACGCATTCCTTCATAAGCCTTGTCCACATCGAAATTACGAATACCCTTACAGTAGGCATCACTGATGGCGGAGATACAATGATCGCCTATCATAGCGGCGGTATAGCTATTCCAGCAAGGAAAGATGGGTAACCACCCGCCTTGCTCATACTTATGCACCAGAGATTGCATCATATCTCCACCCTTGGTCGGGAAAAGCAGATTTATCATTGGATGCAGGGCACGATAGGTATCCCACATGCTGTAATCTTCATAATACGTTTCTCCTTCAGGAAGTTGCCGTATCGGGGTTCCATTTGCAAAAGAGGGATAACGCCCATCCACATCATTGAATGTATGCGGCAGGAAAGAGGCACGATAGAAAGCACCGTAAAACATTTCCTTGTCTGCAAGCTGCCCGGTCTCTACATCAATAGCGGAGAGATGTTTTTCCCAGATCTGTCTCAAATCTTCCCAGGTCTGTCTAAAGTCCCAATGAGGGATTTCAGCCTTCAGGTTTTGCAAAACACCGTCCCGGTCGGTAAAGGAGGAAGCGGCTTTTACCAGCACTTCTTCGCCTTCAGCTACATCAAATTCTATATAAGCACCTATCTGTGCCGCATCACCTATCCGGATGACACCTGGAGACAGGGAATCTCCCCTGAACACACCGTACCCTGTCAGCTTCTTTTGCAGCTGAACGATGAAATGTCCGTTATACCCTGCCGGTTTTCCCCAGCCCTGATAAATGCGGTGAACGGGATTGTATCCGTAGATCTGATTGTTGAGGGTATCGATGCAGATGTATCCCTGACCTTCATCACTGTTGGGATTCACCACCAAATAACCTTTTCCTGCTTTTCCGTAGGTGAAACGAAAGATAGCGGAACGCGAACGGCCCGTCATTTCAGCAAAGATATTCTCATCCGGTAGAGAAACCCTATAATAGGCGGGAGTCGCCATTTCCTCGGCATGCGAGAAACGGGTGGAACGTGCTTCCGGCTGACAACGTAATGTACCGAAGAGGGGCATCAGGGTCATAGAACCGTAATCCTGCGTACATCCGCCCACAATCCAATGGGAGTTACGGAAACCTTGCAGCAGGGAATCTGCATAATAATAGGGAGCTATACATTTTTGTTCCGTATCACGCGTCTGCGCAGTCCAGAAGTTCATTCCGTTGGGTTCAAGTACTGCTGGAAGAGTTTGCCCGTATTCTTCCGTATTTTTGCCGAACAATCCGGCCGTATGAGTAGCACTGGGGGCAGTGCCGACGCGGGTGTCGATATAGGATAACCGCGACTCATCATCCATTCCACAACGTCCGGTGCACGAAGTGGTACCCGGCAGCAAGACAGTTACTAATAATAGGGAGCAGTATGTATAGATCGTCCGTTTCATGTTATATTTTTATATAGATTTTCTTTTTATACAATGGATAGCCGCATGCTCCCATCAGCAACGTGAAAGCAAGAGCGTAAACGGCAGATGCCAGATAAGGATCGGTTATCAATGAATGTATCCCTTCGTAAACAATCGGTTTGCTTCCGGTGGCACCGATAACAATAGCCGCCACCTCACTGAGTACATAGAGAAACAAAGGGTTGACTCCGAATACCTCAAAAAAGCGGCACCAGTTCTTCTTCTCTTTCATATCGATGAAGTAAATAAGTACAGCCTGAAGCATGGCAGCCAGTCCGCAAGTAACCAATACGAAGGTAGGCGACCAGATACGCTTATTCAATGGCAAAGCCTCCGTCAGCACAAAACCGCATGCCATCAGAATAAAGCCTGCCACAAACAGTTTCAGGGTTTTCCGTTCCAAAGCTTCCTTAGCCAGTATGATCCTCCCGCAACAAAAGCCAATCAATGTATGAGCAATAGCTGCAAGGGTGCTGGTAAGTCCTTCCGGATCTATCGGACTTTTATGATAAAGGTGGTCTGCACCCAATACATTCTGGTCTATAATTGCCAGAATATTTGTGCTATCAGGGGTGTATCCGTTGCCAATACCGAGCAAGACGGCATATCCGATGATAAGGAAACCGATTATCCAGCCGATATACTTAGGCTTGACATACAGAGCTACGAAAGAAACGGCACAATAACATAAAGCGATACGTGGCAACACTCCCGTAAGCCGGAGATGGGCAAGGGGGAAGAAATCGCCCTCACAGATAAAGTGAAACCAATGAATGGCCCAGCCGATGCACAGAATGACAAGAGTACGTTTCAGTATCTTACGGATCACCGGGCCTGATGCCTGGAAATGAAACTTGCTCAGAGCAATGTAAGTGGAAATGCCCATGATGAACAAAAAGAACGGAAAGACCAGGTCACAAAGCGTCAGCCCATTCCATGCAGAATGCTGCAGGGAGTCGTAGGATAGCTTTCCACCGGAATTATTGACGAGAATCATTCCGACAACAGTAATTCCACGTAACACGTCGAGAGACAAGAGTCGCTTCTTCTGCGGATAGCCGGAAATTGGGGGTTGAATATTTTCCATCATCTGTAGGGTGTTAATCACTAATCACTCATTCTCAAACACTTTCTCAAATGCTTCCTTTGCCACATCCACACAGTTTCCTTCGGAAGTCGAACCATACGGATTCTTCGCCAATGTCCAGGGTTCTTCCATTGCATAATAATCCAATTTCACTTCGGGTTTACCATCCAGTTGGTCTTGGAGGGTTTGCCAATAAGCCGCCCAACGTTTATAGTAAAAATCGCGCAGAATGCCGTTCCATTCCTTATGGGCATAGTCGCGCAGACCGCCGTCGTCAGCACAAACACGATTGCCCCAAGTAGTTATCTGTACACGGGCATTCCATTCGTACAAGTCTTTTTCTTCGGGAGTAGTGCCCAACTTGCGTGCCTGCTCTATCCAGCGACCTACACGAAACTCACTGCGTGTACCCAACAATTTATCCTGCAACAGCAGTATATCCAGGAATTTCCGGGAGTCACGGGCAAAACTGCGTTTATCAAAGCTCTTGAAGTCGGCAATGGTACGGTTATAAACAATGCGCCCTTTATCCGAAAGGGACTGGCGGACAATATCTACTAAGTCATATTCAAAGTTATTATTACCACGATATTTATCGGCCACCTCCAGCATCAGCCGGGCAGTTTCTTCCGTAACAGTAGGGTCGTAATAGTTCTTCATCTTCGACCAGCTCGATGCCTGGAAGTTGTTCATCGAAGGACGTCCACAGAAGATAGATTCATGAGGGCCTTGCTGATTGTTTCCGAAGGGGCAGTTATAAATAGTATTGGCAAGCAGAGTCCATGCCTGTTCTATCTTCTCGTCGCGCACACCGTAACGGGCAAAGAGATAATCTTTCAGCCATTCCTCTTTCGTGAATTTCTCCGGACGCCAAGGCAGTTCGCACATCAGTTCGAACATCATGGGGTTATTCTCTGAGCCTTCCATGGTGAGACCGATACCTTTCAGATGAGTTGCCAACGGGTTGTTCTTTGTCAGATAGAAGTTGTTGAGCAACTGATCCATGCGACCGTGCAGACCGACATTGCCGCCGAAATTGAGCAACATACAGAAAAGCCAGTCGTGCTGCTCATAACCTTTGTCGCGCTTCCAAATGGAAGGGATTCCCCACATAGGGCGACATTCACTGAACAAGTCCAGTATCAGCAGATCTCCGTTCTGCATATTCTTTATCATTTCAGGGCGAGGATTCTCCGTCCAACCCTGTACTACCCAGGTGGCTTTCGGATTCACTTTCTTCATAGCCGTCATGATGGCCTTTCCGGCTGCATCGAAATCTACCGAAGCGGCATTTTCTGCTTCGTGAAAGGGGTCCATAGAGTAATAATCGGCCTTGCCGAAAAGCTTCTCCTGCTCCCGGTAATACAAATCGGCTATCTCGGCAAAACGAGCATCAGTGGGCTGCAAGAAAGCCGGACGGGTAAAGCCATTCCACAGATCGGACTTGGTCAGGTTCAGTCCCAACTTCTCGTCAGCATCATGCGGAACCATTCCGGAATATCCCGGAAATACAGGTTTAATGCCATACTCACGCATGCGCTTCAATATTTTCTTCTGCAGAGCTTCCTGCTGTGCATACCAAGAGTCCGGATTGGGGCCGCCCCATCCTTCCAGATTATTCATGGCCCACCAAGCCAGGAAGGCGGGGCCGGCTATAAAGCTGTTTATTTCTTCTTTGGAATATCCCAGTTTTTGGAGCATATTGAACCAGATACACTCCTGCCCTACGGCGGCCAAAGGAAGATTGATGCCATGCAGAGCCATCCAGTCTATTTCTTTCTCCCAGCGCTCCCAATCCCAGAAAGCCATCGTATAAGAGTAGGTGCAATAGTTGAAATCATAACGAAGTGAGAGGGATGTTTCGTGACGCTCCTTCTGAGTAACGGGAGGAAGTACCACGGGGAGCGATGCCTGCATGCCGTTCCATGATAGCTGGATACCGGCATAATATTTCAGATACCAATTGATACCTGTCGCTATATTCACGTAGTTGTTACCACGGACAACAACTTTACTACCTTTCTGATCCAGTTCAAAAAAGTCGTCCGCACCTTTATTGAGTTCAATAACAAATTTCTTAGATGCTCCCTTATCAATTCTTTCAAGCAGACCATTAACAGGGTTAGCAGATAAATAAGTAGACAAGCCTACTACTAACAAAATGACTAAATAGAGTTTGGTTTTCATGGTATTCATTACTTCTGGGTGATGTGCAAAAATAGGCGTTTATTTTATTATATAAGGAGAAAATAGAAAAGTTTGGGACGAATATAGTAAACGAGCTACCTTACCCCTTCTTTCCCAGTTTCGAACTCGGTAAATACCCAAAGAACTCTTTGAAGCACTTAGTGAAGTACTTCGGGTCATTAAAACCTACAGCGTATGCTATCTCCGAAACATTGATGTCTCCAGGTCCTTCCTGTATCATCCGTTGCGCCACGTTCAGACGGTAATTCTTCATAAACTGTCCGATAGGTTGCCCTGTGAGGTCCTGCATTTTCTTGTTGACGAGCGTCTTGCTATATCCCATATCACGCACAAAACGTTCCAGGTTATATTCCGCATCGGCATAGTGCTCCTTCATCAGGTTGACGGCATTCGTAATGAATGTCTTGTCCCGCGACTCTTCCTTTACATGCAGCTCTTCCACATTGCTGCTGGATGAGAACATCTTCTTATATTTCCTCCGTAAATTCAGGATATTGCGAATACGAAGCCGGAGCACTTCTTCATCGAAAGGCTTACAGAGATACTCGTCCACGCCTATTTCGAAGCTCCTCTTTTCCTGCACATCCGAGCGAAGTGCCGTAAGCATAAGGAACGGAATATGCGAAGTGGCCAGATTCTCCTTGATGCGGCGGGACAACTCCATACCATCCATCACAGGCATCATCAGGTCGCTAACTATTAAATCTATCGTATGCTTCTGAACTATTTCAAGAGCTTCCTGCCCGTCGCCTGCCTCAAACAAACGGTAATCGCCTACAAGCAACGTACGGATATACGAGCGCATATCCTTATTATCTTCCACAATCAAGATGGTCTCTTTCTTCTGTGTATCTTCCGGCTGTAAGGTATCCGGCAAGTACACAGTACCGGAGTCTTCCACTATTTCTCCTTTTGTTTCCACTTGTTCACCGGGAACCAACGGCATCAACATACGGAACGAAGCCCCTCGCCCGGGATTATTACGGGCAAAAATCTCTCCCCCATGCAGGTATACAATCCGTTTACACAAGAAAAGACCGATACCCGTACCACTCTGCCCGTAAACCGGATATTTCGTACTCTTCTTAGATTGATAGAAACGGTCGAAAATCTTCTCCATGTCTTCTGTCACAATACCGTGTCCCGTATCACATACATTCATATAGAGCAACTTCTCTCCGCCTTCACCCTTAATGGATGCCACAAATATATCAATGCGGCCACCATCGGGCGTAAACTTAATGGCATTCGAAACCAGATTAACCAGCACCTTACGCATATATCCGGGATCAATCATCAGGAAAGGATTCTCCAATCGGAAATAAGTGCATATATCAATCTGCCTCTCCTTTGCAAAAACCCTGAAAGGTATCAGCAACTCAGATAAGAACTCGACAAAATTCGAGGAGCGCTTATCCAACACCACTTTATCGATGTCCAGTTTTCGGAAGTCCATCAGTTCATTGACTAGGGAGAGCAGATACCGTGAATTCCGTTCAGCTATCTGTAACTGTGCCTTCACCGCCTCGTCCTGTGTCTCCTTCAGGGCATGCTCAATGGGACCGTGAATCAATGTAACCGGAGTGCGGAACTCATGCGTGATATTTGTAAAGAAGGCAATCTTCTCTTCCGTAATCTCTTTCACGTGTTGGGCCATGGTCTCCAATTGCTTGTTTTGGACAGCCAGTTCCTGCGTACGCAGTTCCACTTCCTTTTCCAGTCGTGCTTTCTGTTCACGATAGCTCCGGGTCTTGCGCTTATAAAATAAATAGATAGCAAAGCAAATGGCTATGGCAAGAAGCAGGTAGAACCAACCGGACTTATAAAAATAAGGCGTGATTCCGACTTTTATTTCGGTCGTTTCTTCCGACCAACGTCCCAGCTCATCCGTTGCACGAACCTGCAATGTATAGTTTCCCGGCGGAACAGCCGTATACCGGGCCATGCCATCACCCGGCTGAGTTTCGTTCCATTCCTCCTCGTACCCCTGCAGACGATAAGCAAAACGGATACGGCTACTGTTTCCATAATTCTGCGTAGTAAAACCTATGGAGAAACGGTTCTCCCGTTCATGCAGAAAAATACCAGAAGCAAGAGTGATATTTTTTTTCAGATAATCACCACTGGAAGGATAAATCATATTTCCACCAATGGCCAGGGAAGAAAGTTTCACATGCGAATCCGCAGGCTGTGAAGCCTCATCGTCAGGGTGGATAATAACCAGTCCGTCTATGGTTGCCATATAAATAAAATCATGCCTTTCCGAGTAATGGATACCATTCCAATAAAACTGGGTAGCAGGCAATCCATCGGCCTGCGTATAGTTGCTGAATGTCATTGACTGGATATTCAACCGGGATACTCCATCGTTCGTAGTCAGCCACAAGTTTCCCTGTCCGTCTTCCGCCATGCCGATAATGGTATTATTAGGCAGCCCGTGGCGCGTCGTATAGTTTCTGAATACAAAATGATTATTCTTGTCACTCGTCAACTGATACAAGCCGCTTCCGTTACCACCCAGCCAGATGGTACCGTTTTTGTCTTCCAGAATACTGTTGATCTTTTCCAGTTGAGTGGACTGCGGATTATCCAGTTTATACTTGAGATACTTATAATCAAAACGTTTATTCGACTTGGCAAAAGAAGCAAGGTCCACGATAAAGACACCTTGTGTAGTACCTACCCAGAGGCGTTTCTTACTGTCAATCAGTAAAGCATAGATGGCCTCAAACTCATTATCAGACTGATCGAACAGTACACGAACGAAAGTATCCTTCCGCTTGTCGTAGAAGTGTACTCCGCGCGTGGAACCGAACCATATTCCATGGTTAATCACATCTTCACAGGCACTGTTGATAAAATCGCCTTCCAATTCAGGAATATTCTCGCGGGTATAGCGTTTGAAGGTACGGTTATTGGGGATATTCAGGTCGATCCCATTAATCCCCACACCCCAAGTATATGCCCACAGGCGGTTATCGGAGTCTATCAGGATACCCATCAAGGTATTGTTGCTGACAGAGGTTATGTCATTAGGAGAAAAGAGGTGGTGGACGCAAGATTTACTATCTTCATTCCACTTCAACAAACCGCGCTCTACCAGGGCAACCCAAAGATTTCCGTCTTTGTCTTCATCCACCGCATTCACAGGCGTAGGGGCATCGTTTTCGGTATCCGCACTCCCACACGTCCACAGTTTTGTCTGAAGCCGCTTCGGAGAAAGCAGGTTGATGCCACCGGTTTCAGTACCCAGCCAAATGGTCTCACCATCGGTAAACAGACAGTTGATGGCATTGCAGTTGATGGTAACTCCCACTCGTTCACTGGTCTGACGAATGAACGAGAAAGTATCCGTGTCTTTATCATAGACATTCAGTCCGTTAAGGGTGGATACAATCAGGTGTCCCCGTTCCGTCAGTTTGATATCCGTTATATAAGCCTGGCTCAGCATCCCGGGGCGGTGGGTGGAGTAACGATAACGTTTCAGACTTTGCCCGGTATGGTGGTATTTGAATAAGCCACGGTTAGAGCCAATCCACAACAAATCGCCGTCTACCTGCATACAGGAGATCCGCCAATCTTCACTGAAAGAAACCAGGCTGTCAGACAGTTTCTCCACTTTCAGAAGATGTCCTTCATGCTTCGTGATGCGGCACACTTCATTGTCAATACCTGCACAAACTGTCCAACCCAGATCGGTGACAGCATGCACCGGAGAAGCACACTCACTCTCCAAATGATAGTAATTCTTTATAGCTCCTTCAGTATCCAGTTCTATACACCACAAATCCTTGTTAGCAGAAACCCAGACATCACCTTGCTTGTCCTTGTAAACCGTACTTACGTTTTCATTCATCAACCTTCGTAGCGGGCTGTCTGATGGAACAGGTAACTCCACCAAAGCATAAGTATCCAGGCTGAGCATGTCAATGCCACCCTCGGAGGCTATCCAAAGGCGCCGGAAGTTATCTTCGCAGACCTTATGAACAAAGTCGTTCTTGAGACATATCGGTTCCGTTTGAGTGCCATAGTTCAGGAATTGATAACCGTCATAGCGACCTATTCCGTAATGCGTAGCAACCCATACATATCCTTCGGAGTCCTTGAAGATATCACTCACAAAACTATAGGGTAACCCTGCAGTTTCAGTAATAAACTTAAAGTTGTACTGGCTGAAAAAGCGATCCATGCTTTCCGAAAAAAGCGGTGGAAGCTGCATCAGACAAATGAGGAATATCAGGATATGTCGCTTCATGTAAGTTACAAATTACGAATTACAAGTGACAAGCTACTTCTTTTCTATCCGGATACGGGCATCCACTGCAATCACATGTTTCTCCGTAGCCAAAAGCGGATTAATATCCATTTCTTTAATCTCTGTAGCAAAGCGTAGCAAAGTGGAGAGGCGTACGATAATCTCAGCAAACTTATCTTCATTCACCCCTTTCTGTCCGCGCGTTCCCTTGATAATCTTGTAAGCGCGGAGAGAATGAATCATAGAGTAAGCCTCTTCGTACGAAAGTGGTGCCAAACCGGAAGAAACGTCTTTCAGCACTTCCACAAAGATACCACCCAAACCGCAAAGCACCACATGACCGAATTTAGCTTCATACTTGGCACCTACAAAAAGTTCCGTACCTGCCAGCATAGGTTGTACCAGTATCCCCGTCACTTCGGGAATTTGCATCATACGTTCAAATTCAAACGCCAGATGCTGTTCTCCTTTTATATTAAGCACTACGCCACCGACGTCGGATTTATGAACAGGCCCCACAACCTTTGCCACCACGGGGAAACCTGTACGACGGGCAAAGGCCAGTACTTCGTCTTTATTAGAAGACACAAATTCTTCAACGATAGGAATACCGGCAGCATGAAGCAACGCCTGTACATAATGCGGCTGGATATATCCGTCTTCGGGAATAGAATCTATAATACGGCGAATACGCGGCACATCCACACCAAAGAGTTCGATCTCATTGGTAGCAGGGCGGGGAGCATTCATGATACGTGACAAGGCTGTGCCCAGCGTCACTTCATCAGCAAAGTTCACATGACCTTTAGCAAGAAAAGCGGCAACTTCTGCTCCGGCGGTATTGATAGAAGGGAGAATGGGGAAGATAGGTTTACTGCAACTCTGCATTTTCTCATGCAGCACATCGTACATCTCGAACATGGTAACCAGTCCCGGCGTACCGAAAATAGCCAGAACAGCATCTATCGTGTCGAATTTCTCTTCGCAGTATTCCAGACAGAGCCGGAGATGATCGGGAGTTCCCGTAGCCAGGATATCAATCGGATTTCCTACAGCCGCACCGGGAAAGAGTTTTCCTTTCAGTTCATCTACAACCGGGCCTTCCAGTTTAGGGACATTCAGTCCGCCTTTACTCAATGCATCAGTCAGCATAACGCCCGGACCTCCGGCATGAGTAATGATAGCGAAGTTCTTCCCTTTCAATTCCGGAAGGGTAAAGATACATCCTACTGTAGTCAGCTCTTCGCGTGAGTAGCAACGTACAATACCGGCTTTACGGAACAGAGCTTCCACTGCCGAGTCCGAACTGGCAATGGCTCCTGTATGCGAAGATGCCGCACGGCTCCCGCTCTCACTACTGCCAGCCTTAATGGCAGCAATCTTACAACCTTTCTTAATTAAAGAAGAAGCATGGAACAACAGGCGGTCGGGGTCACCGATACTTTCGATATAGAGTAATTTGATTTTAGAATCTTTGTCCGGCTGGAAGTTCTCGTCCATATACTGCAATACGTCTTCCACACCTATCTGCTTCGCATTTCCCACAGACCAGACGGAGTTGAACTGCAAACCTTTCGTTACGGCACTCTCCAGAATGAAAACGGCGGTCGCACCGGAACTGGATATCAAATCGACTCCTTGTGGATGCAGTTGCGGGATGGGTTGGCTGAACACACTATGATGCCAGGTATTCATCAGTCCAATGCAATTCGGCCCTATCAGGGAAGCTCCATACTTATTCACCGTTTCCAGAATACGGTCTTCCAGCAACGCACCCTCATGTGTCTCCTCACCAAACCCGGCGGAAAGGATGACAAACGCACGTACCTGCTTTTCAGCAGCAAGCACCTCCGCAGTATCCGGACACATCTGTGCCGGAATGGCAAGTATAGCCATATCCGTATCGGGAATATCCTTCACATCGGCATAAGCTGTTACACCTTGTACTTCTGTCTCTTTGGGGTTTACGGCACGGAGTTCTCCGGTATAGCCACCGTTAATAAGATTACGCAAGATGGCGCCTCCCGGCTTGTGCACATTATTGGATGCTCCCACCACTACAATACTGGCAGGACGAAGCAATTGGTTTGTTATCATAGTTTATTCACTTTAAGTTCAGGATACGATGTCACAAATATACACCTTTTATGCAATCCTGCAATCGGAAAACAAAAGAAATACGAAGAGGAAGAATAGACTGATTTATTTTTTCCCAATAGGAGAAAAATAATTTAGTAATAGCCGATAATAAAATGGGAGATAAATTATCATTGATGTACCAAACTATTTTTTAAGCGTTACTAAAATAAATCAAGGAACTAATCTCTTTGAATGACAAAACAGGAGATTACCGTTTTCATCACGAAGATGCATCCCGTTACCCTCGCAATAACGGAAGAAGGAACAATCGCCACAAGCATCTTTTTTCATCCAATCGCGGTTACGGAATGGCTGGAAGCGTTCTTCCCATACCTGCATAAAATTGTCCCGATAGATATTCCCTTGATGAAAATCACTCCGGATACTGGGACAAGCAGAGATAGAACCGTCTATCAGGATAGAACCGACAGTAACACCGGCATTACAAGCAAAGAAGCTATCGCGTACTTCTCCTTCGTACTTGCCGAGAAAGCCTTCGCAGCCATAACTCAAATGTATCTTTCCCTCCTTACGGATTTCTTTAATGAAGTTCATAAGTCCGGTAAATTCTTCATCTGTCAGCTGGAACTCAGGATGCGAAGCAGCACGGCCAACCGGAAAGATAGTAAACATCCGCCATTGGCGAACGCCTATTTTATAAAGAGATGTTTTTAATTCGTCCAGATAAGGGTAGTTACGTCGGTTAACGCAGGTCACCACATCCCAGGTCAGCTCCGGTTCATGTACCAGCATCTTTATGGCTTCCAAAGCATTATGATGGCTCTCAGGATGTCCCCGCAACCAATTATGATCTTCGGCAAAACCATCCAGACTGATAGTTATGGAATGCAATCCGGCAGCCATGAGACGTTGCAAGCGTTCCTTTGTCAGATAAAGTCCATTGGAGACCATGCCCCACGGATAACCACGACGGTAGAGGGCCAGCCCGACTTTTTCCAGGTCTTCCCGCATCAGGGGTTCTCCACCAGTGATGATGATACTTACTTTATTGGGATTTACATAAGGAGTAATGGAATCGATAGTACGCAAAAAATCTTCAGCAGGCATATCTTCCACTGCCGCCATTCGTTTACAGTCACTTCCGCAATGCTTGCAGTGGAGATTACAGCGCAAAGTACACTCCCAGAAGAGCTGCTTCAGAGGGTGCAGTTCTTTCAGGTTATTCCAGATTTTCCGGTTTATTTCCAGAGCAAGCTGTTTACGTAATGAAAGATTATTCATTCTTTTTCTTCAGTACAAAATCTACTTCTTTAGTGTCACTGCCTTGATACCAGCCTTTGCCACCTGTCGGTTCCATTTTTATGTCAGTTGAGTCTGCTTTATAAATACCCGGTGAATCTTCACACACTAAGCGGTATTTACCATAGCCACCTGCCTGCTCATTTAAGAATCGAAACTCTCCATTCTCTTGAGTATACAGAGTATCAGTGTAATAAGCTCCCATCGGTTCTCCATCCGACGTAAGTTCCTTTACGATAACCCTTGCATCCTTTACAGGTTCGCGTAGTTCATCGAGTACCTTACCTTTAATCTCAAAACGGCAATAAGGTGTTCCATATTCATCAGCCCCCGTCCCGTCACATGCATTAAAACCGAGTAAGACCAATACTCCGGACAATATCCGGTTATAGAAATGTAACCATCGTTTCTTCTCTTCCTTCATTTTCATAGCATTTCTCATGTTCATTCTTAAATTAGATATCCTTTTTGTAAAATGCTGTTCTTTTGGGAATACTGCACCAAAGATAACTTTTTATCTGCAATAATTCAAAATAATTGTCAGTATTCCGTATAAAGATTTCATATCTTTGAAGCTTCATACCTAAAATGAAGTGTAAACAAGAAGAATTATGGACATCAGAAACAGGATACAACAAATATTAACCGCCATCAACCAAGGGGTTTACGAGAAGGATACTGAACTCAGCTTGTCACTATTGGCAGCATTGGCAGGCGAAAGTGTTCTCTTGCTGGGTCCTCCGGGGGTAGCTAAGTCCATGGTGGCGCGTAGACTAAAATCTGCCTTTAAGGGAGCAAAAGCTTTTGAATATCTGATGTCACGCTTTTCTACTCCCGACGAGATATTCGGTCCTATCAGCATCAACCGACTGAAAGAGTTTGATAAATACGAACGTGCCATTGATGGGTATCTGCCTACGGCAAGCGTAGTGTTTCTGGATGAGATATGGAAAGCGGGACCTGCCATACAAAATTCATTGCTCACCGCCATCAACGAGAAAATCTATCGGAATGGCGATAGCGAAATTAAGTTACCACTAAAACTTCTGATTGCCGCCAGTAACGAGTTACCAGCACACGGCGAAGGACTTGAGGCTCTGTGGGATCGGTTCCTGCTGCGTATCATCTGCACCTGTGTAAAGGACGAACAGACTTTTTACAACATGCTGCTCGATGACAACGATAAAGAAATAAACGTGCCTTCAGAACTGCAAATCAGTGAAGAAGAATATGCAGACTGGCGCGGACAGATCAACCGGATTTCACTATCTGCCGAGATTCTGCACTACATTACGAACGTTCGCCGCCAACTGAAACGGCTTCTACTGGATGATGAAGGCACTGCCCGAAACGTATATATAAGCGATCGCCGCTGGAAAAACATTGTACAATTGCTGAAAGCCTCAGCTTTCATTAACGGACGTACAGAGGTCAACTCATCAGACTTGCTGCCCCTATACCATTGTTTGTGGAATGAGGTAGATGAATGTGAGCCGATTCATCAATTGGTCATCCGGGAGCTATTCACCTCCTGCCTGGAAAAAATGGAAGAAATCACTGAAGCGATTAAAAGCGACATCCGGATCAGCCGTGTACGCCAGGCTTTGGAAGACTTCAAGAACAACTGTTCCCCCAGGAATGAACTGGAAATTACAGACTACTTCTATTACCATGTAGAGGAACACGGAACAGGCCATACATACATCTTTGCCGTAGACTATCTGGCTCTGAAGGAACAGAAGAAAGAAAATGCACCGAAACAAGCTGTTATCTATCCCGACCCATTGAATCCGGGACGTTCCATCATTCGTTGTTACCCGGGCGGAACGCCCTCATCATCTGCCTCCCAGCAACGGGTAAACCTGTACAGGGAAGGAACAGAATACCTGTTGATAGACGGTGTGCGATATCCGATGAGGCAAAGGAAAAAAGGAGAAAAAACACTCCCTACATCCGGCAAATCTTCCCAAAACCTGTTCGACAAATTGCCTCAGATCACTCTCCGCAATTACCGGAACGAGTTGAATCAACTCTTCCAACAACTATCAACCTTTACCAGTTCCTTATGTACGGACAATCTGTTCGTCACACCGGCTGATAAAGAGTTAATCACCCGCTACTCGGACGAAGTATTAAAAAGACTGCGGAATGTAGAGATCGAAGAGGAAAAGTTACAATTCAATTTGCAGCAATATGGCGGGGCTAACCAAAAAGAAGTATGACATCCACTTCTATACAAAGATAGTCGAGAAATTTGTGCAAACAGGAGAATGCGCCAAGACTCTATACGGCGAAACGGAAGATCCCCTGTTGCTCTATCTACTGGCCATCATGAACAATCCTTCCATCAGAGTTCTGGTGTTAGGCGATGAGGTTCGTGCACGCATATTCTATGACATCACCACACAGTTTGTCTGGCAGTTTCTTGAACAGGAAAAGTTCCAGATGCAAAGAGCTCAATCTGAACTTGGAGAGATGGAAAGTGCCTTGAACTGGGTTAAGGAGAAGCGGGACGGTTGGCAAGCATTATTAAGAAAAATCAAAGACGATTATAAAGAAAATGCTTTCGATGAACCGTTCTACGAACACATGTTCGGAGATAAAGATAAGCAGCATGACTCTACTGTCTGGGAGAAAATGCTGAAAGATTGGGAAGATTCTTTTCATCAAAAGCAACAGGAGCAGAAAGAGAAAAACCTGGATATCAAGAAGGACTTTCTGGAAAAGAAACTAAAAACCAGCCTGAATAAGATACCGGAATATCTGGAAGAGCACCAAGTGGATAAAGAAGAGTTCTATCAGGCATGGAGCATGATGAACGGGCTATGGAATACCATAGATTTTGAGAATATCCGGAAGATTGTAAAACTGCAAAAGGAATATCCCGAACTGCTGAAAGTAGCCAACCGCATGGGCCGAATAGCCGACGATGAGGGTAGCAAACAAGTATATGTGACGGAAGGCAGTACCTACAAACTGGCTCACTCTCAAAAGAGTGATATTCTGGGTGTCACCATCGGCAATGACCTGAATGCCCTGCTCCCTTCGGAACTGCTATACTATGCAGACAATGAACTGCAAGATGTCTTTATGCTGAAATACTTCACACAGAAGCTGCAAACCTTCCGTTACAAATCGGAAATCATGCAACCCTCCAGACGTCTGGAAGTAAAACCGGCAGTCCTGAAAGGCCCTATGATTGTATGCCTCGACACCTCGGGCAGCATGACCGGAAAACCGGAGAAGATGGCTAATTCCCTACTGATAAAGCTCATAGAGATCGCAGAACTTCAAAACAGGGAATGTTTTCTGATTTCATTCTCCGTGTCTACCAAAACCATTGATATACGACGCGACCGATTGAAACTAATGGAATTCTTCAGCCATCCTTTTAGTGGAGACACAGATGCCACCCAAATGCTGAAAGACACTTTCAGAATGCTTGATGAAAACCGCTACATGAATGCAGATGTCTTACTTATCAGCGATTATCGCATTCCCGAATGTAAACCGGAATTATTAGAACAAATGAGTGTACACCGTGAAAAGGGTACTCGCTTTTACGGCCTGCAAATCGGCATTGTCCCGAACGAATGGACGGAACATTTCGATCATATCTACCGAGTAGAGTATCACGTAGACCGTAAATATTAGACCGGCTCGTCAGTTCCGCAACAGCCACATCCCCATAAAACGGTCGTAAACCATATATCCGTCAGCAGATTTATAAACAAGCTCTTTCTCCACCAACGATTTCAAAGCTGCATTGACACTGCTCGGAGTCTTCAGCCCATGCCCCAAAATAAACTCACCACTATTGGGTGCCGTTACTTTCCCTTCATGCGCGATAGCTTTCATCAGCGCCAGCTGATTGTCTGTCAACATAATGATCAGATTCTGATAAACAGGCGTATTTTCTTCAAGGAGTCCCATCAACACTTGTTCTGCCTGAGTGGCATCTACAACCGATTCATTTCGCTCATACAACCGATTCAGCATTGCCTGCATATACCAAGTATGTCCCTCAAAGCGGCTATATATCCAATGAAATACAGATTTATCCAACTTTTGCCCCCGCAACTCAAAAAAGTTCCTTGCAAACCGATAATAGGACTTTTCATCAATCTCACGAAGCACCATCAATTGAGTACTCTGATAGAAAGGACGCTTGGCGGAAACAAACATCTCCTGCATCAAATGCTGACTGCTACCTGCAAAGATGAAACGGACATTCGGGATAAACTGGATATAAGAACGAAGCAACGCTTCCGTGCCTTCCTCAGGATAAGAAGTGATTTGCTGAAACTCATCAATAGCCAGATAACAATTCTTACCGGAAGCAGCCATATAATCGAAGATTTCCTTCAATGTCTGTTCAGACTTATCGGCAACAAAGTCTAACGTAACTGTAGGAACTCCCGTCAACTCATCCGCACTGATCACCGGACGACAGGAACGAAAAAAGGAGGTAAGTTTATGCAAAGCACTCTCACTGAGTGTATCAAGTCGCCCTAATACAGTCTTTGCCAACAAACGAACCAAAGAGGATAAATCGCGCGTAGCAAAAATATCCATATAGAAACAGGCAACTTCCGGCTTCTGCTCTTGCAGGGTATAGAAGACATTTTTTATCAATCCCGTCTTACCCATACGGCGAGGTGCTATCAATGTCAGGTTTCGTTCATTCTCCAAAGCCGACAATATCTGTTGTGTCTCAGCTTCACGATCACAGAAATAACGAGGACTCGCATAACCATACACTAAAAAAGGATTCCGGGGTTGTATCTTCTGAGCTTTCATAAGCAGTATTACATATTTTACGTTACACTTTTTACGTAACACAAAATACGGAATAAATATTGGATAAAGCAAATAGGCGCAAACATTTAACCTGTATTATTAAAGCCAGCCCAACAATTCCGTCGGATTTTTCATCTGTTTCAGTCTGGGATGGTTGAATGTATCCACCACCTCATGCTGCCACATCACCTCAAAAGGAATGTATACTCCGTATCCCCCGATAGCCAGTACCGGCTTAATATCGGATTTCAAAGAATTACCGATCATCAGGAATTCTTCCGGAGCGACCTGAAGGACTTGCAGCAGGCGAGTATATTCTTTCTCCGTCTTATCAGACATTATTTCAATGTGATCAAAATAAGGCATCAGTCCGGAACGTTGCAATTTACGCTCCTGATCCAACAAATCACCTTTCGTAGCCACTACCAGGCGATAGTCCCCTTGTTCTTTCAAAGCTTTCAGAGTTTCTTCCACACTGGGTAGCAATTCAATCGGCATCTGGAGCAGAGATTTACCTAAAAGAATTATTTGCTGTATCTTCTCTGCTGAAATCTTCTGTCCACTCACCCGCAAAGCTGTTTCAACCATTGAGATGGTAAATGCTTTGGCACCATAACCCAAACATTCCAAGTTCCCCATTTCTGTCTTAAACAACTCTGCCGAAATTTCTTCTGCACCACCGTAATCACTCAGTAATTCTGTATATTTTCGTTCTACCTCTTGAAAAAAAGGTTCGTTACTCCAAAGGGTGTCATCTGCATCAAAAGCGATGACTTTAACAGTATGTTTCATCTTCTCTATTTTTATAAATAGTATTACGCACTTTACGTTACATATTTTATGCCATACAAAACACGGAATAAATATCGAGCAAAGCAAATAAGGAACTTTTTTTAACGCCTTTCTTTTCAAAAACAAACTCAAAAAGCGACACGGGACATACTTGAGACATACTTGCTCCGTACCAACCCCGTACTTTCTCCACTCAGAGGTACTTCTGGCTGGAGAACGTACGGAGCAAGTACGGTTCTGATATAGCTTAGGTACGGTTCAGATATGATTGGAGGATAGTTCTATATAATACTTGTATATATTTTAAAATATAGTTACATTATCATAAAGAAGTATTATTATCCTGTTTTTTATAAAAAGCTATCTATTTTTGCATAGACGAAAGCCTTAGCAACGAAATTACACACAAATATGAGACTTATTAAACTATCACGAATCATTACCTTTATGAGATCGGGATGCTATTCTTGCAATAACATACAAAACTCAATCTATGGAGCATCGCATTAAAGAATTAGACTATCTGAAAAGCATTCTTATCCTTCTAATGGTTGCTTTCCATCTGGTATATATAGGAGATAAATATCCTTATATCAAACAGATCGTATACACGTTCCACATGCCCGCTTTCCTAATCATCTCCGGTTATTTGACTAATGTACAGAAAGATATCAGAAGCTTTATGAAAAAACTATTATGGATTTTCATTCCCTACCTGTGTATGGAAACAGGTTACGTACTAATGTCGCATATCTTACCCGTGAGAGAAAATGTACCGGAAATCAGTTCAAGCATTTTATTGCATAAGATATTTATAAAGCCATTGGGCCCCTACTGGTATCTCCACACGCTTATTATCTGTAGTCTACTATATTACCTGGCTTTCCGCTATACCCGCATGAAAATAATATCACAGGTAATAATACTTGGTCTTGGTCTATTCGCAGTATCATACTGGGGTGGAATTATGGTGTTTGCCAATGCCATTTACTTCCTTGCAGGGGTAATCATTAAACAAAGCAAATTACCATTTATCCGTATCTTTCAGCCATCGCTTCTTGCCCTTGTCCCCATGATACTACTCTGCTGTTTTCCAGACAATCTGAACAGAGGGATACTGGCAGGTATCACTATTACTTATCTGGCTATCATTATATCACTATATGCACACAGTTATCTATCCAAGGGGATCAGCCAATGCTCTTATTTTATAGGTAGAAATACTCTTGTCATATTTCTCTTCTCCCCTCTTTTCACAATATTATGCAAGATGTTCCTATCATTTTTATTCTTTGAACCCACCGGAATACTTTTTATGATCATATCCGTTGCAATCACCGTGAGTGGATGTATAGTAATAGCATGGAGCATGGATAAACTGCACTTTTCACGCTTTTTCTTTGGACAAGATGCAATATTAAATTAACAGCTACATAAATCTAAGAGCTCTTTGACCTATTGGTTTACACGTAATTGTTTGGGAGATAAGGAGAATATGCCTACCTTTGCCATCAAAAGAAATACAAGATTATGGCAATAACAATCAAAACAATTCCGGTACTCGAAGGGCAGGCAGCCATCGAGTTTGTGGAACAGGCAGAAAAGAATGCCCGGCTTAAAACTCCGAAACTTAGCGAAAAGTCACGTCGCCGCTTGCAAGTCGCATTGGAGAAATCACGCCAATTCAAGTTTAAATCATAAATACGGACAAGCGGGCGTTTTCCCTATACGATGAATGTGTGATGATGCCGCTCAATGCGGACGATACTATATAGACCGTAACGGCTTCAAACCCTTGCATAAGACGGAACAGGACGAGAAAGCCTTTTATGATATTCCCGAAGAAGAGCCCTTGCATACGAGACTGCTTTATCTCGATTTAAAGACATAGGAGTTTTTCTCCACATATTCACCGAAAGCGTGTAAACCAATTATCAAAGGTTTGCACGTTTTTTTTGTGTGCATACCTGCATGACAAATGCCTTTTGGCGGACATCAACAGATATGTAAAAGCAAAATAATTAAAAACTCTCCATGCTTCCCTATCGTGATGCATGGCCTCATCCATTCCATATTTTCGTTCTACCGATTGAAACCATACACCATCCATAGCCAACCAGTTTTTGGAATAGCCTTCGATGAGTTTTATAAGTTCTTCTTTAGTAAAGGAATTTAGATAGTAATGCTTTACTTGAAAGAAAGTATAATATAGCTACTTTTTTAAAGAAATAATTGTATGATTGAGCTAATCACAAAAAAAACTCTATATTTGAAACGAGCAATAAAATACTCTTTCAATCCAAACTTTTAAAATATGAGACAACTTCTATTCCTTCTTTTAAGCACCTTGTTTTTTTCCTGTCAGCCAAGCTCCAGACAGGATCACACAAGTATTATGAGTTTCCAACTGGATACCGTACAAGCATCAGACGTTAACCCGGTATGTGAGGTTAAATATATTCCATTAGAGTTAACAGATAATTCATTAATAGGAAGTATCGATAAAATTTTATACCGGAATAAACATTTCTACATTTTCGATAAAAGTGCCAACATGGGAATTCTTATCTTCAACGAAAACGGTAAGTTTATCAAAGTATTGAACCGGACCGGAGAGGGTCCCGGAGAATACATTGCACCCATTGACTTTGACGTGGATGCTGAAGGGAATATATATATAGCCGACAATGCCCGCCAAAAGATTATCAAATACGATGCAAATGATTTCAGACAATATGAGGAGATTGACCTGAAATGTTATTTCATGGAATTCGCCATTATTGATAAAGAATACATAGTCCTATCAGAGATATATGATCAAGGCAAAATTCGAGATAAATTAGCTATATACTCCAAGAAAGACAAGAAAATACAATCTTTGCTCAAACCTGCATTGACCGAAATGGATGAACTAAGAATACCCAGACATTCTTCCCACTATCTATATCGCTCCGGCGACAAAGTATACTTTTACCAACGTTTCACACCGGAGATTTACAACGTAAATGATAAAAATATCGACCTAACGGCAAATCTTTTTTCGGATAAGTATTTCAAGGAAGAAGAGTTGAAAGCACTGGAAGGAAATTCACGAGCATTTATGCTTGATATGAAACACATCAAAGATATAAATGCCTTCTATGAAACAGCGAACGGATATTTTTGTTCTTCATCCACTTTCCCACTCCCACAATTCTTCTGGATTTCCAAAACAGAAGGTAACATACACAGCCTAAACCTGACAGAAGAAAACAAACTGCTGGGAAATTTGACTATCAGTGGAGTGGCAAACAATTATTTAGTTTGCAGTTCTAACTATAGCGAGGAAACTGTAAATACTGCATTGAAGATAGACGGATTGAGCGAGAACACAAAACAGATGTTCGGCAACTGGAGCGAAGACAGTAATCCGATATTGATATTATTCCAGTTAAGCCACCAATAAATATAGATTTCTGCCACATGTAGTCGGATATTTCATTGTCTTCTCTTTTTCTTTGAGTGGAAAACTGCTATCTTTGCACACCAAAATGCGCTCATAACAAAAGAGATACATATATCACAATGGAAAAGAAATTCAAACGCACTACCGTTACGTCGGCATTGCCCTACGCTAACGGACCGGTTCATATCGGACATCTGGCAGGAGTTTATGTACCCGCTGATATCTACGTTCGCTATCTGAGACTGAAAAAAGAAGATGTAATCTTTATCGGAGGTTCGGACGAGCACGGAGTACCCATCACCATACGCGCCAAGAAAGAAGGCGTGACGCCGCAGGACATAGTAGACCGTTACCATACACTTATCAAAGAATCATTCAAAGAGTTCGGCATTTCATTCGATGTATATAGTCGTACGACTTCAAAAACTCACCACGACACTGCTTCGGAATTCTTCCGCAAGCTGTATGACAAAGGTGACTTCATCGAGAAAACCAGTATGCAGTATTACGACGAGGAAGCCAAAACTTTCCTTGCCGACCGCTATATTACGGGCGAATGCCCCCACTGCCATGCAGAAGGTGCCTATGGCGACCAATGCGAGAAGTGCGGTACAAGCCTCAGCCCCACAGACCTGATTAATCCGAAAAGTGCCATCAGTGGAAGTAAGCCTGTAATGCGTGAAACAAAGCATTGGTACCTGCCGCTTGACCAACACGAAAGTTGGTTGCGCCAATGGATTTTGGAAGACCATAAAGAGTGGCGCCCCAACGTATACGGTCAATGCAAAAGCTGGCTTGACATGGGTTTGCAACCGCGTGCAGTAAGCCGTGACCTCGACTGGGGTATTCCAGTGCCCGTAGAAGGTGCAGAAGGAAAAGTGTTATACGTATGGTTCGATGCCCCTATCGGTTACATCAGCAATACGAAAGAATTGTTGCCCGACACTTGGGAAACCTGGTGGAAAGACCCCGAAACACGTCTGATCCACTTTATCGGTAAAGATAATATCGTATTCCACTGCATCGTATTCCCTGCCATGCTTAAAGCAGAAGGTAGTTTCATCTTACCGGACAATGTACCGAGCAATGAATTCCTGAATCTGGAAGGTGATAAGATTTCTACTTCACGCAACTGGGCTGTATGGTTGCACGAATATCTGGCAGACTTCCCGGGTAAGCAAGATGTGCTTCGCTATGTGCTGACTGCCAATGCACCTGAGACAAAAGACAATGACTTCACTTGGAAAGACTTCCAGGCACGCAATAACAATGAGTTAGTGGCTGTTTATGGTAACTTCGTGAACCGTGCTCTGCAACTCACCAAAAAGTATTTCGATGGTGTAGTGCCTGCTGCCGGTAAACTTACGGATTACGACCGCGAAACATTAAAAGAATTCTCTGACGTAAAAGCAGAAGTAGAAAAGTTACTGGATGTATTCAAGTTCCGCGATGCACAGAAGGAAGCCATGAACCTGGCCCGCATCGGAAACAAATACCTGGCAGATACCGAACCCTGGAAGATTGCCAAAACGGATATGGACCGCGTAGCCACTATCTTGAATATCTCCCTGCAACTGGTTGCCAATCTGGCCATTGCATTCGAACCGTTCCTGCCGTTCAGCAGCGAGAAATTGCGTAACATGCTGAACATGGACAGTTTTGACTGGGCTACTCTGGGCAGCACTGATCTATTGCCGGCCGGCCACCAATTAGCGACACCTGAACTACTGTTCGAAAAGATAGAGGACAGCGTTATCGAAGCACAGGTACAGAAATTGCTCGATACCAAGAAGGCCAATGAGGAAGCCAGCTACAAAGCCAACCCCATCCGCCCGAACATTGAGTTCGATGACTTCATGAAACTGGATATTCGCGTAGGTACCGTATTGGAATGTCAGAAAGTTCCTAAAGCCGATAAATTACTGCAATTCAAGATTGCCGATGGATTGGAGAACCGTACCATTGTCAGCGGTATTGCACAACATTACAATCCGGAAGAGCTGGTAGGCAAGCAAGTATGCTTCATAGCCAACCTTGCACCGCGTAAGTTGAAAGGTATCGTCAGTGAAGGTATGATCCTTTCTGCCGAGAATTTTGACGGTTCACTCTCCGTGGTTACTACCATGAAAGAAGTGAAACCCGGTAGCGAAGTGAAGTAATTAATGGAAGCGTCACTCAAAGAGAAAACAGCAAAAGGATTATTCTGGGGCGGAATAGGCAACGGGGCCATGCAACTGCTAAACCTCGTCTTCGGCATATTCCTTGCCCGGTTGTTATCTACAACAGACTATGGTATGGTGGCCGTATTGACCATCTTCTCTGCCATGGCCGGAATTTTCTCGGAGAGTGGCTTCATCCTGGCACTTGTCAATAAGAAGGAGGTAAAGCATGAAGATTATAATTCCGTATTCTGGTTCAACATCAGTATCGGTGCATCACTTTACCTCATACTTTTTCTTTGTGCCCCCTTTATCGCTGACTTCTACCATACCCCCGAGCTTACCCGGCTGGCCCGTTTCCAATTTCTGAGTTTCTTCATCGGAAGTTTCGGTACTGCCCCCACGGCTTACTTTTTCCGTAATCTCATGGTAAAAGAGCGTAGTCAGATACAGATAGCCGCCATCCTCATTTCGGGTATTACAGGTGTCAGTTGTGCCTACCATGGCTGGGGATACTGGGGAATTGCCGTACAAACCGTTGTGTACGTCAGTACCAACACCATCTTGCTTTGGATATCCTCTCCCTGGCGACCTACTTTTTCGTTCCGCTTTCACCCATTGCGGGAATTATTACCTTTCAGCAGTAAATTACTCTTTACCTCACTCTTCACTCACATCAATAACAATATCTTCTCCGCATTGCTGGGACGTTTCTACACCATCCAGCAAGCCGGTTACTACTCACAGGGAAGCAAGTGGACAACAATGGGATATTCCACCATTTTCGGAATGATAAACAGCGTAGGGCAACCTGTATTCAGAGAAGCCTCGGAAGATACGCAGCGTTTGCAAAACATATTCCGCAAACTGATGCGCTTCACCGCCTTTGTCAGTTTCCCCGCTATGCTGGGGCTCGCCATTGTTTCGCAGGAACTGATTGTAATAAGCATCACAGAGAAATGGCTACCCTGTGTACCCGTCATGCAGATACTGTGCGTATGGGGAGCCTTCATGCCTATTTCAACTCTTTATTCCAACCTGATGAACAGTATCGGCCGACCGAACATATACATGTGGAACACCATCGCACTGGGCATCTTCCAGCTATTATGCGTATGGGGTAGTTACCCGTACGGCCTGAATGTCATGCTGATAGTCTATACAGCAGCCAATATCTTCTGGCTACTTATCTGGCATTATTTTGCTCATAAACATATCGGAATTTCCCTGTTTAATACACTGAAGGATATAGCTCCCTACCTCATTATATCTGTAGCCGTAATGACTTTTACTTACTGGGTGGCAGATTATGTGAAGAATATCTATCTCTCCTTATTAGTGAAAGTCGCTTTAGCCGCCTCACTCTACATATTCCTGATGTGGAGCCTGAAGTCGACCGTATTCAGGGAAAGCCTTCAATATCTGTTTAAAAAGAAAACCATACAATAATGACACTGCAAAATGTAACTGTAATCATCCCTGCGCACAACCGTCCCGAGCGCTTGCGCAGATTGCTCGACTACTATAGCCGCACAGATATCAGGATTCTTGTTCCCGACTCATCCGACCATCCGTTTGCCGATGCGGAGAAGTACCCCGACATCACTTATCTGCACCGCCCTAAACTGCATTTCCTGCTGAAGCTGAAAGAGGTGCTCCCCATGATTAGTACACCCTATGTGCTTTATTGCGCTGATGATGATTTCGCTGTCCCTTCCGGCATTGCACAGATGACTGCCTTTCTGGACGAACACCCTGATTACAGCACTGCACAGGGACATTACCTGACCTTCACTCCCCGTAAAGGGAAAATATCATTCTACCCTCGCTATATCCGCTACTTCGATAAACAAGTAACGGGCGAGACTCCCCGGGAAAGACTTTTGCAAGAGAAAAACATGTATGCCTCATTGCTCTACTCCGTCATCCGGACACGGGCTTTTCAAAGGATGTATGCAGCTTGTTTCAACCCGGATGGAAGCCTGCGTTTCCGTAACCTTTTTCTGGCGGAAGAGTTCTTTAACCACGCTGCGCTCATCTTCGGCAAATATGCCACACTGCCCTACTTCTACAGTGCCCGCGAGCATATTACAGGTTCCGCAGCCGAAACCACCGTACCTGTTTCAGTTATCAAAACTTCTCATAAATATCGGGAGGAATATCAAGGTTTCCTTCTGTCGTTATCAGAATTACTGGCAGCCCGGGAAGGTGACACGCTTGAAAATGCTTTCTCCTTTATTTGCAGTATCAGCGACATGCCTAAAGACACTGCCGAAATCTCCGGCAAAAGGAAGATTATGGAGTTCACTCATAAACATCCCCTGTTACGTTGGGTAAACAGGCTGGCTAACTGGAGATATAATCAGAAAGGATTGAAAGCGGTACGAGGTATGCAAAGCTACCCCTGTACATTCTCCACACCGGAAAAAGAAGAAATTATCAAGGCAATTAAGCATTCTTAAAGACACGCAAAAATGACAAATAAAACTGTTTCCATTGTAATGTGCACTTACAATGGAGAGAGATATTTAAAAGAGCAATTAATGTCTCTCCTAAACCAAACCTACTCTCCCATAGAAATCATTATCCAGGATGACTTATCTACTGATAACACCCTTGAAATCATTCATGATTATCAGGAAAGATACCCTAGCATCATTCATTTGTTCCAGAATTCAAGGCGACTGGGATATAATCAGAATTTCCTGTCAGCCTACCAAAAGGCAAATGGATACTATATAGCCAGTGCCGATCAGGATGATATATGGGAAACGAACAAAATAGAAATCCTGATCAGAGAGATCGGAGATTCCACGCTTATCTTTCACAATTCGGTATTGTTTAATCAAAAGAATCCGAATATGGGACTGCTGCACAAAAAGGATTGGGGAGAACATCCGCATCCCCTTAGTGTACTTGTCAACCCTAAAGCATACGGGCATCAGATTCTTTTTCGTCGGGAAGTGCTTCCGCTTATCCACCAGTTCGAAACATATAATGTATCATACGACAGCCTCGTTTACACACTATGCAGCAGCATGGGAGATGTAAAATACATCAACCAAGTACTTGTACACTGGCGCAGGCACGAAAACGCAAGCACCTTTACGAGCAGACAGGCAAACAAGAATAAGTTGTATGGTTATTATACTGCATTATGTGCTTTGCACGACCACACGAAGCGTCAAATCAGCCGCGAGTATTTTCGTCTGTATCAACGAATTCAATTTAAATTTAAACCGGACCGCCAGGTAATTGCATGCATGAAAACAGGAACCCTGTATGAGATAATCAAGGCCGGATTGATTTGTGTCCATTACAGGAACGAACTGTTCCCTCAGAAAGACAAAGGAGTTCTCTGTATCTTAAAAAGTTTCTTCTTGCCCTTATTCTTTATTCGCGATTACGGATTAGGAATTATTCGTCCTTCCAAAGTACGACTCAACGCTCCAGGCAAGATGCAATAACCGACTGCAGTGCTCCATTATCTTGCAATATCTTTTCTACGAACTCACGGAAAGCGCCATGCCCACCGTGGGCAACCGTTACGTATTTTACTTCCTGCTTCACATAGTCAGGAGTATTGCAAGGAGAGGCACTAAAGCCTACTTTCCGCAGTAAAGGCAAGTCATTCAAATCATCACCGATAAAGGCAACCTCATCCAGTGTGATGCCCAGTTCCCGGCAGACTTCTTCGGCCTGAGCGACTTTATCTTTCACGCCTATATAGCAATGGCTGATCTTCAGCTTATCCGCACGCTTCTGAACGATTTGTGAATTTTCTCCGGTCATAATGGCAACAGGTATGTCCAATTTATGCAGGAATATCACCCCCCAACCATCTTTCACTGAAAAACGTTTCATAACATCTCCCTCAGCAGTATAATACATTCCGCCATCGGTCCACACACCATCAATATCGGTAATCACTAATTTCGGCAACATAATTCAATAACAGTTAAATGATAGAACTCGGATAAATGATCTCATTACGGGGAATTTCTTTCAATACTTTATGCCCTACTACCTTCTCACGTTCGGCCCATTTAAAGCCATCACCGGGACTTAACAAATGGATATCATCTTCAGTAATAATGTCTCCGGGATGCAAGGTTTTATTCGTTGCAATAGAACGTTCCAGTTTCACTTTTGCCGAAGTCACCGAGGAGTCGATATACAATTCTTCTTTTCCCAGCCAGCGTTCGGCAATACGGATATCACGTATCATGCGGTTCACACCATCAGGTCCGAGCGAACCTTGCTGATCGGTTCCTTTCATGCGACGGTCGATAGTGACATGCTTTTCGATGATCTCCGCACCCATACCTACAGCAACGATAGGGGCAGCAATGCCAATGGTATGATCTGAAAAACCAATACAGTATTGACCATAATGCTGTTTCAGATAAGAAATCGTCTTTAAATTCAGATTATCGGGCTGTGTGGGATACTGGGATACACAATGCAAGATAGAAATGTTATCATGATAGCGAGTGATAACTTCCAAAGCATCATCCAGTTCCTTCTTGCCTGCCATACCGGTAGACAGGATAATAGGTATCTTCGTTTCGGCCATTACTTCCAGCAACGGCAAGTTGGTAAGGTCACGGCTTGCCACTTTCAGGCGGTCGGGAGTGAAGAGCTTCAACAAGGAGAGACAGCCTTTGGAACAAAGCGTTTCCACAAAATCGAGGCCTAAAGCCTTGGCATGCTTATAGATTTCCAGATGCTCTTCGTCCGTCAGTTCCAGGAAAGCGCGATGCTCGCCATAGGTGCGTCCGAAAGAATGGGGAGAATCATACGGACGGTTCATCTGCGAGTCCGTCAGTTCCTCATTCAGATCACGCTTGGTCAGTTTCACCGCATCCATCGGACGGAGTTCTATATTGAACACTTCTTCACGAACAGGGCGGGACACCAGGTCTACGATCAACTTGGCTATGTCGACGGAACCGTTATGGTTCTGTCCGATTTCTCCTATTATATAAGTACTCATGAAATTATGAATTATGAATTATGGATTATGGATTGTGAGCGTAGCGGAAGATATTCATCACTCACTATTCATAATTAATTTCCTATTTTTCATTTCTTGCAATATTCTCCAGCATCTTGGCACGATATTCGGGATGCGATTGCACCAGTTGCAACAGGGCATGAACACTACGATCAGTCTTTTCATAGAAAGTAGCATAAAGCTCTTGTAGCAGGGTAAAGTCTTCCATCGTATCGAGGGTGAAACGAAGATCGAAACGGCCCTCCAACTCGGCAGGCAAAGGAAGCAGACGCACCTTGAACTTTTCAGGATGTGTATAAAGATAGATGGTGACATGCTCGATGTGGAGTTTCTCTTGTGTGGAAACTGCCGCACGACGCAGAGCATTGATCGTTGTCAGCTCAGAATATAAACCCAAGTGAGATTTAATAGTAGGACGCCCGTCAGCAAAGCCATAGGCGATATAATCTGCCGGACAAAAAGCATGTTCGGCAAAGAAAGTATTGAAAGTTTCGGGACGCAGAAAAGGATTATCCGAACAAACACGGATAAAACGATCCACGCCGAAGACTTCGGCAGCACGGATAAAGCGATCAAGCACATTGTCCTCATCACCACGAAAACTGAGGATGCCTGCCTGATGGGCTACTTCGGCAAGTACATCATCCTGCGGACGGTTGGTTGTGGCAAGTATGATACACTTATCCGGACAAGCCTGTTTGATATTGGCTATCAGAATGTCGATAATGCGCTGTTCGCCATAGAAAGGGAGCAGTATCTTATTGTGCAACCGGGTGGAACCGGTACGTGCCTGAATAATTATTCCATCTTTCATATTTTCATCCGTTTAAAAGCATCGATATAAGAACCGGGGGTAACGTTGATTACTTCCTTACCCAATTTGCGGGCGTAGGCTTCGAGAATAAAGTAAGACTTAAAGGCTACATGCATGTGATAAAGAATCGTATAAAGTCGTGCGCTATTCAGATTCTCCTGCTTCACGGTGTCGGCCTGCGATTTGTTCTGGTCGTAGAAGTGCTTCTGGTGCATCAATACTACGTTATCATCTGTTACTGTGATTTCCGGCAACCAAGAGTGATCGGCACCTGCCAGATAAATCTTCCGGAATGGCAGACGCAACCCCATGGCAATAGAAGGTATCAGCACATTGTGCGGACGGGGAACACCCCATCCTTTACGGAAAATCCAGTTACAGAAACTCTGGAAGCCTTCAATGGGCGTTGTGTTATAAATATAGAGTTTGATATGAGGATTACCGGCCAATAAGGGTTGCCATTCTTTATCTTTCAGAGCACGGGCAGGAACAAAAAAATTCATGTCCCAGGTAGTTTTCTCGGCCATTGTCTTGAAAAGCTGCACGCGCTTCTCAGGAACAATCCAGAACAACGGATCGGCAATCAGATAAAGCTCAGGGCGGAGACGCTCGAACATAGGTGAGCTTACACAAAAGTTCACAGCCAGTAAAGTTTTTCCTTGTATGAAGTCCGCGGATTCTTCTACGGTACGGTTCAGCGAAGGACCGTTAGCCAATATCAGCAACTCATCCGGATTGCTGAAAGAAGACGGTAAACGTGTACCCCACTTGGACTGCAACAGAATCTTCACTATACTGAGAAAGCACTGCCAGAGCTGTTCCAACCATTTCAAACCCTTTTCTCCCATATTCATTGTCAAATGATAATAAAACTTCCTCTGCAAAGATAGATACTTTCGCCTTTATTGGCTAAAAAAACCGCGAATTTGTGGATATAAAGCGGTAAAAGCTGTACTTTTGCCAAAACATTCCGCAACATGAGAGTACTTATAATCAATACGTCCGAGAAAACAGGCGGAGCCGCCATTGCTGCCAGACGCCTGATGGAGTCGCTCTATACAGCGGGAACAGACGTGAAGATGCTCGTCCTCCATAAGGAAAGCCAATCGGAACAGGTGATCCCTGTAGGCAAAGACTGGCAAAAGAAATGCACTTTCCTTTGGGAAAGACTGGTTATCTGGACAAACAATCTCTTCAGCCGGAAAAACCTCTTTACCATATCCATAGCCAACACCGGCTTCAATGTAACCAAACTACCCGTATTCCGGGAAGCTGATATCATACACCTCCACTGGATAAACCAGGGAATGCTTTCACTGAGAAACATACGGGAAATCATCGAATCGGGTAAGCCCATTGTCTGGACATTGCACGACATGTGGGAATGTACAGCCATCTGCCACCATGCCCATACCTGCAGCCTGTTCAAAAATGAATGCGGAAACTGTCCCTTCCTACGTTTCCCAGGCAAAAACGACCTGGCACACCGGACATTCAAGAAGAAACAGAAACTGTTCAATGCCACCAATCGACTGAATATCGTTGCAGTTAGCAAATGGCTCTCCTCACAAGTACAGCAAAGCACTTTGCTCAAAGAGAAGCCGATATCCGTTATTCCCAACACGCTTTCACTTGCCGACTTCCGGATCATGGACAAGGAACTGTCCCGCAAAGAACTGTCCCTGCCCGACAAATATATCATTCTGTTCGGAGCCGCCCGTATCGACGATCCTATCAAAGGAGTGGAATACCTGATTCAGGCAATCCGGCTATTGATTGAAAAGAAAGAATTCCCGCAAGAGAAACTCCATCTGGCCTTATTCGGCAGAATCAAATACCCGGAGAAACTATTCAGCACCCTCCCCGTCAGCTACACCTACTTTGGACGAATAGGTGATACGGACAAACTCTCACAGCTGTACTCCGCTGCAGACGTCATCGTATCCGCATCTTTTTATGAAACATTCGGTCAGACATTAATCGAGGCACAGGCCTGCGGCTGTGTCCCCGTGTCTTTCGGCAATAGCGGACAGGCCGACATCATTCGTCACAAGGAGAATGGTTTCTTAGCCGATTACCTCTCCGCCGACAGTTTGGCGGAAGGTATCCGATGGGGAATAACCGAAGCCCGAGCCACCCTATCGGAAGAAAATATGCGAAACGAAGTTTCCGAAAAATATTCCGGTGAAGTCGTTGCCAAGCAATATCTCGACCTCTACCAGAACTTAATCAGAAGAAAGGTAACACAATGAGAATACTACTTATTAATACTACAGAGAAGATAGGCGGTCCGGCTGTAGCCGCCAGCCGCCTGATGGAAGCCCTGAAGAATAACGGCATCAAAGCCAAACTACTGGTGCGCGACAAACAAACCGAACAGATCACCGTAGTAGAATTGCCCCACAACCTGCGCATGGTATGGAAATTCGTATGGGAACGAATCGTTATCTGGAAGGCCAATCACTTCAATAAAAGACATCTCTTTGCTGTAGACATAGCCAATACCGGTACGGATATCACCGCTTTGCCGGAATTCCAACAAGCAGACGTCATACATCTTCACTGGATCAACCAGGGAATGCTTTCTTTAAAGAACATCGAAAAGATTCTTGCTTCGGGCAAGCCTGTAGTCTGGACCATGCACGATATGTGGCCATGCACCGGCATCTGCCACTACTCCGGCGGATGCATGCATTACGAAGAAGAGTGCCATCATTGCCCTTTTATCCATAACGGAAGCAGAAAGAAAGACCTCTCCCACCGTATATTTCTTAAAAAGCAGAAACTGTACGAAGGACGCCACATCAATTTCGTTGCCTGTAGTCATTGGCTGGAAGAACGAGCCAAGAAGAGTGCCCTTTTCAGCGGACACGTCATTACGAATATCCCTAATCCCATCAACACCAACCTCTACAAGCCTCATGATAAAAAGGCAGCACGGGAGAAGTGTATGCTTCCGCAAGACAGTAAACTGATTCTGTTCGGTTCGGTGAAGATTATGGATACCCGCAAGGGGGTAGATTACATGATTAAGGCGTGCAAGCTGCTGGCAGAGAAATATCCGGAGTTGAAAGAACAATTGGGTGTTGTGGTCTTCGGTAACCAGTCGCAACAAATACAGAACATGTTGCCTTTCAAGGTTTATCCGCTCGCCTTCGTCAGCAATGAGCATCAGTTGGTAGATATCTACAATTCCGTAGACCTCTTCGTCACCCCATCCCTGGAAGAAAATCTACCGAACATGATTATGGAAGCCATGTCCTGCGGCATACCTTGCGTAGGTTTCAACGTAGGCGGCATACCGGAAATGATAGACCACCTGCACAACGGCTATGTGGCGCAATATAAATCGGTTGAAGACTTCGCCAACGGCATCTACTGGATACTCACTGAACCGGAATACGCCACCCTCGCCGAACAAGCCTGCCGGAAAGCTGTTTCCAATTATTCGGAACGCGCCATTGCCAAGAGATATATTGACGTTTACAACAAAATAACCGGAAGACATGCATAATCGCCTTACGCCCAAGTTCAGCATCATCACCGTGACTTACAATGCCGAGGCCGTATTGGAAGACACGATACTAAGTGTGATCTCCCAAACCTACCACCACATAGAGTACATCATTATAGACGGTGCTTCCAAAGACCGAACCCTCTCCATTGCCGAAAGGTATCGTGACCGCATTACGCAGATCGTCAGCGAACCGGACAAGGGACTGTACGATGCCATGAACAAAGGCATCAACCTGGCAACCGGCGACTATCTCTGTTTCCTCAATGCCGGAGACAGTTTCCACGAAGATGACACTTTGCAGCAAATGGTACATACCCTAGGAATTGGTGAACTGCCGGACGTAATTTATGGTGAAACGGCTCTGGTTAATAAAGAGAGGCACTTCCTCCGTATGCGCCGCCTCTCCGCACCCGAAGTGCTGACATGGAAGAGTTTCAAGCAAGGGATGCTTGTTTGTCATCAGGCTTTCTTCGCTAAACAAAGTCTGGCCATACCCTACGATATGCAATACCGCTTCTCTGCCGACTTTGATTGGTGCATCCGCATCATGAAAAAAGCACGGACGTTGCACAACACGCACCTCACGCTTATCGATTATCTGGAAGAAGGCATGACCACGCAGAATCAGAAAGCCTCCCTACGGGAACGCTTCCGCATCATGGTGAAACATTACGGGCTGGTAAGTACCGTAGCACATCATGCATGGTTTGTATTGCGGATGATATTAAAGAAGTAAAACTCAAAGTAAGCCTCACACTTTCCACCTAATACAGTGCCAGAGTTGTGCCACAGCCTTGGCACAGTTTTGCCATCGCCTTGGCAAGACTATGCCATGTCTATGGCACAACTGTGCCAAAACGATGGCAAGATATGGCAAAAGTTTCAGTCTGTAGACAACACAAGGAGTTAGTGAAGAATCTCTGTCTTCAGTTCTTTCACTCCTTCCGAAGCTCCTTTCTGAATGACATGTATCTGCCTCATCGAGTGCGTATCCACCGGTTTCGGATCAATCAGATACACCTCTGCCGTCCGCGGTACATAATTCAGCAAACCTGCTGCCGGATACACATTCATCGAAGTACCTATGATTACAAAGATATCCGCCTTTTCCACATAGCCGATAGCCGTTTCTATCTCCGGTACAGCTTCACCAAACCAGACTATAAACGGGCGCAACTGAGAACCATCGCCAGCCTTGTCGCCCATCTTCACTTCATACTCTTCCGGTTTCAGCTCTCTTACATAACGGGGATTATAAGGATCACGGCTCGAACAAACCTTTGTCAACTCACCATGCAGATGAATGACGTGCGTACTTCCCGCACGCTCGTGCAGATTGTCCACATTCTGCGTAACTACCGTCACATTAAAGTCTTTCTCCAACTCGGCAAGCCCTGTATGTCCTGCATTCGGTTCCACATCAAGCAATTGTTTACGGCGTTCGTTATAGAAGTTAATCACCAACTCCGGATCACGTACATACCCTTCGGCACTGGCTACCTGTATCACCGGATATTTATCCCACAGTCCGCCTGCATCACGAAACGTACTAATGCCACTCTCGGCACTCATTCCGGCACCGGACAAAATCACTAAATTCTTCTTCATTGCCATATCTCCTTTCTATTTATCGCAGTTTCTTTCCTACAAAAATACAGAAGATTGCCGAAGTTGGCACAGATATAAGAAAATTTAAATCCTAAAAGCATAAATCATTCAAATAAAACCCTTACTTTTGCAACTTGTAATTTTGCAACTGATTGAAAGATACATCACTTTCAGTCGCAACCCAAAAGATATATGGATAAATTCAGTTACGCTATCGGCCTTGGAATAGGTCAAAATTTATTAAGCATGGGTGCAAAAGGCATCGAAGTAGATGACTTTGCACAAGCTATCAAAGACGTATTAGAAGGAAACAAAACCGCTATATCGCATGCAGAAGCCCGCGATATAGTGAACAAATACTTCGCCGAACTGGAAGAGAAAATGAATGCCGCCAGCATAGAACAAGGCAAACAATTCCTGGAAGAAAACAAGCAGCGTCCGGGGGTTGTTACCCTGCCAAGCGGTTTGCAGTACGAAGTCATCAACGAAGGCAACGTAGGCAAATATGCAAAAGCTACCGACCAGGTGAAATGTCACTACGAAGGTACACTGGTTGACGGAACTCTGTTCGACAGTTCTATCAAACGCGGACAACCTGCCGTGTTCGGTGTAAACCAGGTAATCCCCGGTTGGGTAGAAGCTTTGCAACTCATGCCCGAAGGCGCCAAATGGAAACTCTACATTCCTTCCGACCTGGCATACGGTGCACAAGGTGCAGGCGAAATGATACCGCCTCACAGCACACTGATCTTCGAAGTAGAATTACTTGAAATATTATCCCAAAAATAAAAAATAAACAGTAAAAGCAAAATGAAAAAAGTAACATTGATCATGGCTCTTGCAGTAGGCGCAGGTTTAGCTTCCTGTACTGCACAAAGTCCGAAAGCAAATCTGAAAACAGAAGTTGACTCATTGTCTTATGCCATCGGTATGGCTCGTACAGAAGGCTTAACTCAGTATCTGATGCAACAAGGTGTTGATACTACTCAGATGGCTGAATTCATCAAAGGTTTCAACGAAGGCGCTGCTAAGACCAGCGAAAAAGACCTCGCTTATATGACTGGTATGCAAATCGGTCAAATGGTAGGCAAACAATGGGTAGAAGGTTTCAACCAACAAATCTTCGGTAGCGACTCTACTCAGACTATCAGCCGCGAAAACATGCTGGCAGGTTTCATTGCAGGTATCACAGGTAAGACTGGC
The DNA here is from genome assembly GCF_001940965.1 of Bacteroides sp. Phil13. NCBI lineage: Bacteria > Pseudomonadati > Bacteroidota > Bacteroidia > Bacteroidales > Bacteroidaceae > Bacteroides > Bacteroides sp. Phil13. The sequence continues at coordinate 59,318 of NZ_MSHA01000054.1, read as the reverse complement.
GTTATGACTAAAGAAGCTGCAACAACTTACATGCGCGAAGGTATGGAAAGCATCAAAGAGAAAGCTTTGGCAGTTAAGTATGCTGATAACAAAGCTGAAGGTGAAAAATTCCTCGCTGACAACAAAGGTAAAGAAGGTGTTGTAACTACTCCGAGCGGTCTGCAATACAAAATCATCACCAAAGGTACAGGTGAGATTCCTGCTGACACCAGCAAAGTGAAAGTAAACTACAAGGGTACTTTAATTGACGGTACTGAGTTCGACAGCTCTTACAAACGCAACGAGCCTGCAACTTTCCGTGCTAATCAAGTTATCAAAGGTTGGACAGAAGCCCTCACTATGATGCCTGTAGGTTCTAAGTGGGAACTTTATATCCCTCAGGACCTGGCTTATGGTGGCAGAGAAACCGGCGGTCAGATCAAACCGTTCTCTACTCTGATATTCGAAGTAGAGCTCGTTGGTATCGAAAAATAAATATCAGCTGAAGATTTCTTCTTCACCTGCATAAACTTAGCGGACAAAACGGATGTAAACAAAAACATCTGCTTCGTCCGCTTCTTTTTTACTCTTTCCCTATTTTTTCCTCCATTTTTATAGAGAAATTAAAATAAAGTCCTATATTTGCTTACTATTTGATAAAAACAAGAACTTACATAAATTGATATTATGGAAAAAATAGACAATCTTGACCGGCAGATTCTGGAAATCATCTCTCAGAATGCCCGCATTCCTTTCAAAGATGTAGCTGCTGAGTGTGGCGTATCACGTGCTGCCATTCATCAACGTGTACAACGTTTGATTGATTTAGGCGTTATTGTCGGCTCCGGTTATCATGTGAATCCTAAATCTCTGGGATACAGAACCTGCACGTATGTAGGTATCAAGCTTGAGAAAGGTTCCATGTATAAATCAGTGGTTGCCGAAATGGAAAAGATACCGGAAATCGTGGAATGCCACTTCACCACAGGCCCTTATACAATGCTGACAAAGGTTTATGCACGCGATAATGAACACCTGATGGACTTGCTGAATAACAAAATGCAGGAAATTCCGGGCGTAACCGCTACTGAAACATTGATTTCACTGGAGCAAAGCATCAAAAAGGAAATTCCCATTTGCCCGGAGAAATAACAGATAGTTTATGGAATTCTTAAACGAATATCATCTTTCGGGACTGTTCATCGGCATTTGTACTTTTCTTATCATCGGGTTGTTTCACCCTGTGGTAGTAAAGGCCGAGTACTATTGGGGTACCAAGTGCTGGTGGATTTTTCTTGTACTGGGCATCGGAGGTGTCGCTGCTTCACTTTGTGTAGAAAATATCCTGATTGCTTCCCTCTTAGGTGTATTTGCTTTTTCCTCGTTCTGGACGATCAAAGAAGTCTTTGAACAGGAAGACCGCGTAAAGAAAGGATGGTTCCCCAAGAACCCCAAACGTACGTATAAGTTCTAAAAACAAAGCAGCAAACAGTATATTTTACCCGAAAGGTTTGCATATTTCAACTGAATATACTATTTTTGTGCCCGCTATCCGATGAGGATAACACCGGACTTGTAGCTCAGTTGGTTAGNNTCAAGCCCAGGCTGGTCCACAAAGAAAATAAGCGTTAATTGCATGAAATCAAGCAGTTAGCGCTTTTCTTTTTGTTTGCTTATGATGACTGCCCACTACCGAAATCGGCTGTAATATAGGTCTGAAACGCTATTTGTTGACTAATTAAATAGTGTATAACATACTGATTATCAAAGCGAAAATTAAGAAGCAAGAACAAAAGTTAGATGGTACTTACAACGTAAAGCTAAGATTCACGCTTGACAGAAAAATGAGACGGCTGGCAACAAGTCTATTCCATCCCCCCAGAAATATTTTTATGCCATATACTGAAATTTTATCCGTACATTCTATTTACATTATACAGAGTTGGTTACCATTGCACCACGAAAGATTAAATCAATGGAACAATTACAAGTAATTTAAAGCAAAATATATAAAATCAGAGGTCAGAAAGTAATGCTTGACTTCGACCATGCAGAAATGTACCAAGTAGAAACTCGTGTACTTAAAGTCAAGCGTAACATAGAACGCTTTCCTAAAGGCTTCATGTTTCAACTTACATTAGAGGAATGGGACTCTATCTCATCACAATTTGTGATGAGATAGCGAATGAAACGACCTAAATCCGCTATGCCACTGGCTTTTACGGAGCATGGAGTTTAATGCTTTCAGTGTATTAAGAAGCGATATTGCCATTCAGACAAGTGTTCTGATGGTACGTGCTTTTGTTGCCATGCGACAACTGATTACAGCAGTTCCACAGATAGACAGAGTAGAGCAATTAGAACAGCAAATGAAAGAGTTGAAAGACTACATAGAAGAAGTGTTCGCCGATTACAACGATATTAATGACGATACGCGGATGCAAAATGAATGTTTCAGTAAGCCTTAGGTTTACTCTTAACAGACGAATGAAAAGATTATCTACAAGTCTGTTTGCAACCTCTAAAGACTTAACTAAGGACTTAAGAATCAAACAATCATCTCCCTTGAAACAAGAAGTAAACTACCTCATACAATGCTATCAAAACAAGTGTAACAAACCCCAAATTAAATTGAGCAACTACATGGCAATGTGATGGACTTTCTGGAGAACTTCAAAGCATTCTTGAATAAAGAGTGTGAAGCACGAATCATGAAATTAATACGACAGGGTAAGCATGTTCTTCCTTTTAATCGCTTCCCATCTCTTAACTTGGTAAGTATTAAGAAACTATTCAAAGAAACATAGAAGATGTACAACACAACTCTCTGTTTGTGAATTAATAGGAACATATTCTAATGATATAAAAAGGGCATCCAATTTTATCAGATGCCCTTTTTATACCTATTGAAAATAAGAAACTGTTATTCCAGATACAATGGCTCCACCTCCGTCACATTATCATGGAACCACTCATCGAGTTTAGCTTCCACTTTATCTTTAATCTGGGGAGTGATATATTTCTTTACCTTCTTATAAGCATAGACAGCAGCAAAACCTTTACCTACCATAAAGAGTTGTCCCAGAACATCCTCTATACTGGTAGGGAAGACAATGGCTACCAAAGCAAGCATTATATTGGTGCGCTCACTATCGGGAGTCGTATCAGCAGTCATTACATAATAGACTGTAAACACAGGACGACCTGTAGCACGGCCTGCTTTCTTTATATACTCTTCTACTTTTGTACGGATATCATCCATAGATAAATTTACTTTCATAGCTCTTCTGTTTTTTATTTATCTATTAGACGCAGAAAGAGAATCACAGGTTGCAAAAAAACATATCTTTTTTCATTAATGATACCCTAAAAGTCTATTTTTTAACTTTTAAAGCCTGGTATAGCTGCACTACTTCCTGTAATTCTTTCACCTTCTCTGGATATTCCAGATGAAGATTATTAGTCTCTCCAATATCCCGTTTTAAATTAAACAACTCAGGCACATCACCTTCCTTAAACTTACTATTTCCCGTTTTAGGCAAATAAACCCAATCTCCTTTACGTATTCCATGCACCTCACCACCTTTTACATAGACATACTCATCACGCAACCGCAAAGAAGGATTTTCCAAGAATGATGATATATCCACTCCATCAATCTCCTGCCTGAACGACCTGCAACCGGCATAATGCATTATTGTTGGGAATAGGTCAATACTGGCAATTATCGCATCACTGGTTACTCCTGCCGGGATAGTACCCTTCCAACGCAGAATACAAGGTACACGCACCCCGCCTTCATAATACGAGAATTTACCGCCACGTAACGGATCGGCAGAACCGCTATCTTCTTTATAGCCTAACCACGGTCCATTATCAGATGCAAAAATAACCAACGTATTTTCCGCCAATCCTTGTTGATCCAGATAGTCGAGAAAGCGTCCGACATTCCAATCTATTTCTTCCACAACATCTCCATAAAGCCCACGTTTACTCTTGCCTCTGAACTGCTCGGATGCAAATAAAGGAATATGGGGCATCGAAGGAGTAATGTAAACAAAGAAAGGTTTCTCTTTATTCTGCCCAACAAACTCAATCGCTTTATCAAAATAACGACGGGTAGTAGTAGACTGATCACAAGGATATTCTATGATTTCATCTCCTTCAAACAAAGGAGATACACTATTGAGTCTCTTTTTTATCGTCGCTCTGTTGGGAGCATTTCTCACAAAGTCCTGATCCGCTTTAGCTTCAGACAGAGTATACCCTTCTCTAAACACAGCATTAGAAGCAAATTTTTGAGAAGGACCGATATACATATCGTTACTATAAGGAATACCGAAATATTTATCAAACCCCTGATCTGTGGGTAGATGACCTTTCAAGTCACCCAGATGCCATTTACCGAAACAACCTGTTGCATAACCTTGTTCTTTCAATGCTTCTGCCAAGGTTATCTCTTCGGAAGGCATACCTTCGGATTCCGGGAAGAATACTCCTTTCACTCCATTCCGGGTATTCAGTCGTCCGGTTAAAAGACCCGCACGTGAGGCACTGGAGACAGAAGCAGATACATAGAAGTCTGTCAGTTTTAGTCCTTCCCTTGCCATCCCGTCTATTGCCGGGGTTTGTATCAATGGCGATCCATAGCAACCAAGGTCCTGATATCCCTGATCATCGGTAAAGATGATAACAACATTAGGCTTGTGCTGAGCTTGCATAAGCCCAGCACAAGTCAACATAGGAAGAAGAACCAAAGTCCTACTCCGAAATAACATTACCTTCCGTAATTCCACTGTCATTATAGGTATCCACACGATAATAATACTTCACACCTTTAGTGAGAATATGTAGCAAAAGTTCAGTGGTTTCATTTCCCTTCACCTGAATACATTGATTCAGAAAGTCGGGTTGATAACCAAAGCGAACCAAATAACCGTCGGCACCGGATGCTTTATTCCAGGCAATCGAGGCGTATCTTCCATCTTCCTGGTTTCTTTTCACAGAAAGTTCTTTCACCTGTCCGGGCTTATCCGAATAACCGGAACCGAATACCCGCAAATCCAACAGTGCAAATTTACCTTCTTTGGGAGTATGTACATTCTCCACCTTCATATAAGAAGCTTCTACAGGTTTGGAGAGTTCCAGATATTCATGAGGAACCGCTGTTTTGTTTCCGGACTTATCAGCAAGCAGCTTCCAGGTATGCCCATCGTTCGAAGTATATAGTTTGTAGGCATGATAGTCTGTCTCTTTGGGAGCCTCCGGATTTATATCCTGTTCGGCAAAGTTGATCTGAACAGAGTTAATCTGCACTTTCTTACCAAAGTTCATTACGAAATGCTCACCTGCATTACCGCTTTCTGCCGACCACCACGTCCTGACATTCTCATCCGCTGCTTTCTCCGGTTCAAAACCCGGAAGCGAAGAAGAAGCCATACAAGCTTTATTGAAAGACTGGAGCATCCAGCCAAAAGCAGAGATATCCTGCGGCTCAAACTTCTTCTGAGGTAATAGCATCGGATAATCACCCAATACGGTATGAGTTCTCATCCGCCCTTTCGCATCAAATGATACTGGGAACAATCCGATTCTTCTTTCAAATTCATCGTGGTTACCAATCCACATGGAAGTTGCCTGCCACCAGTTACCATACTTATCTTTGAATACACAACTATGGCCTGCCCCACCAATAAAACCACCGACCTTCAACGAAACAGGATTGTAAGGCTGTTCAACAAAACCTCCATTCGCACTGTCACTCTCCATAACAATATCGCAATACCAGTTACAAATGGTTCCCGGTGTGGCATATTGCAGGTAATACTTATCATTGTTCTTCACAATCCAGGCACCCTCAGGGCAAGGTATCTTCTCGAACTTACCCATCCAGGCAGAAGCGTCGATTTCATCATACAGTTCTCTGCGCCCGAAGTGATAACCGGAAGTGCACTCTTTAACGTCCGTGATATATTCACGGAGCACCTTCTTCGTACCTTCTATTTCCTCAAAAGTCTCAGGATTCACTTCAAAGAAAGTAGTAGATTGTTCTGCACCCAACCCATAATAGAAATAAAAGCGCTCATCATCAATGAACAGACAGGGATCGGCCATACGCCGTACCTCACCGCATTTTTCCCATTTTCCATTTTCCGGGTCAGCAGAGCGAATCACGTCTACTTTCTTTTTGGAACGGTCGCGGGTAAAGTTTATAAAATAGACATAATTATCATCCGCAGCTACAGCAGGTGCCACATAATGGTCAATATCAAGGGCAGATGCATGTATCTCCGGACTAAAATAGACATCCTTCCATGTAATCAAGTCGTCGGATACACGATAACCGCCGATATCCATTGTAGTAAAGAGATAATATTTGTCTTTGAACAATACGATTACCGGATCGGCAGCCGTACGGGCTTTCTTCTCTCTCTTTTGGAAACATCCCCAACCGTAATCCAAATTCATCGGATTACAAAACGTTGTCTGCTGTTCCGTTACCTGTTTGTTCTCCGCACAGGAGAAGAGAAAAAAAGACACCAATAAAAGGGATAATTTATTTTTCATGCCAATACTGAGATTAATAGAGTTTCCGGCTTATTTCTCTGCCGGAAGCTGTTCTGTTATTTTTTTAATTTCCTTCATCAATAAACCGTGCAAGCGTTCTTTCTCTGCTACATAAACCGGATCAGCAACTTTATCGGACATTTCGCCAGGATCAGCCAGAATATCCATCAAAGACGCTTCCTTATCTCCACGCGTAAAGGCTGTATACTTATAACGTCCGTCATTAATCTGATAGCCTGAACTAGACTCTACGATAATATATTCACGGTCAATCTTATCCGTTTGCCCGGTCAGAACCGGTTTCAGTGACTTACCGGACAAGTTCTCCGGTACGGGGATTCCTGTCAGGTCGCATAACGTAGGTACCAGATCAATTCCGCTAGTCAGGCTTTTTGAGTCTACAACTCCTTTCTTCACTCCCGGACCGGAAATAATAAGCGGTGTACGGGTAGCTTCTTCAAGCAAGCGACTTTTAAAAACAAGGCCATGAGACTGTCCCATTTCTCCATGATCTGAAGTAAAGACAACGATCGTATGATCTGCCAGACCGGAGTTTTCCAACGCAGCCAGGATACGTCCGATCTGTTGTTCCACATCTTCTACAAGCCGACAATACATCCAGCGATAGAAATCCCACTGCTCTTCTGTCCAGTCACGGGAACCGGAACCGATTGCTTTCATTTCGGCATACGTCCCGTTGGGTTCCACATTGGCAGGTACGGGAGGTATCTGTGCACGATATTCTTCATCACTTAGTGTTTTACGCAAATCTATATACTTCTGCGTAGCAGCTATCTGATGAGGGCGCAGCTCATCGGGAAATCTCGGATCAAAACCTGCCCCATAACAAATATCATGAGGATTCATGAAAGAGAGATATAGGAAAAAAGGTTCATCCTGAGCCGGATTATAGCCAGCAAGAAAGTTCTCGGCAAAATCGGCAGGACCCTCGTAATAATCCGTACCATTCTGGGTAAAACCATACTCCTCCATGTGAGTCCTTCCACAATAAAAGCCCGGATAACCGGAATAGACTGTCTGATAGCCGGCATTACGGAAAAGATTTCCAACCGAACTTTCACGGGCAACCGGCAAGACTCTTAAAGTATCCGGCTTAGTAGAGTTATTTGTATAACCTATTTCGCCGGCATAACGTCCTGTTGCCATTGCAAAACGTGACGGCATCGATACCGGATTTGCACAATAATTATGTTCAAACCGGACACCGTTCTCAGCCAAACGATCTAATGAAGGAGTACTGACATAGCGATTGCCTGCACAACTCAGCATATCATACCTCTGCTGGTCGGTCATGATGAAAAGGACATTCAGCTTCTTTTCTTCAGCTTTCTGCACACAAGAGGAAGCAAACAATGAAATGCCACATCCATACAACACGACACTTGCGAATTTCTTCATAAGCAATTCTTCTTAGAATTCATCCTTATTTCTTCAAGGCCTTGTCCACATTCAGATCGACGCCTGCCCATCCCTTCTTGCAAGTCCAGTCTGCTGCAGGCGAAGCCCAAAACTCATCTGATTCCGGCAAACCGAGGGCTACAAACACAGCAGAGCACAAGTAGAGGCTACCTGTTGAAATATAACTCTCTCCAATATGAGGCTGATAGCCGGCAAAGCCCACCCGCAGCCATCCTTCGGGGTTGAATGTTCCGGGAGCTTGTGTCTGCCGATTGATAATTGCTGTCAGTGCACATCTCACTTGTGCAGGTTTCACTCTTTCCGGAAGCAATTTCCGGTAAGCAACGTCGGACAAGGCATGGAAAGCCCCGAAACGGTAAGCTAATGAACGACCCACTATCGGAAAAGTCCCTTCGGGAGAAATCATTCTTTCCTGTTGCTCTGCATAGCGGGCATAACGTTCGAGTTCAAGTTCGTAAGGTATGGCACCTTCTATCTGGTGTTTCTTCATCACACCCAGCACTTCCGCCATCATCGGGTGGATAACGAAACTGTTGTAATAGTCCAGATGGAATTCGGCCCCGTCACCGTACCAGCCATCTCCCTTATACCACTGTTCAAAGCGGTCACAGGCATATTTCACCCGGTCATACTCCCACTCGCCGGTAAATTCCTTTAAGGCAGCCTCCACCATTGCCGAGAAAAACAGCCAATTGGTTTCGGAAGGTTTTATCACTCTTGATGATTTGAGTTCCTTGATTACCCGTTCCTGAGTGGTCTTATCCAGTTTATCCCACAGTTGTGTACGGGCTCTCAGTAATCCATGAGCCAGGAAAGCGGCATCCACCAAGGGTTGACGTCCGTTATTGAAGTTCAGGTAGTCGGGCGATTCCGGATCAACTCCATTGGTAATCGACTTTAACGCCAGATCGATGTACCGGGCACGCAGTTTACCTTCTATCGTATTGTCGGGCCCCAGTTCCAGCCAAGCCGAAATACCTGTAATCAGTCTGCCTAAAGCTTCCAGATGTGTCACTTCTCTTCTTTTCTGCATATCAGCGGCGATAGATTCAACCGGCATATTTTTACGAAGTTCACCTTTCGCCATATTTGTCAGCAACGGATAGGAGATACGATGGAGTGAACTCAACCAGGCAGAACGATCCGGATTTTCAGAGAAAGCCGTAATCGTCTCAACTACCGGACGCCCTTCCAACAAATTCTTATAGCGAAGCAAAGCCTCTACAAAATAATAATCGGCATACGTCAATGGAGCATCTATCTCATACTGCTTTGCCATGAAACCAGTGCAATGCTTGATGATAAAATGATTGTTATCGCCTACTTTCCTGGCACGATAGGCCGGAGAAGCCAACGACTTTATTTGCTGTTCACCTATTGCAAGGAATTGCTTGCACAGTTCGCCTTCTACATAAGTACTCAGCTCCACATAAGCCGAAGCCATAATGGCACCGGCCGAAGCATCTCTATCAGCTTTCGGAATGTCGGGAGCATCAAAGTCCCAGTAAGGGATTTTATCTTTAGGCAAACGCGGGTGATTCATAATGTACTTACCGATTTTAATAGCATGGTCCAGATACTCTTTCTTACCCGTTTGTCGGTACATCATAGTAAATCCATATAATCCCCATGCCTGACCACGCGACCAAGCAGATTGATCACCCACGCCCTGGTGTGTCACTTGGTTCAGCACCTTTCCTGTAATCGTATCATAACTAACCACGTGGAATGAACTGCCATCCGGACGGAAATGATTGATCATTGTACGGTCGGCATGAGACTTTGCTTTATTATAGTAAGAATTATCTCCCGTCATGGATGAGGCTACCGTAAAAAGTTCCAGATTCATCATGTTATCGATGATTACGGAGAACTGCCATTTCTTGCTGTTCCACGAGCGAGTGCAACCCGTCACCGGATGGAAGCGGGTGGATAAGGATTTGGCCGCAGTCTCTATCACTTCCCTGTAAGCTTCATTACGGGTAAGGCGGTAGCCATTGCCGAAACTGCAATTGATGATAAAGCCAACATCGTGATTGCTGGTCGTATACTTCTGCTTTTCTACACGCGAAGTCATTTCTTCGGCGGCTGCCCTCACCTGCGGATCATTGCTATACTCATAACAATACCATAACGTACCGGGATAGAAACCACTTGTCCACCAACCGGAATCGCAGGTAATCATCTCTCCATCCTTCGCCGTTCTGGGCAATATGCCTTTCTGGTCTTTCATCTCACCGAACATGGACATTGACTGTCTGACAGAGAAGTCGAGCGCATCCTCAACAACCTTTTTCATACCTTTTGTCACTGCCGATGCCGAAGAGGCGAATCCTGCCAACAGAACCAAACCTATAACTAAAACTTTCTTTCCGTTTCTCATCATCATCCTTTTAAAGGTTTATACTTATTATCTTATTTCTTATAATATCAGAATTTCCTATTTGTCTTTACAAAAAGAGAGGGAAACAGGCTTTTGCCTTACAACGCATTTTATCCGGAAACCCCAAACAGACTGTCAATGCCTCTTGGGCTTGAATATAAATGCGGAATATTGCATAATATACGCCCGTTATACATATTCTATGTACAGGAACTCTATATTCTGCAGATTGCATCTATAGTTCTGACGTATCAGATATATAGTTCCAACGCGTCAGATATATAGTTCCTGCACATTAGGTATATAGTTTCTGTACCAAAGAAGCATACATTCTGCAAAAGCCTTATAGTCAAAGAGCCCGAACAAGCTATTTCCCGTTTTTTAGAGTTGTACGTATTTATATATCCAACTCATAATCTGACAAATATAGATTTTCATTCGCGAATTTGCAAGCCTCCTCTCCCCGGGCTGCAAAGCAGAGACTCCCGGGGCTTTAGAAATGCAAAATGTCAATCTGATAAATCTGTTTATTTATCAAAATACTCAATAAGGTTGTAAACATTGTAATTCACTTCCTTCATGAACTTACTCAGATAGGGGTACATCTCGTAATAGTTGTCATACACCCCTTTATTAGCGGGCTTACTGCTATTATCCGTACCATCATCATCCTGATACTTGAACCAATGCCAGCCGACACAATTCTTGGCTTCCAACAAACCCAAAGTGAAATGCTGGTATGCGTACGCCCTGTCATTCTGAGTGGGAACAGAGAATCCGGCACCCGACTGGTTGTTCAGGTCAGAATCTTCCACACCCTTTGTATAAAACTCAGTAACCATAAAGGGAGCATCCGCCCAATCTTCGCCCCACTGCTTCACATAGGTAGTCAACTCCGGACTCCAACGGCTATAGTAATTGATAGAGATGATATCACAATACTTGCCCGCAGCAGCCACCACATGTTGCAGATATTTCGGTGTTCCATGCAGACGGGTTCCCAGATACATCATTCCCGGATCAATCTCCTTGATGGCTTCCTTAACTCCCTTGTAATAGAGTTCGGCCAACCTGCCGGCAAACTCACTATTCAGGTTATCGGTCACACTTGTTGCATTTTTCTCTTCCATAAACTTCTTAGCTTCCAGATAAGCGATATCCGTCCGGTCTGTCAGTTTCAGAAAACGGTCCAGAATTCTTGAATTCTGTGAAGAGAAATTTATCTCATTGTCCGAAAAGAATCCCAATACATTTGCATCATTCAAATAAGACGCCATAGCCGAACGGATATAAGATTTACAGAAGTCCGCCCAATCACTGTACAACACAAGCCCCAATTCATTATCAGAAGTATTTCCTGGATAGGCATGCCCATTCTGCGATCTAAACTGGCTGAGGAAGCCAAACGAAGGTGCAAGAGTCATAGGTGCATTGGGATTACTTTGATTATGCGCCTGAATTTTACTATATGTATTGGTACAAAAAGCACCGGTGCCATGAAAGCCGATAGAGGCCAGTTCTGCCTGCGTCTTCGATAACCACATATTATCATTGCCAAAACGCTTGTTCCAAGCTTCCTTATTACGCGAAGAAGAACCATACCTGAGGGAAGTCACACTTCTTTCATAGTGAGGATATCCCTCGGGATCGATAATCCACCAACGACCGTTGACTTTCTTCACATAAAAGCGTCCTGTGGCTTGTTGCTTGGCACCTGTGGTAAGGCTACCATATTTATTGGTGATAGCCTTGTAGTCACTCTCTGTTTTTATGCTTGGCTTATACTCGCCCATATAAGCCACGATGCGGGTATTTGCTTCAGTCCAACTGGTAACCGGTGGAAACTGGCTCGAATATTTCACTTTGATCGGACGATACGGTTTACCCAGAAGTGAAGGACTGTAAGCCTGCATTTCTCCGGGAGTCGGCAACCCCTCTATAATTTCATCGTCGTCACCTTCGTCCAGAACAATGTCCGGCGGCATGAAGTTAGGATCTTTCACTTCATAGTCTACACATGAAGTCAACATAAACAGACACGCAAAGGATGCCGTTATATAAAATGATTTTATTTTCATGATATTTGCCTTTAAAGATTTTATTTGGAAACACTTCTCACACAACGAACATAACGCGCACTTCCGGTCTTGGCGTTATTAGTACTGACATATTTACCAAAACGTATATAACAAGCTTTCTTACCGTCGGTAGTCTCCGTACTTGCCCAATAACTGTCACCGTTTTCCGTATCCCCCATTGTATTCAGGAGAATGCCGCCATGATCGGTGAAGGCCTTATCGAATGCAGCACGTGCAGCCTGTTCTTCCGCCGGAAGCTGACCGGGAAGCAAACTTGAACTATGATTTCCGTTGTAGGCATCATACAAGGCTATCAGCTCGTCTCTTGCTGGCCAATACCAACCTTCTCCTCTCTCCTTGCAATATTGTATAGCCGGAATATCCGCTGCATGTTCACTCTGCGCTATAGTCTGCGTATTGGCATATCCATTTTCACCGTCCGTTACCCCAAAACCTTCTGCAAAACCGTTCGTCCACTTCAGGCTCTCTCGTTTCAAAGATACGATCTTGGCTTTGGAAGGATCTGCCGGATCCACCCAGAACACAATACCGCCTTCAGCAAGTTCCGTATCCCCATCTTTCGTCACATACTCGCCTATCTTGAAAGGTTCCACAGCTATAGCTTTCTGCTGGCTTACGGTAATGGTAGCCGTAGCCTGGCCTTCACCGGAACCGGCTACGACGGTCACAGTCGCCGTACGCGAACCATCCGTGGTATTCTCCGACAAAGCGGTGAATGTAATCTTGTTTTCTGCCTTGCTTACGGAAAGCCATGTGGAGCCATCACCTTCAATGGTTACCGTATATGAACTCTTATTCGTAGTTACGGTAGACTCTGCCGTGGCACCGGCTTCACTGGTCAGTCCAACCTGGGTAGGGGTAACGGTCAGTGTCGCAGGTTCTTCGGGGAACTTATAGTTACCTATCACTTTCATGGCACGTACGAAGCGGCTTGTACCTGTCTTGGCACCAAAGTCAAATCCATACTTACCGAAGCGGACGTATCTTGCTTTCTGCCCATCTTCACTTTCCGTACTTGCCCAGTAGCTTTCACCATTACCCGTATCAGCCGCTGCATTTATAACAGCTCCACCCAAATCGGTCAGGTACTGGTCGAACATGGCACGGGCCGCTTTTTCCGTATCGCTGATATTGGCAGGCACTGCATTGGTGAATGCCGGATCTTCATGCCCGATACCATTGTATGCGTCAAACAAATCGAGCAATTCATTGGATGCCGGTAAATACCAACCCTCTCCCAATGCTGTACACAAGGCGGCAGCATCATTAGGACCTGCATTTACAAACAGGGCTGTATTCGCTGGACCGTCTACTGCTGACAGAGCACCATGTGGCATGATAGATGCTTCATACGGATTGCCGCCCCAACGTTCCAGTGAGATAGCCTTTCCGGATTCCGGATCAGACGGGTCAACCCAGAATATCATACCAAGTCCGTCTTCTGTCACTTGTCCCACTTTCAATGCCTTCTCTTCCGAAGCATCTTTATCTGATTGAGTCACTATTACGTCTACAGAGAACTCTCCGGAAACCAGCTTCACGACAGTCGAACGCGGTTCACCTGTTTCATTGGCAGCCGTAGCTTTATAAATGGCACGTTTCGGATTCACATCTACCGAGAGCCAGTCTGCCGTATACTCGGCGGTAACCTCACCCTCCGTCGTATAAATAAGAGCCGTTACAGAAGAACCTTCATTCTTCGATATGTTTATAGTGGTTTGGTCATAATTAAATTCCGGCATGATACGCACTTCCCCACGCTCTTTACATGAAATCAGTATCATACTCAAAATCAATGAAACCAGAGTTAGTTTTTTCATATTATGATTCTGTTTTTAATTTATAATTTAAAGTCAACTCTCCTATTTCCACGGATCGCTCTGCGGGAAGTTTTCTGCTCCCATCAGGTCTATCTGCTTCTGTGGTATAGGCCATATTTCGTGTTTGCCTTTCACGAAGTAATCACGACACAAGGCATAATCGGTATCCAGATACGGGTCTTCCGACTTCAAGTCGCCCGAGTGTTCACGAGCCCGGTCGTAGAGAAGTCCAAGACGTTTCAGCAATGGCCAGCGTACTCCTTCGAAGTGCAGTTCACGGGCATATTCATCCAGAATCATATCAAGGGTAAGCGGACCGTTCTCACGGGCATTGCCTGCCCTGCTCCACGTCTTGTTATAGTATTCGATGGCTTCGGAACTCGAACCGCCGTCGCGATGGAAGTAAGCCTCACAACACATCAGGTAGGTCTCTGCCAAACGGTAAACGATCAGGTCTTTGAAACTGGAAGTCCTGTCAGGCTGTGTAGCATTGGTCCATTGGTCAAAATGCTTCTTTGACATCGGATGCAGTTTCTCCAAATATCCGGCGGAACTGCCATACAAATCGGCTGGTATCTCTTTGCCATAATTGGCATTAGTGGGATCATTGTAATAGAACTTGTGGATAAAGAGCTTTTCATAGCGGGTATCCTTTTCCTTATCATACAGACCGAATAAGTAAGTATTCGGATAAACACGTCCCCAACCGTAACCACCCTGGGCTGCTTCAAAGGTACATCCGGCATTAGACTGATAGCGGGTAGTGGTAATAATGGCAAGACGGTGTCCCATCAATGGAGTACCGCTTCCGCCACCTCCCAGGTTCTCTGAGAATTGGTAGGACCACAGCACTTCGGAGTTACGCAGGTCCGCCCCGCTGAAAACATCTTCCGTCTTCGGCATCATGGAGTACATCGTGCCATCCCTGAAGATATCCTCACACTCTTTTATTGCTTTATCATAGTCCTTTTCCCACATGGCTACCTGCGCTCTCACATGTTTGGCAACCGCCTTAGTGATACGGCCATAGTCCTTATTCGGAATGTCCCAGGCAAGAGTGGCTATTGCATCTTCCAGGTCACCTTTAATCTGAGTGAATATTTCTTCCGTAGATGCCGGTTTATAGTCACGCACCAGATTATCTACCGTAGTAGGAAGTGTATTCAGATAGAGACGTTCAAAACGTTTCCATAGCTCAAAGTATGCATGCCCGCGGAAGAACTTAGCCTCAGCCCATGCTTTATGGACAACTTCGTCATCAAGCCCCAAGTTCTCGGCGCTTACAATGATTTCATTGGCTTTACCAATAATGGAATAATGGTGTGTCCAGAATGATTCGACATCGCTATTGTTAGGCAACAGCGTATTGAGACGGGCAATAGCTGCACTGGTTCCGGCACGGAATACCATGATGTCCGTATTATAGTCGCACATATTTACAACGTACAGGTTACCTCCATCTCCATTGGCTATCTGTCTCTCCATATTGTATAATCCTATCACGGCGCGGCTCAGACCATCGGGAGTACTTATCAGATAGTTGTAAGTGATGTCTGTCTTCGATTCAGGATTAAGAAAGTCTTCACAGGAAGGCAACGTCGCAATTGCTGCAATTGCTAAAGCTGCTATATATAATCTTTTCTTCATTTTTTCGGTCTTTAATAATTAGAATGACAAATTTACTCCAAACACAAACTGTCTTGACTCAGGATATGCACCGGGAGTCAACTCCGGGCTATACGACAGGAAGTCTGTGAACGTAAGAAGATTCGTAGCGGTTGCATATACTCTTAACTTTTGAAGCTGGATTTTCTTAATCCAGGCGGTGGGGAATGTATATCCCAGTTGCAAAGTACGCAAACGGATGTAAGAGGCATCTTGTATGGCCAAGGCACTCTGATACGTCACATTCGAATTATGGGTAGGACGTGGGAAGTCATTTGAAGGATTAAACGGAGTCCAGTAATTCACCTTCACACCGTTCAATTTTCCCTGTAATGAACCACCACTGTTTGCATCCGACAGATAGGCATTCTGAATCTTGCGTCCGGATACTCCATACCAATCCATAAAGAAGTCGAAGCCTTTCCATTTAAGACTTGTGTTCAATGACAGGGTAAAGTCCGGGTCTTTGGAGATGGGTGTACGGTCGTCTGCCGTAATCTTCCCGTCACCATTCAGGTCTTTCACTTTCACAGAACCCGGCGCCACTGCATCCTGACGTACCAGAACTTTGTCGGGTATACCGTCTCCATCCGTATCAATGGTTGGTTTTAAGGTATATGTCAGTTTGCCATAAGCATCACGGGTAATATCAAAATCAGTGTATTGATAAATACCGTCCGGTTCATAATTGTAATATACATTGATAGGTTTACCTACAAACCAGTTATTTCCAGGCTGGCTCAACGGTTTTCCATTCTCATCCACCTGATCGTCAATCTTAACGATCTCATTGGAGTATTGACTAAAGTTAGCTCCCAGGCTCCATGTGAAATCTTTCGTACGAATCACGTCACCGCTAACACTGATATCAATACCGCTCGACTTCGTTTCTCCCAGATTATCAAGCATCTTTTCGTAACCTAAGGCTGAATTCAATCCACGATAAACAAGCAAATCGGTAGTCCGGGTTTTATAATACTCAATGGTACCCGACAGTCTGTTTCGGAACAAACCAAAGTCCAAGCCCATGTTGACGGTTCTGGATTGTTCCCACTTCAGGTTAGGATTGGTAAGTTCTGCTCCGGGAAGATAACCCATATAGGAATTATCACCAAACTCATATCTGAGTTTGTCAGTCAGACCAAGAGTTGTATAATTACCGATACCGTTCTGATTACCTACAATACCATAACTCAAGCGTAGTTTCAGATTATCGATCCAGGTTGCATTTTGAAGGAACTTCTCCTGGTTCACACGCCATGCAAGGGCAACAGACGGGAATGTACCCCATTTGTTATTTTTTCCGAAACGACTGGAACCGTCTCTTCTGACTGCAACATTCATAATATATCTATCCATCAGGATATAAGAAGCACGTCCCATGAAAGAAACCAGGTTATTCTCGGTAAAGGAGCGTATAGGAGAACCTGTAAACTGTCCGTTTGCTATGAAGTTCCAATCCATATCCACCGGTAATTGGTCGGTAGCATAGCCCAACTGCTTTGTCTGCTTATGGTCAACAGACTGTACTGCGGTAATCGTCAGTTTATGCTTCTGGTCTTTAATAGGGACATTGTATGTAAAGATGTTCTCAATCAGATAACTTCTGTCTTCCCTGTCAGTCAGTTTAGCCGTAGCTCCACCACCCGGATAATTCACTCCTTTTGCTTCGCCATCTTCCTGTTCTCTGTTATAGAACGATGTATTCAGGCGGTAATTGAACCCTTTGAAAGGCTTCAACTCCAGAAAGACATTCAAACGGTAACTATTGGTGGAAATCTCACGCTTATAGTTTTCCGCTCTATAGAACGGGTTGACATCATTATTAGAATTAATATAGCGTGAATAGCTACCATCTTCATTATAAATCTGTGCAATCGGAGTACGGGTGATAAACTCGCTGAAACTACCATCTTCACGATCGGATTTGGTAAGAGCATAAGACGAGTTTACACCAAGGCTAATCCACTTATTAATGTTATAATCCACATTCAGGCGAAAAGCCGCCTTCTGATAACCAGAACCTGTAGTTACCATTCCGTCCTGATCGAAGTAATTGACACCGGCAGCCATCCGTATCTTATCATTTCCGCCACGCAATGTTACGTCATGATTGTGATAGAGTGCATTCTTCAACATCTCTTTCTCCCAATCTATAAATTGTCCGCTTGCCCACACTTGCTGCATGACATCATCTCCCAAGGCTTCAGCGATGGATATTTCGCGTGCATCAATCACACCTTTATCATTGGCTTTTGCTTCACGCCGTAACATTACATATTCTTCGGGTGAGTAGAAATCAAAGTTGCGCCATAAAGACTGTATACCTACATATCCGTTGTAACTTACCTCCATCTTACCCTGGCTACCACGTTTCGTTGTCACCAAGATAACACCATCGCTGGCACGGGCACCGTAGATAGCCTGCGAAGCGGCATCTTTCAGAATCTCGATGGACTCGATGTTCTCCGCACTCAGCGTACTGAATTCTTCACTGTCTGAGATAGAACCATCGATAACATACAAAGGAGTATTGGATGCACTGATAGAACGGTTACCACGAACCGTAATATTAGGATTGGAACCCGGCCTTCCCGACGAACTTGTTACATTAACACCGGCCACGCGTCCACGAAGCATATCAGCTACGTTTCCTGCCGGGTAACTTTTCAGTTCATCCGTCTTAACCGAAGCGACAGAAGTAGCGACATCACTTTTCCGCTGATAGCCATAGCCCACGACTACAACTTCTTCCAGTTGTTTGGTGTCCTCTACCATGACTACATTAATAACACCTTTATTACCTACCTTATGCTCCTGGTTCAGATAACCGATATACGAAAACACAAGTGTAGAATTCGAAGGTACCTCAAGAGAATATTTACCGTTTATATCGGTAATCACACCAGTTGCAGAATCTTTCACGCGAACATTCACGCCAATCAACGGACCTTGCGTATCAGACACAACACCTGTTACCCGCACGTTCTGCGCATGTACATCGGCCATAATCAATAGAAATACAACCGATAAGATTAGTTTAAAACAACAGTTTTTCATTTAATACATTAGATTTATATATTACTAAATAAAGGAACAAGACAAAATTCACAAAAAACACAGAATCGGAATCTAAAAATCATACGGAAAGAAAGCACAATCGTACGAACGAAATAAATCTTTTCCGCTTACCACACTATCAGAGCCGGTTTATTCACTGATTCCCTGGTTCCGAAAGAACTATTCTTATTATTATCAGAATCATCTCCCAATTGGCGGACTTCCCTGATCAATACAAATGTAATTTCCGACTGCCGGCATTTGCGTATCAATGAAGTGACATCAAGCTGATGCCAAGATGCTGTTTCAGTAACAACTATCTCACCGGCTACATGTGCCGCATTACCTACATCGGTTACGCGCACTTGGTCTTTTTCCAGATTGGGGGCATTCTTCCAGTTCAGGGTACTTTCGTCCCAATTACTATTATCCAGCGCGTAGACATGGAAGCGATAGGGAGATTTGGTTGACGAACTGCCATACAACCGGAGTATAGCGGCATTCATTTCCTCTTTATTCATACCCGACAAGTCGAACTTGAGATAGCTAACCTGATTGCCATTGGCTCGGGAAGCATTCATTTCTATATTCATCACTTTGGCTTTACCAAAGTTTTTCTCACTATTTGCCCCGGCCTTAACGGTTGCATCCGCCGTTGCCACCAGTGTCTTTGTAGCATTGGAACAGATAGGAATGGTAAGGAGCATTACACTCTGGGCAGGAAGTTCAAACGAAAGCTGTCCTTCTTCTGAGGTTTCTTTTATCCAGACCACTTCACCATAAGCATTTGCACTTACTTCCTCGGCAATCACCTTGGTTCCTACCGGAAGGTTCAGCGACTTCAGGTTCAATGTGAGATGGTTTGAAGAGAGTTTCCGTTGTACCAGCCATACATAATATCTCATTTCTTCCGGATTAAAAGAAGTTATTGCATCCACATCATTATCAGCAACCGACTTCACAGTATTCAGCAACGGGCGTTCTTCCTTAAATCCTTTTGCAAACAGGCGAACAACTTCACCCGTACGCTGAATGCCACTTATATCAAAAGAGGAAGGAATCTCTTTGACGGACTCCGCATCAAACAGTTTGATTTCCCTCACTTTGATACTCCCCTTATCCATTGCAACAAAGCGGACTTTGGAAGTAGTTACAGGAGCATCGAACAGAAAAAAGGATTGAGCATAACGTGCATCTTTCTCAACGGTTTCTTTTATATCCGCCCACTCGGTACCGTCCCAATACTGCAAACGGAATTTCTTCACCCGGTCGGGAGCCGTATAAACTCCATATGCCGAACCCGTATAGACTACAGCCCCACCCAATGAAGTACTTTTTCCCAGATTGATTTCCAGGCATTTCTCTGCATCTGTATCTTGAGACACCCACATGGAAGCATCTGCCTTATTACCATCGGTTACTACTTTCACCGCTACTGGGCGAGATGAAGTCAGATCCATTACTTTCTTACCCAATGCCACATTGGTATAGGTATCCTCCACAATCCGTTTGCCTTGCCAGATAAAGTGATGTCCTGACTTAATGCCACGCGGATATGTTCCGCTGGTAGTATTGGCAAACTTAAAAGCCCACATTCCATACCCTTGATTGAGTGTATTGTTTGTATATTCACCGGCCCACTCTGTGAACAAGGAAGGAGAATCCATCGTCTCTTCCTTATCGATCAGATATGCATTCATCCAACGCCCTGTTTCCGTATAAACGATCGGAAGCGGTTGTTTCAAAGGATGATTTTCCACTATAATCTTTCTTATATCAGAAACCTTGGACGCATAACCTGCTGCCGGAAGATTATAAGAGTGGGTAGAAAATATATCCATCAAGTCCCTGTCCGAAGGCAAGCCTCGATAGTCAATACGCAGATTCTTCACGACTTCGGCCCACCAGTTTGTATTGGAACCCGCTGTAACCGGACTCACAAAACGTGATTTCAGATTCTTCCCATACAGCCTATTCACATCCTGCACGGCACAATAAACAGCATCCGAAACTATTTTCATGGCATCTACATACTGGGTGATCTTCATTGGTCCGGCATGGCGATGATTCGGTTCGTTGTGCATGGCGTACATGGTTACATCCCCTGTCTTAGCCGCATAAAAAGCTAATGCATAGAAACGCTGCCACTGCTTCCATTTATTACTCCACGTTCCATCAAAATCGGTGGAATTTATCTGAAGAATAGCATCGATATTCAGGCGTTTCAATTCTTTCAACGTGTATTCGAATACCATGGAATTGGTAGAAAAATGTGCTTCCCCACACTTCGCCAGAATAGTTTCCCATTGAATGAAACGATTATGCTCCGGATTGTTTCGCAACTCATTCTTACAGGACTCAAAAGCCTCCAATGTAGAAAGCTCTTTATCATTGAGCACAACGGACTGGGGAATATAATCGTTCAGAGAAGTCCATACGCGCACACTGTTCACATTAGAGTATTCAAGCCAACCGGAAACATTACTTCCGGGTAAATAATATCCTTGATTGTAAGCCACATATTTCATGGACTTACCAATGATTTCTTTAGCCACCATCACCTGCATTTCCTTTTCCAAAGGTTCCTGGAAAGCTCTTGGAGCTTCACCTGTAGTAACAGGAATCGGCATACCCGCCTTTTCCTTACCGTATACTTCAAACTCATTAATCCGGATCGGTTCACCATCGGTAGATACCAGACGAATCTGAAAAGTGAGCAACTCCGGATGAAAGGTGAACTCAAGCTTATCCAACCTGTTCTCCGTGCATTCCGTATCCGGCAGGTCCGTCCAATTGGCATCATCCCAGTATTGAATCTTAAAATTCTTCACCGACCAGAATCCCGGTGCTTTTCCTTTCTCCTGCTCTGTTTGTTCGGCATCCGGAATTCCTGTATAGATAACAACCCGGTTTATATTATAATATCTCTCGAGATTAATATCCAGTGTATGGGGTGGACGCGCACTTTTACCACTCATCCAGGTAGATTTACGCGAAACGATTCCATCCGTCACATTGGATGCCGGAAACTCTTTCTGCTGCGATGAGGCAGTGACCGGTTTGTGTAATGCTACATTGACATTATCTGCATGTAGCCCTAAAAAGGGCATAACAATAGCACCACAGACTAAAAATAGTTGTTTCTTCAAGCTCATAAATTATCTTTTAATGGGTATTTCTATTCTTTAAAGTAACAGGCTTTATAAGCCGCTTCAGCATATCTCCTACCAAGGATTATCTGACTGTCAGCACTAAAATGAGGGTCATTTTCATTGATCAGGGGCACCAATTCCTGGGATGACACACAATAGGAATAGGGAATATGCCGGGGAACCGTACGCAACATCTTATTAAATGCATCCGAAGTCCCATTCACCCGCCATTCGGCAATCTCTCCTACAATGACGGGGAGCTTTGCATCTCCCAGATCTTCCCGCAAATCGGCAACCAGCTTTTGTAACTTCGCCATATACGCTTCCGGATTCCGACTATCGGCTTCACCCTGATGCCAGATAATCGCTTTCAACGTTCCGTACTTCATGGCCTGGCGTATACGTGACAAAGCTTCTCCATAATAATCATCCTTAGCTCCTTTCAACCACGAATTTATAGAACTCCCCCCGCGTGCATTAACCACTAACCCAAGTTTATGCTTCGTTTTGTCTGCAATGGCCTTTGCAAAAGAATAGGCCGGGCCTACTCCTTGCAGATCTATTTGCTTGCGGATAGTAGAGTACTTATTTAAAGGATTCCTTGCAGGTTCCATATCACCGTTCGGAGTCAGCAAGTATACATCCTTTATACTGCCTTTATAGTTATCAGTAATATATCCCCGTCCTGCCATGTTGGACTGGCCAATGAAAAGGAACAGATCAAGCTGGGGTATCATCGGTTCAGGATTGACACATACGCCTTCCGTTTCCAACCTGTATTTATCCGTGCGGAAGGGAAGGGCGGGAAAGCCTTCTTTATTAAAGAAATTCATGTATCCACTATTCACCCAGAAATAACGGACATCTACAGGGTCATTTACCTGATTGCTCTTTACACGTACCCTATTGTTATCAACAATCACTGCTTCAGCCGGATAAAACTGACCGTCTTTACCGGCAACCGTAAATCCGGAAAGCGAGGAAGAACCGTCTTTGGCAATAATCCCCGTACCTGCATTCGCAAATTCCAGAAGTAAACTGCCGTCTCTGGTTTTCGTTTTCTTTCTAAATTCAGGTCCCTGATAAACGATCTTCTTACCATAAACTTTACCCAAAGCCATCTGTGCAAGGCGCCAGCCAACTGTGTCTTTCACAATCGGATGAATATCTTTGGGATTTCCCTGGTCAAAAGCAACGGCCATACCTGTATTCTTCACATGCAGTGAGGTGAGGTATTGCGCCTCACGCAACTCATTCCAGTAACGGGTCTTTGTTTCAAATCGAGGTAACTGTACAAACAGGAAAGGAATATCTCCCTGTCCCCACGATGCCCTCCACTCCTTTATCATAGCGGGGAACAGTTTACGATATTGTGCCCCACGTGCTGTATTCGACTCTCCCTGATAGAAAATAAATCCTTTCAGAGTATATGGACTGACAACATTCAACATCGTTTCGGATAAACCAACCGGACGACGAAAGTTCCATTTTCCCATAGGCTCCGTAGGTTTACCAATGTATTGTTTCTTTTCTGCTGATAATTTGTTATACTCTGTCAAAGACTTAATATAACGGTCATATATCTTCTCGTACTCTCCAGACTGATAAGCATCAGCAATACTATCATAACGCTCTATGATAGGGCGGAAGTCTTTATCGGACAACAGCAACTTCCGGCTCGTCCACGCCTCAACCGTCGTTCCTCCTACGGGTAGCTGAATGATACCGATAGGAATATTCAAATCTTTATGCAGATTCTTCGCAAAGTAGTAAGCAACAGCTGCAAACTCTGGTGCTGTCTCAGGAGTACAAGTCTTCCAGGATGTTTCAGGTACTTCGTGTTCCGGATAATATTTTCTCGGTACTTTATAATAACGTATCTGAGGATAATCAGCCAAATCGATTTCCGCCTTCGCATCCTTCACCCTGCGCAAAGCAAACTCCATATTTGACTGACCACCCGCCAGCCATACGTCACCTACGAAAACATCTCTAAAACTAACCTTATTATTACCATTTATAACTTCTAATTTATAAGGTCCTCCGGCTTCTCCGGTCCTTAGTGTGACCATCCATTTCCCATCAACAACCTTACTCTTCCAGCTGTGTCCTTCAAACAACACTTCAACCTGCGAACCGTCTGCCGCCTCTCCCCAGATCTTCACGTTTGCATTACGCTGCAATACCATATGATCCGTAAAAACATCGGCAACCGTAAACCCACCGTCAGCAAAAACAACGATGCTGGCCAGAAATAAAAATAAAGAAAATAAAATGCGTTTCATAGTTCAATTCGGTTTAAAAATGACTCTGCAAAGATGTCCGTTTACCGAGTGAAGACATATAACAATCGTTCTTTTATGAAGCAACTTTGTACAGTCGTGTTTAATACTGGCATTTTGCCATCGGATTGGCAAAGTTTTGCCAACAGGGTGGCAATATGTTGCCAATACGGTGGCAAGGTCTTGCCTCCTTATTGGCAACTATCAGAAACCTTATTCTGCATGATCCGGACGCTCTGTACTTAATATTGTTTTCAGTAATATCACCCGACGGTCTCCTTTCAGGGAAACTTTCATTGTATTCTTTATATGCGAGATATCTGTTTCGACACTTAACTGTTGCTTGGGTTGAAGCACATAGTTCCCTGTTGTTTTGTCATTGACGGTGATGCTGATGTAAAGAGGCTCGTCCACAGGATTCTCCAATATGGTAATCATGGTTTTCTTCTTCCCGGACAATGTCATGTAGAAATATCCTTCACCGCTGGTAGATGATTTACTGATCAACGGGCTTCCTCCTTTTGAAAAAGTGAATGGAGCCATAGGTCTTCTTCCATAAGGTACATATTGCACACCCGGTTTTGAATTCCACCCACCATAAGCACCGGCGTACTGGTAACCATATTCATCAATCTTCACTTCATATCTGGGGTCATGCTCCTGTCCTTTTGGAATGATAGGAACAGTGTTTACCATCAGGCCATTACAAGGTGCGTTCACGATTCCCCGTTCGGAAGCATAGTCTCCCCAGATAATTGAGTCAGTCACTTCCACATACGGTTCATGCTGCTTGTCGACAGACATATAACGAAGCATATTAAAAAGAAGTTTATCAGCTACGGGGTCTACTCCGCAATGATTAATCAAATCGAAACCAGACAACAGTATGGAGCCTTCACCCATAAACATCTCCGACAAGGCTGTCGCAGCCAAAGCACGGCTATAGTTGGCAAGGACGGCTACATTCTCCATCCCGGATTCACGAAGATCATATCCTTTGTCCACCGGATAAATGGCAGGAAAACCTTTCTTCGATTCATCATAGGAGGTATAGTCGGACCAAAGGCGGAACTGCTTAGGGGTTAATCCGCTAAAAACCGGATGATACGGACGTTCGAGATTGATATTCATACCATCCGCATAGGCCAGAGACGGTGAAAGATAAACCGGATCATTATTGCTGTCTTTCAGAAACTCCACGGAAGTTGGCAACCACGATTGATTGAATGTTGCAGCATCTTGTTGCAGGCAAATAATGCGTCCACCCTTACTTACATATTCTTTCAACTGCCCTGACTGATTATCCAGTGAATCATCCCATGAATTCTCAGCCAGAATTAAGGTAGAGTTCCGGGGTAATTCCTTAACCATACGAACCGCTTTTACAGGGTAACCGAGTTTTTGCAAACAGTTCAAGGTTTGCTCTCCTGCCGAAGAATCGTACACATAAATGGTTTTCTTCATCACCTCTGTACCCCTCCAGTCTTTTCCGGCAATGAACAATTCACTCTCATTATAGGACACCTTCCTGCCTTTCGACCAAATCTCACCTTTCAGCATATAATCTCCCGAAGGCAGATTCTGAGGAATATCTATTGACAAAGGCCTCTTACAAGTGCCATAATAAGGAACAGATGGAAGATCGACCTCTCCCGCCAATACTTTCTCACCTTCCTTTTCAATCCACCACTGCAAATGAACTTCATCCAAATCATTGCCATAATCATCGTCATTGATGACATGGGCTACCACCGCAAGCTTACTCCCTGCATAAATCTGCGACTGCCAATTCTCCCAACTCAGTAATACAGGCTGATAGCTGATCTGGTATTGCCAGGCTACAGGTTTCGGTTTCATCTCAGCAAAGGACTTTACCCCATCCCAGTTATGAAATATAATTGTAAAGGGCATGGTACCTGCCAAGCAACTATTTTGACTTCTCAACCGACGGAACAATTCCGTTGCATTCTTCAGTACAAAAGCCTGATAGGTCATAGCTGCTCCAGCTTGTTCATCATCGGGCAGATGTCCTGTCCAACACTTCTGCGAACCCGGTTGTTTGGTTCTGGAACAGAGGTTGAAACGCCCGTCTATTCCTGTATAGTTTCCTACACATTCGGTAAAAGTAATCGGTTGTACTCTTCCCGGATTTTGCCACATCGCCTTATCACGCATATTGAGATAAGTAAGGAAAGTATTATAATACCATCCCCAATACCTATGTACATCATAGATATCGCCCGAATGTCCCAGTCCATAACCGGTATTGCCTATATACAATCTGGTATCATCCCATTTCTTGAGTTCACGACACATCTTTGTCAGGAACTCCCGATACAGATCGCCCGTTTTACCTTCATAAGGCATTTCATTGGATAAAATATAGATGACTACGGAAGGATGAGGAGTGAACGGTCCCAGATCAATCTCCTTATAGGTTCTGAGTGACAGGTCAAAGTCTGTCGGTGGTGCAGTCTTGGTTGCATGTTTGGGGCGACCATACCGACCGGCAAATATCATCATACCTTCTTCATCGCACACATCCATCCAATTCTGATCATCGGGAATACGGATGATATTTATGTTCAGGCTCTTCATAAAGCGAACATAATCACGTGCAAAGTCTTTGCTTCTTTCCAGCTGTTCGGGTATTCCCCGCTCAGGCGGATTAATGGCATTACCCCGCAGATAGATAGGTTTATCATTCAAATAAAATACACCATCCCGCATTTCAAACTTTCTGAACCCAATCCGCTTATGCAAAGTTTCAGTACCTGCCTTTACTTCCAAGTCATAAAGTGCAGGATTAACAGGACTCCATAGTTCAGGAGTCAATTGGTCTATTTTCCAGACCACCGTTGTATCCACTTTATTCTTAAAATAAAATTCTCCGGAATGGCTGCACAATATCGCCTTATTCCGGGCATGCGTAATTACAGCATCAAGGGACAAACTTTCGTTCGCCTCAGCAGACAACATTACTTCAATCCTGATATCCTTATCGGTAGTGATAGGAGTTATCTTATGAACCTTTGCCGCCAACAGAGACAACGGAAAGAATGCACATAAAGCACACAATAATCTTGTTTTCATAGTATCAATTATAATAGTAAACTTATTCTTCTCCTTTCTGATATTGGGCGGGAGTCACCCCGAACAACTCCCTGAAACGTTTTATGAAATAGCTTGGGGAGTTGAAGCCAACTTCATATGCTATCTCCGAAACAGTCTTCGTATCCATCTGTTTCAGTAGCATCTGCGCCTTCTTCAATCTGATATTCAGAATGAAGTCATTGGGTGTCTGCCCTGTGATACCCTTAATCTTCAGGAAGAGTTTGGTACGGCCGGTATTCATGGCCTGAGCAAACATATTCACGTCAAAATCCGGATTATCCAGATTTTGTTCAATACACGCTACACATTGTTCCATGAACTGATGGTCTGCGCTATTCGTTGCCAGTATATCCACATTGTTATCCATTTGTTTTGCATATTTTTTCTGTAACAGCTTTCTGCTGTTTACCAGATTGTTACAACGCATAAACAAATGTTTCACATTAAAAGGTTTAGTCACATAGTCATCTGCACCCATTTTTAACCCTTGCATTGTATATTCTTCGGCTGTCTGGGCCGTCAGTAATATCACTGGGATATGGGATGTTTCGAAATTACTCTTTATCTTCCTGCACATTTCTATACCGGACATCTTGGGCATCATGATATCGCTCAGTACAATATCGGGCTGTATTTCTTTTGTTTTATCCAGTCCTTCTTCACCATCCTGCGCTTCGCAAACGGAATATACTTTGGAGAACAGACGAACCAGTAAACCTCTGAGTTCTTCATTGTCTTCAACAATCAGGATTTTACTCTTTGTATCTTCCGATTCATTAGCAGGATTCTCATCATCCATCACATCAGTCAGTGCCTTGTCACCATACATGGTCAACTCTGAAATGCATGATGAATCGATATCGGGAGTTGCCACTTTTTGTGAATCGGCAATGTGACTATCTCCCAAAGGCAATTCAACCACAAAAGTGGTTCCCTTTCCCTCCATGCTCCGCACACTGATTTTGCCTTTATGGGCTTCAATTATACTTTTAGCAAGTGCCAATCCTATGCCCGTACCTTTCTGGTTGTCCGTGCTGTCGACCTGATAAAAACGATCGAATATCTTATCCAGACTCTTTTCGGCAATACCGATACCCGTATCTGAAATAAGAATAACCACACTATTTTCATATTCCTGTACTGATAAGGAGACTGTACCACCCAGAGATGTATATTTGAAAGCATTGGACAGCAAGTTATAAATCACCTTTTCAAGCTGTACTACATCAAACCAGACTTCCAGATTCCTATCCTTATTAAGAAATTCAAGATTAATCTGTTTACCCCGTGCATACTCTTTGAAAGACAGATAGATTTCATCCAGGAACGCATAAATATCCTGCTTGCTGTATTTGAACTTTTCGAAACCCTGTTCTTGTTTCCTGAAATCAAGAAGCTCGGTTATCAGGCGCTTCATACGTAAGGTATTCCGATGAATATTTACCAGTTTATTGTACACTAACGGCTGAATATCATTCCTTTCCATCAACATCTCCAACTGACTCACAATCAATGTGAGCGGAGTACGAAATTCATGTGAAATATTGGTAAAAAAGCGAAGTTTAGACTGGTTCAGTTCTTCTATCTGTTTCTTCTCTTTCTTCTCGTATTCAAGTGAAGCCCGCAACTTTAATTTGGAAGAATAGAAACTAACCACTATATAGACAGATACAATCACAATAATAACATAAATACAATATGCCCAGACAGATTTGTAAAAAGGTGGCTTCACCACAATATCAATTTCCTTAAAAATACTTTCCTTACCGGAATATTCCTCAGAGCTCTTTATCTTTAGCTTATACTTACCCGGATTCAGGTTGGTGTAAGTAATGCCTTTACGATAACCTGCACTCATCCAGTCTTTATCAAATCCCTCCAATTTATAGTAAATCCGGTTTCTCAGTACCGATACATAATTGGACAACGAGAAATTTATAGTGATGATGGAATGGTTATGATTCAGCGTAATTTGTGGCTGATACAAAATAGACTCAGAGAGAATATTGGAATCATCATTCGGCAATATAACCTGGTTATTCACTTCCAATGAGGTAAAGTTAAGCTGATAGGGCTTTACATAAGAATTCAATTCTTTTTCAAAGAAAGATATCATCATCTTGGGACCGGAAAGGAATATCTCATTATCGCTGGCCACAAACAATCCGTAAGGGTTCAATGCCGTCATCGGAAAACCATTCTGTTTATTATAGTTATAAAAGCGCTGGTTCTCCATATCAAAACGTGAAAAGCCCTGATTACTGGCTATCAGGAGATAGCCGGACAAAGACTCTTTTATATCAAGGATATAATCATTGATCAGGTCCGAATTGTGTGAGTTAAACGGTTTGAATGAATTGTTATCCGGCTCATATAGGAATATACCATCTCCCGAAGAACCTGCCCAGATATTACCTTTCTTATCTTCAAAAAGTACATTTATCAAATTACTGCCTATAACCCGGTTTGAACTATTAGGAACGAAATACTCATCTCGTTTCCGGGTTTCAAGATTATATTTAACCAGTCCCAATGAATAAGAGAACCATAAATTATTGTTCCTGTCAAGAAGCATATCAATGATCTGTCTGTTATTGAGTCTACTATCTTTCAGTAGCTTTGTGCACTCTCCTGTTTGAGGATCAAACAAACCTATTCCGTTATGGGTTGCCAGCAAAAGATTTCCTTTATACGGAATAACTTTGCGTACTACATCATTGATCAACGAATTCTCTTTCCCCGGAATATGCCTGTAATTGGTAAACTGATGCGTTTTCAAGTCCAATTTATCCAATCCTCCTCGTAATGTACCTACCCACAGAGTCTGGTTTTCCTCATCCAAATGCAGAGATTGTACCGTATTGGATGCAAGGGAATTCTTATTTATATCATGCTTAAACTCTGCGAAGCTTCTTGTTTTTCGATCGAGATAGTTCACTCCACCACCTTCCGTTGCAATCCAGATATTTCCTTTAGAGTCTTCTTTCATTCGTCCGGCAAAAGGAGAGGTCAGCTTTCCTTGCTGAGATTCATCGGAATAATAATAGGTATAAATCTCATAGTCCGGATTAAACAGATTAACCCCACCGTAATAAGTGCCAATCCAGAAAGTTCCTTGCTGATCCTTCATCATACAGATGATGGAAGAATTACTCAGGCTATAAGGTTTGTTATCTTCACTGTAATTGGTGAAAGTATTGGTGGTGACATCCAATTTATCCAAACCTTTAAAAGTCCCCACCCAATAGTTACCCAAGTTATCTTCGACCACACAACGGACGTAATTGCTGGAAAGTCCATTCTTATAAGGTGCATGCACATAGTTTGTTTTTCCACCGTTCCTGTCCAGTCGGAAAAGCCCGTCATCTTTGGTACCTACCCAAATATTCTTTTTGGAGTCTTCATAAATACAGGTTATATCCTTTGTTGGGAGATAATTAAGCCATTTCTTATTACGATCCAGCATGTACAAGCCATTATTCATGGTTCCTACATATAGATTCCCTTCATGGTCTTCGGTCACACAGGACATGCGTACATCCTCCAGGTGATAATAATATTCCAACTTATCTTCCGCACGGTTATAGGTGAATAAAGAGTCCTTGGTACAAGCCCACAGCCGAGAGTTACCGTAACTAATGGCCTGAATGTTATTATCGCGAATTGTATGAAAAATATTCTTCTTAATATCATATTCAACTACGGCATACTTGCAACGAATATAAATATGCCCGTCCTTATCACCACAAATCGTACCTATATTATTATTATAAAGACTATGTTTATCATTCTCAACCGGACGGAATATATAAAAATCGGTACCGTTATAACGGTTCAAACCATCTTTAGTACCTATCCAGATTATCCCGAATTCATCCTGATAAATAGATGTAACTGTTGGTTGCGAGATGCCATTTTCTACTCCGAATGTTTGAAAATGGATATCCTGTGCGAACAACAATCCGGGAATCAAAAATGAGAGCAGTAACAGCATCCGCAACACTATTATTGATAAGGGAGTCTTTTTCATCATCGTATACTTCAGTTATAAGGTTCCTTTTTTTATAGAAACAAAAATAGCGGAATCTATGTACAACCTATATAAAAATTGGACTAATCTGTGTCGTTATCGTACGAAAGCCCTCCGAATTCACCGATTCATACCCGGAACTCATCGGCTTTTCTACCGGAAATCACCCGGAAGGGCTATACAGGGATGAATAATTCGCTTACCTTTGAGCCATCAACCCATAACAATGGAATATGAATCAATAACAATAGAAATAATGGAAAAGAAACAAAACTTCCCGTCTCATGCAGGCTTATCGGGCAAAGCACTGATAGCTTCGCTCTTCATCATCTCCGGAATATTACTGTTTGCCCGTAACGTAGGTTGGATTACGTATGACTTATTTAGCATAGTGGTATCCTGGCATAGTCTTCTCATTGTATTAGGTATCTACACGATGACGCGCCGCCATTATCTGAGTGGTTCTATCCTCACCCTGATAGGCGTCTATTTCTTAGTTGGAGGATTATCGTGGTTACCGGAGAACTCACAGACCTTTGTCTGGCCTGTTGCACTGATTGTGGCAGGTATCCTGTTCTTTGTAAAATCCCGCCGTAGGGAACGCTGGATGAAAAGTCATATGAGCGGCCGTTATCAGGACTGGACTAAAAGAGGAGGTGGACATATACACATGAATATGGAAAACAATGAGCAACAATGCGAATCGGAAAACGGTTATCTGCGTTCCGACAATGCTTTTGGTTCTGTACGTCATGTCGTATTGGATGAATTGTTCAAAGGAGCCAGTATCCGGGCTTCATTCGGAGGAACCGTCATTGATCTACGCCACACGCATCTTGCACCGGGAGAAACCTATATTGATATCGACTGTACTTGTAGTGGAATAGAGTTGTACATTCCTTCAGACTGGAATGTTGTACCTCAATGTAATGCTTTTGCCGGCGGATGCGAGGATAAGCGTTGGCAAGGAGCAAATATTAATAAAGAAAGTACACTAATAATCCGTGGAAATATTTCCTTCGGTGGATTAGAGATTAAAGACTAATCCTATGAGAGCACATCCAATTATAGATTATCCTTATCGTTGGTTTCCGATGCTTGTGCTTGCATTGGTTCTGGCAATCATCCAGGCAACCCTGTTGTGGGGATATACCGGAACTGACTGGCTACCTGCCATCATCGACGGAATCACAACAATCGGATGGCTTGCGGCACTGGCATACCTGGCTTGGTTTGTAGTAGGCCAAGTATCCATTCTCCAGACAAATGTCATTACGGTTGTATCAGGAATATTGCTCTGGATTGCGGGCAGCTTCATGGTCTGCGACATTATGGTAAGAATTGCAGGAATACCTTATATCTCTTTTGCCTCTACCATACCTTTCAGACTTCTGTTCGGCATACCGACATGGATAGCCATTATATTGTGGTATCACCTGATAGTAGTGAAAGCCCCGGAAGCACAAGAAGATGAATTCATTGTACCGCAATCCGTAAAAGCAGAAAAAACGGAAGAGCAAGAGGAAACCATTGATCGCATTACTGTAAAAGACAGGGCACGAATACATATCATCAAAGTAGATGAACTGCTATATATCCAGGCGTGTGGAGATTATGCGACTTTGATCACCCCCACAGGAGAGTACATCAAAGAGCAAACCATGAAGTATTTTGAAGGACATCTGCCAAGTGACAACTTTGTGCGTATCCATCGTTCCACCATTGTAAACGTGACACAGATATCGCGGGTAGAACTATTCGGAAAAGAAACCTACCAAGTGTTATTGAAAAACGGAACTAAATTACGGGTTAGCCTGACGGGCTACCGGCTATTGAAAGAACAACTGGGAATATAAAGACCTAAACTATTCTATAAAACAAAAGCGAAGAATCCGCCCCATTGTGAATTCTTCGCTTTTGTTTAGCAGACAAGGTTATCTGATTATTTCTTCTTATCGTCTTTCTTTGGTTCATCCTTTTGGGTTTCCTGTTTATCTTCCTTTCCTTCCGGATGGATGATTCCCTTTACGGTCTCGCCAATAGGTAGTTTGTCCAGTACACCGAGGCTCGGAGCCACCGTCTTCACCAATGTATTCAGGAAGTTGCTTGTACCTCCGTTTCCACCATCGAATACAGTAATGTTTCCTAAATTCATGTGTTCGAATGCTTTCACCTGTTCTCCGGCAATTTCTTTCCATTGATCTACCATCTTATATTGGATAGCGATAGCCGGATTAGATTCTGCCGCACGTACCATAGCCTCAAAACCTTCAGCTTCAGCAAGCAATGATTTCTTCTTACCTTCAGCCTCAGCTTCCAACTTCATCTGGATGGCTCTTGCTTCAGCCTCAGCCTGTGCCAGAGTTGCTTTTGCACGAGCTTCAGCCTCACGGGTAATCTTTTCGGCAACAGCATCAGCCTGAAGAATGGCTTCTTGCTTTGCAACTTCAGCAGGTACAATCTTTTCAGCCTTCAAAGAAGATTCCACTTTACGGGCTTTAGCCTCTTCTACTTCTTTTTGAGCTATTTCGCGGGCAGCCTGTACGGCAGCTTCCGAACGTGCTTCAGCTTCACCGGCCTGTTTGTCGGCATTGGCACGCGTTACAGCCAGTTCGGCATCAGATTGTGCCACAGCTTTCTGAGCCTCATTTCGCCCGATAGCAGCTTTCTTTCCTGCTTCCGCCTGCTTAATCTCCATGTCAGAATTCAGTTCGGCAATACGGCTTTCCTTTTCCGTATTAGCCTGCTCAATCCTGATATTTTTTTCAGCTTCAGCCTTTGCCACCTGCGACTCTTTTTCAGCGTTGGCAATAGCTACCTGCGAGATTCGATCCTTATCAGCATTAGCCACAGAGATTTCCTGCAATTTTTTAGTCTCGGCAATGGCAATATCTTGGTCTTTACGTGTTTCGGCAACTTTCGTCTCACGTTCCTTTATTTGATTGGCAATCTTGATGGCACCCAGTTTCTCCTGTTCCTCAATGTTTGCCTGAGCCTCATTCAACGCCTTACTTTCAGCTTCCTTACCTAGGTTGACAATATAATTGGCAGCATCACGGATATCGCTGATGTTGATGTTCATCAGATACAAACCAAATTTGCGAAGTTCCGTATCGATGTTATCCTTTACTTTAGAAAGGAATTTATCGCGATCGGAATTCAGCTCTTCAATCGTCATATCGGCAATGACCAAACGCATCTGACCGTACACAACATCCGTTATCAGGTTCTGTTTATCATCTATTGTCAGCCC
Organism: Bacteroides sp. Phil13; assembly: GCF_001940965.1. Taxonomy (NCBI): domain Bacteria; kingdom Pseudomonadati; phylum Bacteroidota; class Bacteroidia; order Bacteroidales; family Bacteroidaceae; genus Bacteroides; species Bacteroides sp. Phil13. Next base: position 24,474 of record NZ_MSHA01000054.1, on the reverse strand, counting down.
AAGCATACGCTCAGCAGCATTTTGCATTACTTCCGCATCAGTACTGATGGCAACTGTTATCGTGGTCGGTACATCCACACGGATATTCTGGGCAGACAGTGCACCGGTCAGTTTACAGTCTATCTGCATCGGTTTCATGGACAGGAATTCATATCCCTGGATTATCGGCCACACAAATGCAGCACCACCATGATACAACTTGGCTGACTTCTTATCACCGCCCGTTTTACCATATACTACCAGTACTTCGTCACTTTTACATTTCTGGTAACGGGAAAGAATACCAATGAAGGTAAGTAAGATAACCGCCACGAGTATGGCGGCCATAATCATCATTTCTTGTGTCATAAATCTATGTTTTTGAGTTTTGTTTTATTGAATATATAGAGTTCCGTCCTTATAGCCCGTAATAATAGTTTTATCACCTGTCTGATAAGTCTTATTCGTTTCAGATACTACATCTATCTCACGCATAGCTCCATCACGACTTGTCTGTACAGTAAATCTGCCATTTCCTTGCCCAAAGTAGATGGTACATTCTCGGCCTACTAATTTTTCCGTCTTTTCCGTCTTATTCACCTGCTGTAGCTGATAGGCTTTTTTATAAAGAAACCACACAGCAAAAACGAAAAACAGACCAATCAAAATGGCAATGGAATAACTCTGAATGTCAGTATTTCCAATCAGATACATGTACCATCCAAAACCGATACCGAAGTGCGTCAATCCCTTAAAAGACACCACACTACTGATGTCGGCATCCACATCTGTATCCGCATCAATGTCTCCGAAAAAAATGGAAAGAATGAACTGTATCACAAAAATACCAGTTGTGACCACGGCGATAATCAGAAATATATTACTGCTCATAGGAATTTGAATTATTGTGGTTTACAATATATTTAGATATATTATTCCAAATATACACATTTGCAGAACATACACAAAGAAACCGTTCTCTATTTAACAAAATTTTCTTGAGGAGGAAAGCAACATTACACAAAGATATTTGTTATGTTTACGGACGCTATGATGAAACATCTACACTATATATTTCTGTTTATGTGCCTCTCACTAGGAATGTCTGTCATTCTGCAAGAGGAACAGCCGGCACTTCGGATGATTACCGAAGCCTCGACAGATACTTCCGTCACCCCTACACAAACAGGATGTTTCATTTCAATGTCAGCAGATTGTTACTCAACCATTGCTCACCGCCCGTTCTTTAATGATGAAAACAATGAACGTAAAATCAACGGTATCCTCTTTCAGGAGAACTTTTATAATCAAGCTAATGCCCTTTCGAAATTACTGAAGCTTAAGATCCATCCGTCCGTGGGACAGATGCAACGTATATTCTCCACCCATTTACCGGTGGAACAAAATGCCAGCCTCTCTTTCACTCCCAGCGCTATCCGTTATTCTTACGGATATTACGTCTATGAGTTGAAGCATATTCTGATTTAAACCATCACTCTACTTGTTACTCCCCCCTTACCGGAGGTATGCTATTGGCATGTCTTGGGTCAACCTATTGTTTATTCACATCTAAATTAATGTAATTACTATGCTCGATTTATTAATAACCACCCTCGAAATGATGGGGCTTACATTCGTGATCGGCTTCTTCGTGGCTTTCATTATCAAAATGATTGCCGTTGCTGCCGACTCATTCGACTTTTACAGTTCACACCAGAAAGAACTGCTTCGCCTGCGGCGCCTGCGCAAGTTGCGCCAGAAGGTGGAGCTCATGATACGGGATATCCCTATGGAAGAAGACGGACTCTACAACGATAAACGCGAAGAGTTCAGCCGCGGAGTCAACCGTGAGCTTTCCGATTATCGTGGATATTATCATGGAGTAAGCGCCGGAGTTTCCAACGCTAACCTGATGGATTACTACTATCCCGAAGATACGCACATGATGTATCTGAAACAACAAGAAGAGATGTTATATCATAAGAAACAGTCCGGAAAATCTACCGGTAAGACCAAATAAGAAATAGTATGGAAAATATAGATTTCGCGACCCTATTCCAAGGTTTTGGAACAATGATGGAAAGTGGCTACCTACTTGCATCAGCCCGTGTGTTTTTAATCCTTTTGGGTTTGTTACTCATATATCTGGGCTGGAAAGGAGTGCTTGAGCCTATGGTAATGATTCCGATGGGGCTGGGTATGGTTGCCATCAATTGTGGAACACTTTTCATGCCGGACGGCACATTAGGCAACCTCTTTCTCGATCCGATGCTTTCGGATACGGACGACCTGATGAATACGATGCAGATAGACTTTTTGCAACCTGTCTATACACTGACGTTCAGCAACGGATTGATAGCTTGCTTTGTGTTTATGGGGATAGGCACGCTGCTGGATGTGGGCTTTCTGTTGCAGAAGCCTTTTGTCAGCCTTTTCCTGGCGCTGTGTGCGGAACTGGGGACTTTCCTGACTATACCCGTAGCTTCTGCCCTTGGACTGACATTGCAAGAAAGTGCTTCTGTAGCTATGGTAGGAGGTGCAGATGGTCCTATGGTTCTGTTCACATCACTGGCTCTGGCCAAACATTTATTTGTACCTATCACAGTAGTGGCTTATCTGTATCTGGGACTAACGTATGGCGGCTACCCATATCTGGTGAAGTTACTGGTTCCAAAACGCCTGCGTGCCATCAAGATGACTTCGAAGAAAGCACCTAAAAACTACGATGCCAAGGTGAAACTGGCATTCTCGGCTGTGCTGTGTGCAGTGTTGTGCTTCTTGTTCCCGGTGGCTTCGCCGTTGTTCTTCTCTCTCTTCCTGGGAGTTGCCGTACGTGAATCAGGCATGAAGCATATTTATGATTTCGTCAGCGGCCCGCTGCTTTATGGCTCTACATTTATGTTGGGCGTATTGCTGGGCGTGCTCTGTGATGCACATTTACTGCTCGATCCGAAAATTCTGAAATTGCTGGTATTGGGTATAGTGGCACTGTTGCTTTCGGGTATCGGTGGCATTATGGGAGGATACATCATGTACTTCATTAAGAAAGGAAATTATAATCCGGTGATCGGCATTGCAGCTGTTAGTTGTGTGCCGACTACAGCAAAGGTAGCTCAAAAGCTGGTTAGTAAGGATAATCCTGACTCGTTTATTCTGGGGGATGCCTTGGGGGCAAATATCTCCGGGGTCATCACTTCGGCTATTATTACGGGTATTTATATCACGATCATTCCATATCTTTAAGATAATTATAAAGTAAAGGTACACTGATTTAGGCGCGGAATCTGCAGATTTCGCGCCTATTATTATTATCTTTGGGTTGAGAAACATCTTATACATATGAAAAAGCCGAATTTGAACCTGAAGCGAGCGTCAGTACTGACCTCATCACTCCTGTGTAGTGCCCTCCTCATAGCCGTCCCCCTCCGAAAAGAGATGAACGAGGACTGGAAGTTTAAACAAGCCAGACTCAACAACTGGTATCCTGCCACCGTGCCCGGTGTAGTACACACCGATCTGATGGACAACAAAATTATTGAAGATCCTTTCTTCCGCCTCACCCCGGAGATGATGGAGAGGCAGAACATCGAACTTGTCTTCAAGGGACTGGATACGTATGCTGATGTGTATCTGAACGAGAAGAAGATACTGGAAGCCAATAATATGTTCCGCGAATGGAGGATCGGCATCAAGCCCCATCTGGAAGCCGGCGAGAATGTATTGAAAATCTATCTCCACTCACCCATCAAGGTGGACATTCCCAAGTGGGAAGCGCTGCCCTTTCAGTACGAAGCGGGCAACGATCAGTCCGAAAATGGCGGGGTATTCAATAAGAAAGTCAGCGTATTTGCCCGCAAGGCGGGCTATCATTACGGTTGGGACTGGGGTCCGCGACTGGTTACTTCAGGCATCTGGCGCCCGGTATACGCCGAGAAGTTCGGTAAAAGTAAAAATCCACACCGGTTTACCGCAAAACGTACTCGAGAAACAATTAAAGATCGTTTCGCTGAGTGATGAGTATTGAGTATGAAAAAAACCTCCGAAGTAAGCCAATTCTCCGGAGGGGTTCAGAACTTTCTATGGTTATCGAGTTTCTTTCAAAGCTGCATCCAAGTCTATACCTAAGGCTTTAGCTACCCCTGTACCATAAGCAGGATCCGCTTTATAGCAATTACGCACGTGGCGTTGCTTAATAAATAGTTCGGCATCACCCATGGCACGGGCAGTATTTTCGCATGTTAGTTGCTGATCCTCCGCAGTCATCAGGCGGAAAAGATCACCCGGCTGGCTGAAGTAATCGTCATCATACTCACGTTCGTTATAGTTATAAACGTCACCATGAACTTTCAAAGGCGGTTCTTTCTTTTCAGGAGAATCCTGCCATTCGCCGTAGCTGTTGGGTTCGTAACTCTTGGCACTGCCGTAGTTACCATCTACACGCATGGCACCGTCACGGTGGTAAGCATGGAACGGACAGCGGGGTTTATTTACCGGAATCTGTTCCGCATTCACTCCAAGGCGGTAGCGCTGCGCATCACCATAAGAGAAGAGGCGTCCCTGCAACATCTTATCGGGAGAGAAACCGATACCTTCCACAATATTCTGCGGATTGAAAGCAGCCTGTTCCACCTCGGCGAAGTAATTCTCCGGATTACGATTCAGCTCCAGGATGCCTACGTCCTGCAAGGGAAAATCTTTGTGCGGCCATACTTTCGTAAGGTCAAAGGGGTTAATGCGATATTCGTCTGCCTGCTCTTCCGTCATCAACTGAATTTGGAATTGCCATTTCGGGAAGTCACCCTTTTCAATGCTCTCGTACAAATCACGCTGGTGCGATTCACGATCTTTGGCAATGATAGCTTCGGCTTCTTGGTCGCTCAGGTTCTTAATGCCTTGCAGGGTACGTAAATGGAACTTCACCCAAATACGTTCGTTGGCAGCATTATAGAAACTATAAGTATGGCTACCGAAACCATGCATGTGGCGGTAAGAATAAGGAATACCACGGGGACTCATGGTAATGGTCACCTGATGCAACGCTTCAGGTAGCAAGGTCCAGAAGTCCCAGTTATTGTTCGGGCTACGCATATTAGTGCGCGGGTCACGTTTCACAGCATGGTTCAAATCGGGAAACTTCAACGGATCACGCAGGAAGAATACAGGAGTATTATTTCCCACTAAATCCCAGTTGCCTTCTTCCGTATAGAACTTCATGGCAAAACCACGGATATCACGTTCAGCATCCGCCGCTCCCCTCTCACCGGCTACGGTGGAGAAACGTACGAAGCACTCCGTCTTTTTGCCCACTTCACTGAAGATGGCGGCACGGGTGTACTTTGTGATGTCATGTGTTACGGTAAATGTACCATATGCACCGGAACCTTTGGCATGCATACGTCTTTCAGGGATTACTTCACGATCGAAGTGTGCAAGTTTTTCCAGAAACCAGGGGTCTTGCATCATAACAGGACCACGTTGTCCTGCAGTTTGAGTGTTTTGATTGTCGGCGATCGGGCGCCCGTTAGCAGATGTAAGTTTTTTCTTTTCCATGGTATTTTTGTTTAGAGAACTAATATATAGAACAAATGTAAAGATTCTTAAGTTCACATCAAACAGATAAATTCTATGGACAGATATACAAAATCTATGTATCCGCACAAGACGCCTAATCCAACAGGAATTCGTACCTTTGCAGGCAAAGAAAAAAGGTATGAAGTACATATATTATTTTCTACTTTCCCTCTGGTTCATCCCCGCATCCGCCCAGAAAAGCGAAACTGCAAGATATCTGGAGAGCATCGGACTGGTGAACATCGCTGAAGCAGACAGTAGCATCGTCATAGACCTGATGTATACCCGCGCAGACAACTTCACCGGAAAAGTCCTCTATGAAGATTTGCACGAAGCCTATCTACACCCCGACGTCCTAAAAGGATTGTTGCAAGCACAACAAGAGCTGAAGAAACATCACCCCACGTATCGCCTCATTGTATATGATGCCGCCCGCCCCATGAGCGTACAGCAAAAGATGTGGAATGTGGTGAAAGGCACTTCCAAATATATCTACGTCTCCAACCCGGCACGTGGCGGAGGACTGCATAACTACGGTCTGGCAGTAGACATCAGCATACTGGATGAGGCGGGAGTCCCCCTGCCGATGGGTACAAAAGTAGACCACCTCGGTCCAGAAGCACATATCACCAATGAAGCCGCACTGGTGCAAAGCGGAAAAATAACAAAGCAGGAACAGGCCAACCGGTTGCTGTTGCGTAGCGTCATGCGCACCGCAGGCTTTCGCGCTTTATCCAGCGAATGGTGGCATTTCAACTGGTGCAGCCGACAGGAAGCTAAACAAAAATACAAGGTTATACCCTAAAGTTCCCCATATTCCTTTATATTTGTGCAGACAAACCAAGTAAGAACTTCATCCATAGAACTATGAAACAAGCTCTCAAACTTATACTTTCCACCCTGTTCGGTGCATGCATCGGCTTCAGTGCAGTGGTGCTTTGCATTACATTCTTTACGGAAACCACACTCAGTGAATTCTTCGGCAACATGGGGAATGTGCAGCTCAGCAGATTATTGCTCTCCTGTATCCTGTCGTTGGTATGCCTCATACTTGCTGTCTTCGTACAAATCATCCTGCACGAAGGCGGACATCTGATTTTCGGGCTTGCTACCGGCTACCGGTTCGTCTCTTTCCGTGTGGGCAGCCTCACCCTGATAAAGGAAGGTGGAAAGTTCCGCTTCAAACGCTTCTCCATCTCCGGCACAGGCGGCCAATGCCTGCTTTCCCCACCGGATAAGCCTTACGAACAAACGCCTTACTTCTGGTACAATGCAGGCGGGGTACTGATGAATCTGTTGACGGGAATCATCGCACTTATTCTTTGGATTTCGTACCCTGAACTGCCGTTACCCCTGCATCTATTCCTCCTATTTTCCTTTATCTGCGGTTTCTTCCTGGCGCTGATGAACGGCATTCCATTGAAAATGTCGGGCATCACGAATGATGCTTACAACCTGATATTGATGCACCGCGACCTGAATACCCGGAAGTACCTGGCCCTTCAATTAGCCGTCAACGCTGAAGTTCAGAAAGGCATGAGACTGAAAGATATGCCGGACGAATGGTTCCCGAACGATGAAGTGACAGACTATAAGAATATCATGCAAGTTGCCGTAAAGTTACTCTATATCTCGCGCTATGTCGACCGGAAAGAGTTCAAGATAGCACAGGTTCTTTTCAGCGAGATAGAGCAACACAAAGAAGAAATTGTAGGATTATACGTAAAAGAAATCGAGTGCGAACTCTTGTTCCTCGAACTGATAGGCGAACGAAGACAAGAAGAAGTGGAGCGACTTTATACAGACAGGACAAAGAGATACATCCAGCGGTATAAGATTATGATGTCTTCCAAACAACGCTTGCTGTGTGCCCTTGCCTTGTATTGGGAGAACCGACCAGAGCGTGCGAAGGAGATTTATGAGAAGGTAGTCCGTAAACGGGACAAATATTTGCTGCAAGGTGAAGTCAACTCTGATCTGGATATCATGGAAACGATGCTTCGGGAAGCACAAATACAGATTTAAGTGAAGCCATTATTATTTTCTTTGCATTATTACTTTATAATAATTATCTTTGCATAATCATCATAAAGTAAAGAAGCCATGCCAATCATCCGAAACCCTTTCATTATAAACGGATACATATCCCCCGCCTATTTCTGTGACAGGAAAGCGGAGAGTGAGATACTTATCCGCCAAATGACCAATGGTAATAATATCGCATTAATCTCAACGCGAAGAATGGGTAAGACAGGATTGATACGTCATTGCTTCCAGAGTAAAGAAATTCAAAAGGCATATTACACATTCTTTATTGACATATATGCAACTAAATCTCTGCGTGAGTTTGTGTTTGCCCTTAGTAAAGAAATTATTGAGTCATTAAAATCCTCGGGCAAGAAAGCGATACAGACTTTCTGGGAAACGATGAAGTCACTGCAAGCCAGTCTGACATTCGACTTTAATGGTAACCCTTCATTCAATTTAGGCTTGGGAGACATCCAGTCTCCGGATGCTACATTGGATGAAATATTTCATTATCTGGAACAGGCCAACAAGCCCTGTATCGTAGCCATTGACGAATTCCAGCAAATCACCAATTATGCAGAAGACAATGTAGAAGCCATCCTGCGTACTTATGTGCAACATTGCAACAATGCCCACTTCATCTTTGCCGGAAGCCAGAGGCACATTATGGGTAATATATTCCTGACAGCATCACGTCCCTTTTATCAGAGCGTATCGATGATGCATCTGGAAAGCATTCCTTTAGAAGAATACATCAAATTTGCGCAGAAACATTTCAAAGAAGCAAATAAGACTATATCCAAAGAAGCCATCGAACACATATACAAATATTTCGATGGTATAACCTGGTACATGCAGAAAGTACTGCACACCCTTTATGACATGACCCCTGTCAATCAGGTTGCCGATATTTCGATGGTAGAGGAAGCCATCTGCCAAATCATAGGCTCATTTCAATATACCTATTCCGAAACCCTTTTCCGAATGCCCGAAAAACAAAAAGAATTGCTCATTGCCATAACCAAAGAAGGAAAAGCAAGCGCTATCACCTCCGGTGCATTCATTAAGAAATATAGATTACCATCTTCCAGCTCCGTGCAATCGGCATTAAAAGGGCTGTTGGAAAAGGATTTTGTCACGCAAGAGGCAGGGGCCTATCAGATTTATGACCGTTTCTTCGGGCTATGGCTTCAAAGAAACTACTAAACGACAAGGTTTATGGAATTGAATGACGAAACCCTTCGTTTTATACGTGAACACTGCAAGGATGATGTACGCAACCTGGCTCTGCAAGCACCGAAGTATCCCAATGTGGATATGCCTGTCGCACTGACACAGATAGCAGGCAGACAGTCAGCAGCAGAGAAAATGCCATCTTGGTATGCAGAAGAAGGCATTCTGTATCCCCGTCACTTACCCTTAGAACAATGCTCCTCTGAAGCTACGGCACGATATAAAGCATCCATCATTCCGGAGTCTTCATCCGCTGCACTGACCGACTTAACCGGAGGCTTCGGTATAGATTGCGCCTTTCTCTCTCCTAAATTCCATCACGTCACCTATGTGGAACGACAGGAAGCACTTTGTGAGATTGCTTCGCATAACTTTCCGCTACTGGGCCTGAACCATATCTGGATAGAAAACAAAGACTCCATCCGGCATCTGCAAGAAATGTCTTCTGTTGACTGGATATTCATTGACCCTGCCCGTCGCGACGGACACGGCGGTAAGACCGTCGCCATTGCCGACTGTGAACCGAATGTAGCAGAACTGGAACCCCTACTGCTCGAAAAAGCACACCACATCATGATGAAGCTCTCCCCTATGCTCGACTTGTCTTTAGCCATTCAGGATTTAAATCACGTACAGGAAGCGCATATTATTTCTGTAAATAATGAGTGCAAGGAACTCTTACTTATCTTAGCACACGACTCCATTGCCGCAGAAAATATTCCTATTCATTGCATCAACCTGCAAACGAAAGATGGAAGCAGTATAGAGAAAACCGGGCAATTCTTCACCTTCACCCGCGAACAGGAACTATCAAGTCCAAGTGAATATACCGATACTTTAGATAAATATCTGTATGAACCCAATGCATCTATCCTCAAAGCAGGTGCTTTCCGCAATATAGCTTATAGATATAAAATAAAGAAGCTGCACCCCAACAGCCACCTCTATACTTCCAATGCATTGATAGAGAACTTTCCCGGAAGAAGTTTCCGGATAACCAATATGTGCACATTGAATAAGAAAGAACTAAAAACCGTATTAGGGGACATAAAGAAAGCCAATATCACAGTCCGGAACTTTCCTAGTTCAGTAGCGGAACTTCGTAAACGGATTAAGTTAGGCGAAGGCGGAAATGTTTATCTGTTTGCTACCACCTTGAACAATGAACGGAAAGTACTGATCCGCTGTGAGAAAATAGATAGCATAAACTAACATTACCAATTTACAATATCCCCTCCCAAAAATACTTGTTACAGGGCATTTTTTCGTTGAATGTAACCCCAGCAAAACAAGATGTAACATCCGAAGGAAATCTGTAACATAGGCTCAACTATCTGAAATACGATTCTTCCCTTGAATCCCCTTTTCTCCCTATTTTTGTAATCGTCATCCACAATGACGAAACAGAAGTTCATTAATAACTATAAAAACGCACTACTATCATGAAAAAGAAACTTCAGTTGCTCACCGGAATCGGATGCCTTTGCTTGTGTTTCCTTTCCTGTTCACAACCTCCCTACAAGAACCCGGCACTAAGCCCGGAAGAGCGTGCCAATGATCTGGTAGGCCGACTCACACTGGAAGAGAAAGCCGCCCTGATGCAAAACACATCTCCCGCCATTCCCCGACTGGGCATAAAAGCCTATGACTGGTGGAACGAAGCCCTACACGGCGTAGGACGTGCCGGACTGGCAACCGTATTCCCGCAAGCCATCGGCATGGGAGCTTCTTTCAACAACGAATTACTTTACGACGTATTCACTGCTGTTTCGGACGAAGCACGCGCCAAAACCACCGAGTTCAGCAAAGAAGGAGGATTGAAGCGTTATCAAGGGTTGACCATGTGGACACCCAACATCAACATCTTCCGCGACCCGCGCTGGGGACGGGGGCAAGAAACTTACGGAGAAGACCCTTACCTCACCAGCCAGATGGGAGTAGCAGTCGTACGCGGACTGCAAGGTCCTGAAGGGGAGAAGTATGACAAGTTGCATGCCTGCGCCAAGCACTATGCCGTACACTCCGGTCCGGAATGGAACCGTCACAGTTTCAATGCCGAGAACATCGACCCGCGTGATCTTTGGGAAACCTATCTGCCTGCATTTAAAGACCTCGTTCAAAAAGCCCATGTCAAAGAAGTGATGTGTGCCTACAACCGTTTTGAAGGTGAACCTTGCTGTGGAAGTAATCGCCTGTTAATGCAAATCCTCCGCGATGAATGGGGATACAAAGAAATAGTAGTGTCGGATTGCTGGGCAATCAGTGACTTCTACAATAAGGGTGCTCATGAAACCGATCCCGACAAACAACATGCCTCAGCCAAGGCAGTACTCTCCGGAACAGATATAGAATGCGGAGATAGCTACGGATCACTGCCCGAAGCTGTAAAAGAAGGCCTGATTGACGAGAATCAAATAGATATCTCACTGAAGCGCCTGATGAAAGCCCGCTTTGAGCTGGGCGAAATGGACGAGCCCTCGCAAGTATCCTGGACACAGATTCCTTACAGTGTAGTAGATAGTAAGGAACATCGTGAACTGGCACTCCGCATGGCACGTGAAAGTCTTGTGTTATTGCAAAATAACCAAGATATACTGCCTCTAAACAAAAGTATGAAAGTAGCGCTCGTAGGTCCCAACGCCAATGACTCCGTAATGCAATGGGGTAACTATAATGGCTTCCCCGGACATACCGTTACTCTACTGGAAGGTATCCGCAAGTACTTGCCCGAATCACAGATCATCTATGAACCCGGATGCGACCTGACCTCCGACGTTACTTTGCAAAGCGTATTCCAGCAATGCAACATGGATGGCAAACAAGGTTTCAGCGCCAAATACTGGAACAATACGAAACAGGAAGGAACACCGGATGTAACCAATCACATCAGCACCCCCTTCCACTTCATCACCACCGGTGCCACGACCTTTGCAGCTGGCATCAACCTGCAAGATTTCTCTGCCAGCTACGAATCCGTATTCCGCCCCGTCAAGAGTGAAGACATCGCCTTCCGCTTCCAGACTCAAGGGATAACAAAACTCTCCATAGACGGCAAGGAAGTTGCCGCAGGCATGAACTTCAAGAATAATGCAAAAGTCTACACCCTCCAGGCAGAAGCCGGAAAAGAATATCATATCAAGATTGATTTTGCTTTCCGCAACCGTGATGCCGCACTCGATTTCGATATGGGACGCGAAGTTCCCATCGACCTGAAGCAGACTATAAATAAGGTGAAAGAAGCAGATATCATCATTTTTGCCGGAGGTATATCCCCTGCAGTGGAAGGCGAAGAAATGCACGTCAACATCCCCGGTTTCAAGGGAGGCGACCGCGAAACCATCGAACTTCCGTCTATCCAAAGCCGTCTGCTTGCCGAACTAAAGAAAGCTGGGAAGAAGATTGTACTTGTCAACTTCTCCGGTTCTGCCATTGCCCTGACTCCCGAAACAAAAACATGCGATGCCATCTTGCAGGCATGGTATCCCGGTCAGGCAGGTGGTACGGCCATTGCAAACGTTCTATTCGGAGATTATAACCCGGCCGGGCGTCTTCCGGTGACTTTCTATAAGAGCACCAACCAATTGCCGGACTTCGAAGATTACTCCATGAAAGAACGCACTTACCGTTACATGACGGAAGCTCCCCTCTTCCCCTTCGGACATGGATTGAGTTATACGACTTTCCAATATGGAAACGCTTCATTGAATACACCGGAAATCAAGGACGGAGAACAAGTCACTCTAACCATCCCTGTTAGCAACACTGGTAAATACGATGGTGAAGAAGTTGTACAGGTATATCTGCGCCGTCCGGGTGATAAGGAAGGACCGTCGCATGCACTCCGTGCCTTCAAACGCGTAGCGATAGCTAAAGGTACAACGAATCAGGTTACCATACCTCTAAGCAAAGAAAACTTTGAATGGTTCGATACGGGTACCAATACAATGCGACCGATAGAAGGTGAGTATGAAATACTGTATGGCGGTACATCAGAATTGAAACAGCTAAAATCCATTCCTGTCACTATCAAATAATGATTCTATAAAAGTTACTCCTATGAAGAACTTATTCTATCTTCTCCTCTGCCTCATCGCCGGTACATCGTGCAGCCAGGCAGACCCTACAAAGCCTTGGGATAAAGGTGCCTTTGAAACGCAAAAGTACCGGAATCTTTTCGCCGAGATGGGTTACAAACAGGCAGATATCGATGCCAAACTCCAATCCGTCTTCGACGGCGTATTCTACGGTCCGAACAAGGTTTACTTCGAAGTAGGCGACTCCATGGCATACATCAGCGACATCAAGAACCACGATGTTCGTACCGAAGGTATGTCTTACGGATTAATGATTGCTGTCCAGTTCGACCGTAAAGACATTTTCGACCGCCTTTGGCGATGGGGCACAAAGTACATGCAGCACCAGGAAGGTCCGTTGAAAGGGTACTTCGCCTGGAGCTGCAAGACGGACGGTACCCGTAACTCCCAAGGCCCCGCCTCCGACGGAGAGCTTTACTATGTAACCGCCCTCATCTTCGCCTCCAACCGTTGGGGAAATGACACCGGTATCGACTACCTTGCCGAAGCCCGGAATATCCTGAACTGTTCCATGGAGAAAGATGGTACAGACCGTGTAATGCCTTTTATCAACGTAGAGCATAAGCTCATCACCTTCGTCCCCGACATACGGGGTGGCCTCTTCACCGATCCATCTTATCATGTACCCGCTTTCTATGAAGTATGGGCACGCTGGGCCGATGATGGCAGAGCCGACTTCTGGCGTGAATGTGCCGAACGCAGTCGTGAATACCTGCATAAAAGCATCCACCCCGTAACCGGTCTGAACCCCGATTACAACAACTATGACGGCAGCCTGCTGGACAATAACCGCATTATTGGGGATGCTTTCCGCTTCGACTCCTGGCGTGTACCGATGAATATTGCTTTAGATTACTCTTGGGCATGTGCCGACAAAGAGTGGCAACAGGAATACGGCAATAAAATCCAGAACTTTCTCTACAGTCAGGGCATTGATACCTTCGTAGATCAGTACAACATAGATGGTACGCAGGTAAAAGATACCCTCAAAGCCGGAGAACACAAGGCGTTGAGACACTCTTTAGGCTTGGTAGCCACTTCTGCCGCCGCCTCACTGATGTGCACTCACGAGAAAAGCCGTGAGTTCGTAGATAAGTTATGGAACGCAAAACACGAGCCGTATGAAGACGGATACTTCGATGCTTACTATGACGGACTGCTCCGCCTCTTCGCCTTCATGCATCTGAGTGGAAACTACCGCATCATCTTCCCCTGAAGAATGAGTTACAAGGATTCTTCCCACTCGCTGGCGGAATTAACGGTCTCCTCCCCATACCCGAATAGAGACCAAGTCAGGAGTTGGGCAACATCAGGTCCATACCAACTCCGTAGCATCTTCGGATAGAGGTACTTCTACCCGAAGATGGTACGGAGCAAATAGGGATTTGATCCGTTGTTGGTACGGCTCTGACAGAATACCGAACAGCCTCTAATTCCGCCAACGGGTTAAGGTTGTCTTTCAAAATAGTCGGTTAAAATAACGTTAATGATAAGAATTACGATACTCCTGCGGAGTAAGTCCTGTTACCTTCTTGAATAAACGATTAAAGTAGGAATAGTCATCAAAAGAAAGAGAAAAAGCCACATTCTTTACAGACATCTCATCTGTTACCAGAATGAGTTGTGCTTTTTCTATTTTCTTCTGATTGATATATTTTGAAGGGGTCACACCAGTCTCTTTTTTGAATAAACGGATAAAATGGTCTTTCGACAAGCATGAATTCTCAGACAGAGTTGTCAGGTCTATAGCCTCATAGATATGTTTGCGTATATAAAGAATAGCTTTCTCTATCCGGTCATCTTTAGTTTCCACCTTAGCTTGCGCACGTTTCAGGAAATGTGCCAGCAATTGGTATACTATGCCACGCGACTCAACCTTGTCGCATAATGCCCGTTGCTTATTTTTCAGAAGGTTCTGCATGAGCATCGAGTTATTATCATAACTTGCAGGGTCCGACTTAGGCAAACTCATGTGAGGGTTTATTGCACAGAGACGCTGAAACAAAGCCAGGTCCAAATCTCCGGCAGGTATCTCAACCGGAAACTCCCACTCATCTAATAAATTGGAATCTGACTGATGTTCTTCATAAATGTGCAGGTAGTAATGACAGAAATAGGAGTTACAGATATAGCTATGCACAGTGAATGCCGGGATGAAATACAAATAATTAGGCTTTAATATCTGTGTACCTCCTGATAACTGTATCTGAGCAGTTCCTTCCGTTATATAATATAAACGTGTAAACGGACTATTTATATTCTTCCAGTTCCAATCTGCATTATGTACAGCCAAACCTACATTTAATACCAAAGGGTGTAGTTTATCAACTAATAGTGCCATAGTATATCGTATTTAGTAACTCGATAAAGGTAGGTGAATTTCTTTATCATTCAAAACGATTATCGATATTCTCAATATAAAAATCGTTTTTATCCTATCATATCAGATATATCCTGTTTATATCATCGATATTTTCTAATACAAACACTTTTTAATCCTATTACAACTATTAATTAATACATATCTTTGCAATGTACAATAGAAACAAAATTGATACCTATGAAAACGAAAATTTTATTAGCCTCTTTAGTTCTTTCAATAGGAACCTTATCTGCCCAGAACTATCAGGTTCCGGTTTCAGAAAAGAACGAACCTATGATGAAAGGTAAATTCCAACCTACATGGGAGTCTTTGGAGAATTACCAGGTTCCCGAATGGTTTAGGAACGCAAAATTCGGAATATGGGCGCATTGGGGACCTCAGTGTGTAGAAGGTTCGGGCGACTGGATGGCACGCTCCATGTATATGGAAGGAACATCAGAATATAAACATCATGTAGAGCACTACGGACATCCCTCTGAAGTAGGCTTTAAAGACATCATCCCTTTATTTAAAGCAGAAAAATGGAATCCGGATGAACTGATTGCATTCTATAAGAAAATAGGGGCGCAGTATTTTTTCGCTTTAGGTAACCATCATGATAATTTTGACCTTTGGGACAGTAAATACCAACCATGGAATTCAAAAAATATGGGACCGAAACGTGATGTTTTGGCGGAATGGGAAAAAGCTGCACGCAAGTACGAACTTCCATTTGGTATCAGTTTCCATGCTGACCATGCCTGGACTTGGTACGAACCCTCCCAACGTTATGACAGACACGGACCTAAAGCCGGTGTTCCTTACGATGGCACTTTAACAAAAGCTGACGGCAAAGGTAAATGGTGGGAAGGATACGACCCTCAGGACCTATATGCACAAAACCATCCGATGAGTAAAGGTAGCTGGGCGGATGGCATGATTCATAGCCAATGGGCCTGGGGAAACGGGGCATGCTTGCCTACTCAGGAATACTGCACAAACTTCTATGACCGTACCGTAGATGCCATCAACCGTTATAATCCCGATCTGATTTATTTTGATGTCACCGTAGCCCCATTCTATCCAATCAGTGATGCCGGATTAAAGATTGCGGCCCACTTCTATAACCATAATATGGCAACCCACAAAGGAAAGTTAGAAGCCGTCATGTTGAGTAAGATATTGGATGAAAACCAACGCAAAGCCATCGTCTGGGATGTAGAACGCGGTGCACCCAACGAAATAATGGAGCGACCCTGGCAATCCTGTTCATGCATTGGCGGATGGCATTACACTACATCTGTCTATGAGAATAACTGGTATAAATCAGCCTCGGATGTCGCAAAACTGTTGATTGACATCGTAAGTAAGAATGGTAATCTGCTTCTCAGTGTTCCATTGCGGGCCGATGGTACGTTTGATGAAAAAGAAGAAAAGATACTGAATGAATTCGGCGAATGGATGAATATCAATAAAGAAGCTATCTACAGCACCCGACCTTGGGAAGTGTTCGGCGAAGGTCCGATAGCCGAAGCCGATATCAAAATCAATGCACAAGGATTCAACGAAGGAGCATATAGCAAAGCTACGGCACAAGAGATCCGTTTTACCCAAACCAAGAAGGATTTATATGCCACGGTTCTGGCTTGGCCGGAAAATGGAAATGTAATCATCAAATCATTAGCTGCCGACAGCAAACTATTTCCGCAAAAGATAAGGAAGGTAGAACTGCTTGGATATGGACCGGTACGGTTCAACCGCACAGCAGAAGGGCTTTCCATTAATCTGCCGGAGAAAAAGCTCAACAACATAGCTCCCGTCTTTAAAATAAAGAAATAAAATCATAAGAAATAAGAGAGTATTTATCGGCTTTTTTAAGTCGATAAGCTCTTGTTATACCCTAAAAATAACCCAATAATCAATTAAAATTATGAGAAACAGATTAACGTATGGACTTATGCAACCAATGAGATTCATAATGATCCTATTGGTTTGTCATCTTAGCAACGCTACTTGGGCACAAGTGCAAAACAATGTGAAAGGCTTAGTTACCGATTCTTCTGGCGAACCCCTGATTGGGGTAAGCATATTGGTTAAAAGTACCAATAATGGAACTGTCAGCGATCTGGATGGTAAGTTTACCGTAACAGCTAAAACCGGAGATATTCTCCATATCAGTTATGTAGGTTATATTCCTCAGGAGATAAAGGCAGAAGAGAATAAGCAGCTTCGCATCATTATGGAAGAAGATACGAAGAAGCTGGAAGAAGTTGTCATCGTAGGTTATGGTACACAAAAGAAGGTGAATCTGACAGGGGCTGTATCTTCCATATCGGCCGAAGACTTAGCCAGCAAACCTGTGATGAGTACTGCACAAGCATTGGCAGGTTTAGCACCGGGACTGAGTGTTTTACAAACTTCCGGTCGTCCTGGAACAGGAGCAACGGTCAAAATACGTGGTACAGGTACCTTCTCCAATGCTGGAACAGATCCGTTAGTATTGATTGACGGTTTATCTGGGAATATAGACGATATAGATCCTAACGACATTCAGAGTATTTCTTTCCTGAAAGATGCCGCCTCAGCCTCTATTTACGGTAACCGTGCCGCTAATGGTGTCATCCTGGTTGAAACCAAAAAGGGAGTACAAGGAAAGACCACCATCACATACAGTAATTCTTTTGGTTGGCAACGCCCCACGGAGTTACCGGATTTCCTACCATCATGGGAGTATGCAGAATACTACAATATGGCTATGCGCAATATGGATAAGCAAGATGCCTACCTTCCTGAAGAGATACAGAAATTCAAAGACGGCTCAGACCCCGATAATTATCCTAATGTAAATCATCTGAAATGGTTATTGGAGTCAGGTTCCGGTTTCCAACATCAGCATAACGTCAGCATACAAGGCGGTAATGCCACAACGAACTACAACTTATCAATAGGCTACCGCAACCAGGAAGGTATGACGGCAAATACTTCTAACGAACGTATGACAGCATTATTCACGATGAAAAGTGAAATAGCCAAAGGACTTACCCTCAACCTGAATATCAATGCCTATAATAATAAATACAATGCTCCCAATGGAGAGCCTCAAAGTATTGATGGGATGATAGGATATGCCGTGCGCCAGGGTCCTATCTATGCAGGCCAGAAGTCTGACGGCAGTTTTGGGTATCAGGACAATTACAGCCCGGAGGCATGGCTGGCAAGTGAATCTTTCGTACAAAACATCAATAGAAATATCAGTGCTTCCGGACAGTTAAAATGGGACACTCCTGTTGAAGGACTCTCTTTCATCGGAAAAGCAGGGGTTAATTACTGGACTAAATATGATAAAGCTTATCGTGCGGATACTTATTTTGATGAAAGCAAGACTGTGGGACCGGCTTCCTTGAATGTCTGGACAGCCAACAATACGTACACTACTTTCGAAGCATTGGCTACTTATGAAAAGCGGATAAAAGATCATAGTTTTAAGTTACTGGCAGGTACATCTGTAGAGCAATCAGCCAATAGAGGGTTAGAAGGTTACAGAAATACATTCCCCAATAATTATCTGTATGAATTAGGTTCAGGTGACAAAGCAACAGCTACGAATAACAGTTCATTGGAAGAATACGCATTATTATCTTTCTTCGGACGTATCAATTACTCACTGAAAGACCGTTATCTGTTGGAAGCCAATTTGCGATATGATGGTTCTTCCCGTTTTGCAGACGGACATCGTTGGGGAATCTTCCCATCCGTATCTGCCGGATGGAGAATCTCAGAAGAAGACTTCTGGAAAAACAGTTCCGTTTCTAATATATTCGATAATCTGAAGGTTCGTGCTTCCTACGGTGTATTGGGAAATCAAAACATCGGTGTCTATCCGTATCAACAAACTTACAGCCTTGGACAAGATTATCCCTTTGGCAATCCTGCCGCCCTGCAACCCGGCGCTGCCGCAGGAACTTATAATAATCCGGAAATAACCTGGGAGAAGACAGCTATCACGGATATCGGTTTGGATTTCAGTCTGTTTAACGGACGCTTTACCGGTACTTTGGATTACTTCTATAAATATACCTCAGACATTCTGGCACCGGTAGAAGTATCCAGCATAATGGGACGCGGGGTTGGACAGTCAAACATTGGTGCTGTGTCCAATAAGGGTATCGAGGTGAATCTTACTTATAACGGACAAATCGGACGTAACTTCCGCTTTAGCATCTCTCCTAACTTTACCTGGGTAAAGAATGCCGTAGAGAAACTGGCAAATGGTGCTACTGAAGAAATCAATAATAACCGTATTGTGGGACAACCTATCGGAATAATTTATGGTTACGAGACAGATGGTTTATTCGTAGACCAGGCTGAAATAGATGCAGCTCCCGAACAATTGGTTGGTAAATCAAGCCTAAAACCGGGCTATGTGAAATACAAAGACATCAGCGGTCCTGACGGAGTGCCTGATGGCAAAGTGGATGCACAATATGACCGCACCGTATTAGGAAGCACCACCCCTAAATTCTATTATGGTCTGAATCTGTCAGCATCTTACAAAGGACTCGATTTCTCCGCTTTACTGCAAGGTTTGGGAGGACACAAACGCCTCATCGGTTCTTATATGGCCTATGCATTTTACAATGGCGGACAAATCCAGAGATGGCAGGCAGATAATTGCTGGACAGAAGCAAATCCCAATAAATGGGCAGAATATCCACGTTTGGAAACTCTGAATATGAATAATACAAACCTTCAGACCTCTGATTACTGGGTACGTAATGCCAGTTTCCTGCGTGTGAAGAATGTGCAAATAGGATATACCTTCCCAAAAACATGGACAAAGAAAATAGGAATGGAAAATGTACGTGTCTATGTGAGCGGGCAGAATCTGTTATCTTTCAACAGTTTCTATAAAGGTTGGGACCCGGAAAATGAAATTGCTACAGGAGATGGTCCATCCTATTATCCTATCAATAGCATCTATTCATTTGGATTTAATATCAAGTTCTAAGTTAACGATTCAATCAAGAACAATATGAAAAATATATATCATACATTAGAAATAATAAAAGCCTGTTTAGTTACTTTGGCTTTATCATTGGTAACAGTAAGTTGTTCAGACTTATTAGATAAAGAACCTCCTTCATCTATTTCTGATGGTAGCTTTTGGACAGGTGAAGGAGATGCTATGCTGGCATTAACCGGATGCTATCGTTTCCAGACCGGCTGGTCGCATGATGATTTTGCCACCCCACAAGGATTGCTCTATTTAGACTTTGCCGGAGGAAATGGTACGGAAAAAGAAAACTTTTCCACATTGATGGCAAGTTCCAACACAGTCGCCACTAATGGTAATCTGCGTTGGTATTGGGGAAACGCCTATACCCAGATAGCCAAATACAATGTCTTCCTGGAAAATATAACGGACTGTCCTATGGATGGAGATAAAAAAGAAATCTGGTCAGCCGAAGTGAAATGCCTGCGTGCCTATTTCTTATTCAATCTTGCATTTTATTATAAAGATGTACCGATGCCATTGAAAACATTGTCAGTAGAAGAAGCTAACACCATCTCACAAACTCCACAAGCGGACGTCTATGCCCAGGTGGAAACTGATTTGAAAGCAGCCATCAATCTATTGCCAACCAAATACTCGTCGGAAGAATATGGACGTTTCACGAAAGGAGCAGCACAAGTACTGTTAAGCCGTCTCTATCTGGCACAAGAGAAATGGTCGGAAGCCGCTGCTGTTTTGCGTAGCGTCATTGATTCCGGAACATATGAACTAGATCGCCGTTATGGTGAAGATAGTTATGAAAAGCTATTCCAGATAGGCGGAGAATATAGTCCTGAAACAATATTCTGCATCATGGGAGTAAAGGACTTATATACAAATTCACGTTATCAATATTTGTATCCTGAGGCTGCTTACGGTGGTTGGCACCAATTTGCCCCTTATAATGAACTGGTCAAAGAGTACTTTTGTACAGATGGTAAGGATATAAAAACATCTGAAGTATATGATGAAAATGACCCCTATGCAAATCGTGATTTACGTTTATATGCGTCCGTCTTCTTGCCGCCATTGGGAAGTTATCCGGGAACCAAATATAATGATATAACCTACGACTGTTTCAAAGGTGCCAACACTTCAGATTACTATAACAAGTTTGCCCTGTTTAATGGTTATTGCCCCAAGAAAGGATGTGACCCTTCCATAATCAACAATTTGGGAGCTACTCCCACTTATACGCCGATAATGCGTTATGCAGAAGTATTGCTAAGCTATCTGGAAGCCTTGAACGAAGCTCAACCAAGTGCCGTAGACCAAGACATTCTCGACCTTACAATAAACGACATTCGTGACCGTGTAAAATTAACAAAGCTTGAAAAAGCCAATATGTCTCAGGAACTAATCCGTGAAGCTGTCCGCAAAGAAAGGCGGGTTGAACTGGCTTTTGAAGGCCTGCGTTATTATGATGTACTGCGTTGGGGCATTGCCGAAAAAGAGTTGAACCATACATTCACAGGCGTTAAACTATCAGACGATCCCAAAGCCCGGAATTATCGGGGAAGCGGAACTGCAGCTTCTCCGGTTGATGAAGACATGTATTATCAGTTTGAGAAACGCACCTGGTCACCTCATAACCGTTATTTCCCAATACCACAGAATGATCTGAATGTCAATAAGAACCTCAAACAGAATACAGGATACAATTAGTTTTTATTTAATGGACAAGTAATTAATAGGTATGGTTAAGTATCCGGAACTTTGTCTCCGGATACTTATATTATTATATAGTTTTTTAATGCAATAAGATTATGACAAATAAAGGATATCAAGTGAAGGAATACCATTGCCCGGTAAAAAGATATTGCCAGACTATGGATTTAAAAGACAATCCAAAACTAATTAAGGAGTACATTAGGTGCCACAGCAAACCTGAAGCCTGGCCGGAAATAAGAGCCGGCATTCGTTCAGTAGGTATTTTAGAGATGGAAATCTATATATTAGGTTCCCGGTTATTCATGATTATAGAAACACCGCTTGACTTCGATTGGGAAACAGCTATGGACAAGCTTTCTCATTTACCCAGACAAGCAGAATGGGAAGAGTATGTATCCAAATTTCAGGAGTGTGTACCTACAAGCACCTCTGCTGAGAAATGGAAACTGATGGAGCGAATGTTTCATCTATATGAATAGTAAGAATTCTGATAGAAAAGCTTTACTTTGCTTTTTCTTAAAGCAGGTGTAACCCTAAAACGATTATAATATTATGAAGAAAAGTCTTTTTACCAGTTTAATGTTAGGGATTCTGATTTCAGAGCCACTAACAGCGCAGACAGGAGCAGACAATCCTTTCGGTAACGCCTTGATACCTGACATGATTGCAGATGCAAGCATTCAGGAAATAAACGGGACGTTCTATTGTTATGCTACCACTGACGGATATGGCCGGGGATTGGAAACTTCGGGACCGCCTGTGGTATGGAAATCAAAGGACTTTGTTCATTGGAGCTTTGACGGTACTTATTTCCCTTCTGCCGCGAAAGAAAAGTACTGGGCACCCAGCAAGGCTGTCGCTGCCAATGGCAAATACTATATTTATCCGACAATAAACGGATATATGTATCCCGCAGTAGCGGATAGCCCGGATGGTCCTTTCAGGCTGGCCCGTGGAAAAGATGAGTTTCATAAACCTTTCACGATTTCCACCTTATTACAAACAGAAGATCCCGGAGGCATTGATGCCGAGGTGTTTATTGATGACGACGGTCAGGCTTATGTGTTCTGGGGACGCAGGCATGTGGCTAAACTTAATAAAGATATGATAACGGTGGATTCAGACATTCAAATGATCTCCACTCCCCACAAAGAATATTCCGAAGGACCCATTTTCTTTAAAAGAAAAGGAATATACTATTATTTATACACCATTGGAGGGGACGAAAAGTATCAGTACGCCTATGTGATGAGCAAAGTTTCTCCAATGGGGCCGTTTGAATTTCCCAAGCAGGATATCATTTCCACGACTGATTATAAGAAGGGGGTCTTCGGCCCGGGACATGGTTGTGTATTCAATCCGGAAGGAACGGATGATTATTATTTCGCTTATCTGGAGTTTGGACGACGTAGTACAAACCGGCAAACTTATGTAAACCGATTGGAATTTAATGAAGACGGCACTATCCGGTCTGTCGAACTTACTCTGGAAGGAGTGGGCGCCTTGCGGAAGGTAAAGCGGGAGAAGAAAATAAAGATAGACACCATTTATGCGTCCAGCACAGCAGAGTCTTTACACATCAAACCGATGAAGGATACTTTGTGCCGCCGAACAGAATATTTTGTTCCCGCTTTTGCAGCAGACGGGGCCAATGGCTCGCGATGGATGGCGGCTGATAGGGATAATGAAAGCTGGATTGTTGCAGATTTGGGAACAGCCAGGAAGGTGCGCCGCAGTGAAGTCTACTTTGTGCGTCCCACAGCCGGACATGCCTATCTGCTTGAAGGTTCGAATGATGGAAAGATATGGGAAGTTTGTGGAGGACATGAAGATATAAGAATACAGTCACCACATACGGATGCACCGGACAAGAAATACCGGTATCTCAGGATAAAGATATCAGAGGGAGTGAAAGGAATTTGGGAATGGAATATTTACTAATAAGAAATTATTATGAAACACCTATTAGCACTAATCTTGTGCGTATATTTTAGCGGCTGCCTGATGGGGCAGCAACAAACCGAATGGGGGAACTGGAAAAACTGGGGCGACCAGGAAGACGGTACCTACCTGAACCCCATCATTCCGTCAGACTATAGCGATATTGATTGTATCCGGGTTGGTGAAGACTATTATGCGATATCCTCCACCTTCCAGTTCTCTCCGGGAATGACGCTGCTACATTCCAAAGACCTGGTAAATTGGGAAATATGCAGCAATATTATAAATGACCTGACCCAAATAAGTGAATCCCTGAACTGGACCCGCATGGACCGCTATGGCCGTGGCGTGTGGGCCGGAACCCTCCGCCATCATAACGGGCGTTTCTACTTATTCTTCGGTACACCCGACGAAGGGTACTTCATGACCTCTGCCGCTCACCCCGAAGGTCCGTGGGAACCACTGACACCACTTCTTGCCGAAGCAGGCTGGGACGATTGTACTGCAATGTGGGACGACAACGGAAAAGCCTACTTTGTCGG